>NZ_JAMYLL010000031.1:0-69501 GCF_040318045.1 Mesorhizobium sp. M1338 | reverse complement strand
TGGCGTGTGCGTTCGGCAAGGCGGTCGAGGCCGGTCGTGAAGCTTTCAGCTCCGGAATGCTCGAACCGCGCGACGTCGCCGTGCCATCGACGCCGACCATCGGCAGGGCAGTTTTTTCATGAAGCTCGATCCCTTCTACCTGATCGTCGACAGCGCTGCCTGGATCGAACGGCTGGTGCCGCTCGGCGTCAAGCTGGTGCAGTTGCGCATCAAGAGCATGGATGAAGCCGGGTTGCGCGCGGAGATCCGCAAGGCCAAGGCTTTATGCGCCCAGCACCAATGCCAGTTCATCATCAACGACCACTGGCGCCTGGCAATCGAGGAAGGCTGCGACTTCGTCCATCTCGGCCAGGAGGATTTGCTATCCGCCGACCTCGCGCGGATACGGGCAGCCGGCGTGAAGGTCGGGGTCAGCACGCATGATCATGTCGAACTGGACACGGCCATGGCCGCCATGCCCAACTACGTCGCGCTCGGCCCCATCTATCCCACCGTCCTGAAGCAGATGAAATGGGCGCCGCAAGGGCTCGAGCGGATCAGCGAGTGGAAGCATCGGGTGGCGCCGATCCCATTGGTCGCCATTGGCGGCCTCAACCCCGACCGGCTCGACGGTGTTTTCGAGGCTGGTGCGGACAGCGCGGCAGTGGTCACCGACATCACGTTGAATGCCGATCCCGAAGCGCGCACGCGAGAATGGATCGAAAAGACAAAGCCATGGCGCTGAGGCGAGAACCGCATGTGCTCGTGGTCGGCGGATCAGACTCCAGCGGTGGGGCTGGAATAGCACGCGATATCGAGACGATCTCCTTCATTGGCATGCGCACGTGCCTGGCTGTCACCGCACTAACGGTGCAGACGCACGATGCCGTCATGGAAATCCAACATTCGCAACCTCGCTTGGTGGCCGATCAGATGCGCGCTGCGCTGCGGGCCAACGAGGTGACGGCCATCAAGATCGGCATGCTCGCGACGGCTGAGATCGTCGCTGCCGTTGCCGCCGTGCTACGCGAAAGTCCGCAGGTGCCGATAGTGCTCGATCCTGTGCTGGCGTCCACGTCAGGCCGGCCGCTCCTGGAAGCAGGCGCCATCGCGGTCATGAAGCGTGATCTGATGCCATTTTGCGGTCTGGTCACCCCCAATCTCTTCGAGCTGGCGCTCCTTGTTGGCGCGGAACCGGCGGCGGACGAGAGCGATTCGGTGAGACAGGGACGGAAATTGCTGGCAGCCGGCGCGCAGGCCCTGCTGATCAAGGGGGGCCACGCTGCGGGACCTCGTTCGACCGATATTCTGTTGCGCCGTGATCAAGAACCAATCCGCTTCAACACACCGCGCCTTGCAGGATCGATGCGCGGGACGGGATGCATGCTGGCCAGTGCGATTGCGGCGCATCTGGCGAAGGCGAACTCGCTTGAGGACAGCGTGCGCAAAGGCAAGCTATTTGTGTTCGAGAAGCTTCAGAAGCAAGCAGCCGAATGACAGTGGCTTTATGCCCAAGTTGATGTGCCCGCCTGAGCGGGCGCCCGTCTTTCGATCCTCGGCCTTTGAGTGTTTCATGTGCGCGAAGCAGATCCGCCGATTTGCGCGTGGCGCTCCGCCCTATTTGTAGCGTCCACAATCGCGCGGATCGCCTCCGATCATGGTTTGGCCCGCCCACGTTCGACGAGCTGTTCCAGCGCGCTCGCCTCATCCTCGCAGCCGTAAATCATTGAAATCATTTCATGAATTATGGTACCGTTGGCTGGGATCGAACCAGCGACCTCCGGATCCACAATCCGGCGCTCTAACCATCTGAGCTACAACGGCACGTTTGCCTGAGTGGGATCGAAGCAGAAACTCATCCCACTCGACCGCTCTGTCGTTCGGCGATGCGTCCTTACGGGCTTATGGATTCTAATTCAAGGCTTTTGGAAAGCAAAGATCACTTCCCCACATCGGCACGACATTTGCCTGGCAAAAAGAGGCACAAGGCAAGAACAGGGCGCCAGACAAAGAAAAAGGCCGGCGGGAGGAGGTGCCGGCCTTTTCCTGTTACGAGCCAGCGGGAGGAGGTGCTGGCTGGTCACCCCGGGAGGCAGAGGGAGGAGGTTCCACCCGCCGGGTATTCCTTGATGGTCACCATCATACGGCTGATCTATCTTAAGAAAATGCGACCTTTTGTTGCATCTTCAGATCATGCGTAAATGTTAGGCGACCTTGATTTCCTTCATCGCCTTCTCGAAGGCGGTCTTGATCGGCTTGGAGACGTCCTCGGCCGCCTTGGAGGCGACAGCCTGGAAGTCCTTGGCCTGCTCGACGGTGGTTTCGACGCGCTTGCGCAGGAACGCGGTCTGCAACTCGACGACTTCCGACAGCGACTTGGCGCCGATCAGCGCTTCGAGGTGCGAGAAGCCGGCTTCGGCATTGGCACGCAGGGCGGAAATGGTCTTGAGCGAAAGGTCGCTGGAAACGGTCTTGGCGGTCTCGAAGGTCGACTCCAGAGCCTTCTGGGTCTCCTCGGCGCCGGTCTTCAGCTTGGCATAGGCTTCCTTCGACTGCTCAACGCCCTTTTCGGCGAAGGCGCGCATCTGGTCGGTGGCCTTGGAAGCGTCGAAGCTCGGGAATTCAACGTTTTCGATCGTCTCGGCGGTTTTGGTCCTGGACATTTTCCATCCTTTTCAGCGGCAGCGGCTTTGACGGAAAGCCGTCTCGTTCATGTATGATGGCAATATAAAGGCAAATTTTGTGCATTGCAATATCTTTGTTGCAGTGCACCATAAATTCTTTTGGGCCATTAACCAAGAGCCCAAATTCCAGCCTTTGCACGTTCTGGCTTGTGGACCTTCGCGCCTCCGGCTTTTATTAACAAAGCGTTAACTGCAAATTCGCCGCTCCGTTAGGGTTAGCCAAGGCATGCCGTCCGAATATTCCTTCCTCGACGTCGCCGTGCTCGACGCGGTCCGCCAGCGCTTTGCCGCCGGCGACGCGATCGCGATCCTGTCGGCGGACCTGGAGCAGGTGATCTGGGCCAATGGGCCGGGAGCCGCGATGTTCGGCTATCCCGACATCGAGGCCATCATCGGCGCCTCGACGCAGCTGCCCTTGATCGCCAAGCGCCAGATCATGGCGACCAGCGGATTTCCCGAGATTGGCAGCGACCGCGCCATCATGGTGCGGCTGGCGACCGGCATGACCAGCCGCGCCGTCGGCTTCCTGGCCAGTGCCGTGAGCATGCCGGACGCCGAAAAGGCGATCATGCTGGCCGTGCCGGCGGCGCAGACGGGTTCGCGCAGTGCCGGCGAAATCGCCGCTCGCGCCATCAGCGGGTTTACCGAGGATGGCCATTTCATCGCCTTTGTCGATGCCGCGGGCAACATCGAGGCCGCCTCGGAGGGGTTTTCGGCGCTGGATATCCTGCCGGAGACGCTGGCCGCGCTCGTCGCCGATGTCGCGGCCGAGAGCGACCGCATCGTCAAGCGCCTCGTCCCCGGCGGTGCGACCTCCTATCCGGCGGGGCTGGCAAGACTGACCGAAGAGCGGCATCTGCTGGTGGTGATCGACGAGGACCAGCTCGACGACACGACCGCTGGCGGCGAACACCCGGCGCAAACCATTGCCGGGGCTGCGCCGGCCGGCGACGTCGCCGCATCGCAGCCGCATGAGATCGCCGACGCGACGGCGCAGCCGCCCACGGCAGCCAACAGCGATCAACCGGCAGCCGCGCGCACGCGGGCGCAGCACGACCATTGGTACTTCAATGCCGGCGAGGACGAAGGGCAACGGGCGCCGCGACCAGCCGCGCCCGAACCTCAAGCACCGGCTGAAACGGCCGCCCTGGAATTTCCTGCCCAAGACACGAAACGGGACGATGTCCAGGCCACCTCCGCGCCCGCGACGGTCTCGGCGACAGATCGCATGGCGGCGCCGGTACGCTTCGTCTGGCGCACCGATGCCGAGGGCAAGTTCAGCGCGCTGTCGCCGGAATTCGCCGACATAGTCGGCAAGCCGGCGGCCGACGTGATCGGCCGGCGCTTCAGGGATGTCGCGGCCACCTTCGGTCTCGATCCCTCCGGCGAGATATCAGGACTGCTCGAACGGCGCGACACCTGGTCCGGGCGTTCCGTGCTCTGGCCGGTCGTCGGCACCGGTCTGAAGATACCTGTCGACCTGGCGGCGCTGCCTGTCTATGGCCGCAGCCGCGCCTTCGAAGGTTTCCGCGGCTTCGGCGTCGCGCGCGCCAGTGATGCGGTCGTCGATCCGGAAGCCATCGGCATGGCGCTGGTGCCCAACGGCAAGGCGCCAGCGACGCCGGAACCGCAAGCCGTCGAAGTCGAGCCCGAACAGCCAAAGGCCGAGGATGCTCAGGCATCGGATCCGTTCAAGGGCGAGGTGCCGGCGCTGACTATCGTGCCGAAACCGGAACGGCGCTTTGCCGACAAGGTGATCAGGCTGGCCGAACATCGGCAGCCAGCCAACGACAAGGGTCTGTCGAGTCTGGAACGCAGCGCGTTCCGCGAGATCGGCGAGCGGCTGAAGAAAGACAGCTCCCCGGTCGAGCCGCCAGAGGCCGAGAAGCCCAGCCTTGAAAGCTTCGAGGAAGCGACGACCGAAGCATCTGCTGAACCTTTGGGAAAAGCTGACGTGCCTAAAGCGGAGGCCGAAGGCCCGGTCGAGGCGGCTGGCGAGGTTGCGTCGACGCCCGATGCTGTCCGGCAGGAAGACCCCACGCATGCCGGCGAAATCCCCGCGGCAGAGCCAGAGAACGAAACAGCGCCAGCCGAGCTGTCCGAAACCGATGTCGATGCCGAGGACGAGCGGGATCTGGCGCGGCTTGATGGCGGCCACCCGAACGAAGCGGTTCATGAAGACCCCGCCGAGCCGAATGCGGCGGGCTCATTGCTCGACTATGCCGACCATGATGACGACAGCATGACGTCGGCAGACTTTCGCGATGCCGAGGATAGTGAAGATTGGGCGCAGCCCGACGAGGAAGCCTCGGCGCCTGACGAGCAGGCGGTTGCGTCGGCCGAGGAAACCGCCAGTCCAAGCGACGCCGTTGCGGCACGCGTCGAGCGCCCTCGCCTGCAGGTGCCGCCGCTCAAGGCCGAAGGATTTGTACCGTCGGCGTTTTCGGCCGGAGATGAGCACAAGGCTCCGGACACTTCGCTTCTCGGCAAGCTGCCCGTGCCGCTGCTTATCCATTCCGGCGACCAGTTGCACTATGCAAACGAGGAATTCCTCAATCTGACCGGCTATGAGGCGCTCGACGACCTGGCCGATGCCGGCGGCCTCGGCGCGCTGTTTGCCGATCCCTACGCCCACGACGGCGCTTCCGATGGCACCGATCGCGCGCTTCGGTTGAAGACGCGTGACGGGCAGGAATTCCCGATCGAGGCTATTTTGCGCTCAGTCCCCTGGCGCGACGGCAAGGCGCTGATGCTGGTCGTTCGCCGCTCCGGCGAGGATGACGCACCGGTGAATGCGGTTGGCGACGAGCAGACGCAGCCCGACATTCCCGAGCTAAAGGCGCGAATCGCCGAGATGCGCACCATCATCGACACCGCCACCGACGGCGTCGTGCTGATCGGCCGTGACGGCACCATCCGCTCGATCAGCCGTCCGGCCGAAGCGCTGTTCGGTTTCGACAGCGACGACGTGACCGGCAAGCCGTTCGCCTCGCTGTTTGCGATCGAAAGCCAGCGCGCCGCCCGCGACTATCTCAACGGACTGTCCGAGCCCGGCGTGGCGAGCGTGATGAATGACGGGCGTGAGGTGATCGGGCGCGAGGCGCAGGGGCGCTTCATCCCGCTGTTCATGACCATTGGCCGATTGCCCAACGACAGTGGCTTCTGCGCTGTCGTGCGCGACATCACGCAGTGGAAGCGGGCCGAAGAGGACTTGACGCAAGCGCGTGCGGTGGCCGAGCGCGCGTCCTCGCAGAAGACCGATTTCCTCGCCCGTATCAGCCATGAGATACGCACGCCGCTCAATGCCATCATCGGCTTTTCCGAACTGATGGTCGACGAGAAGTTCGGACCTGTCGCCAATGACCGTTACCGTGACTATCTGCGCGACATCAACCGGTCGGGCAATCATGTGCTCGACCTCGTCAACGACCTGCTCGACATATCGAAGATCGAAGCCGGCCAGCAGGAGATGGCCTACGAGGCGGTGTCGCTCAACGACACGCTGGCCGAGACAGTGGCGATGATGCAGCCGCAAGCCAACCGCGAGCGCGTCATCATCCGCTCCAGCTTCGCTTCGCGGTTGCCGGAAGTGGTGGCCGACCTGCGCAGCGTGCGCCAGATCGCCCTCAACATCCTGTCGAACGCCATCCGCTACACCCAGGCCGGCGGCCAGGTGATCGTCTCGACCGCCTATGAGACATCGGGCGACGTCGTCATGCGGGTGCGCGACACCGGCATCGGCATGAGCCAGGCCGAGATCGAGCAGGCGCTGAAGCCGTTCAAGCAGATCAATGCGCTGAAGCGCGGACGCGGCGACGGCACCGGGCTTGGATTGCCGTTGACCAAGGCGATGGTGGAAGCCAACCGCGCCCGGTTCATCATCAACTCGACACCGGGTGAAGGCACGCTGGTCGAGGTCGCTTTTCCCTCGACCCGTGTACTTGCGGAATAGGCCAGCGCCCCTCCACAGCTCGATCTCGTACCGGCAAAAGAAAAGGCGCCCAAAGGACGCCTTAAGAGATAGGATTGCTGTCACAACGGGGGCTTGAGCGAATTCGGATCCTCCGGGGGCCGAGGAACGGGATTTCTCCCTCAAGTTGAATGCGACTATCGACGCCGGACCTTAACAACTCCTTACCGGCCCGGCGGAAAATTTACGGATGTGTACCACTCATGAAATCTAGGTAAATTCTACCGACATATTTCGGTAACCATGCCGGAGATCGCGATCAGTCCGCCAGTTGCGGCAGGTTCTTGAACAGCTCCAGCGCCTCTGGGTTGGCGAGCGCCTCCTTGTTCTTGATGGCGCGGCCATGCACCACGTCGCGCACAGCAAGCTCGGTGATCTTGCCCGACTTGGTGCGCGGGATGTCGGTGACGGCGACGATCCTGGCCGGCACGTGACGCGGGCTTGCCCCGCCGCGGATTTTTGCCCGTATGCGTTTTTCAAGTTCCTCGTCGAGCTGCACGCCGGCGGCCAGGCGCACGAAAAGGACGACGCGCACGTCGTTGTCGAAGTCCTGGCCGATGCACAGCGCCTCCAGGATCTCCGGCATCTGCTCGACCTGGTTGTAGATCTCCGCCGTGCCGATCCTCACGCCGCCCGGGTTGAGCGTGGCGTCGGAACGGCCATGGATGATCAGGCCGCCATGCTCGGTCCATTCGGCGAAATCGCCATGACACCAGACATTGTCGAAGCGCTCGAAATAGGCCGCCCGGTACTTCTTGCCCTCGGGATCGTTCCAGAAGCCGATCGGCATCGCCGGAAACGCCTTGGTGCAGACCAGCTCGCCCTTTTCCTGCCGGACCGGCCTGCCGTCGTCGTCCCAGACATCGACGGCAAGGCCGAGGCCGGGACCCTGGATCTCGCCGGTCCAGACCGGCTGCGTCGGCACACCGAGCACGAAGCAGGAGACGATGTCGGTGCCGCCGGAGACCGAGGCCAGATGGACGTCTTTCTTGATGCCGTCATAGACGAAGCGGAAATCCTCCGGCGACAGCGGCGAGCCGGTGGAGGAAATCGCCCGCACGCTCGACAGATCATGGCTGCGGATCGGCTTCAGGCCGGCCTTGCGCACGGAATCGATGAACTTGGCCGAGGTGCCGAAGAAGGTCATCTTCTCGGCATCGGCAAAGTCGAACAGCACATTGCCGTCAGGGTAGAAGGGCGAGCCGTCATAGAGCAGCAGCGTGGCACCCGAAGCGAGCCCCGACACGAGCCAGTTCCACATCATCCAGCCGCAGGTGGTGAAGTAGAAGAAGCGGTCGCCCTCGATCAGCCCTGCATGCAGCCGGTGTTCCTTGACATGCTGGATCAGCGTGCCGCCGACCGAATGGACGATGCATTTGGGAATGCCGGTCGTTCCCGACGAGAACAGAATGTAGAGCGGATGCGCGAAAGGCAGCGGCTCGAAGGCAACGGGCTTGCCGGCGAAGGGCGACAGCGCCTCTTCCAGCGCCACCGCCTTGTCTATGGTGCCAGCGACATCGCTCGAAGTGCCTAAATAGTCGACGACCAGGATCTTGCGGACAGTGCCGAGCTTGGCCGCGACCGCGGCGATCTTGTCGGCGACCTCGATCGCCTTGCCGTTGTACCAATAGCCATCGGGCGCGATGAAGACGACAGGCTCGATCTGGCCGAAGCGGTCGAGCACGCCCTGCTCGCCGAAATCGGGAGAGCAGGACGACCAGACCGCGCCGATCGAGGCGGCTGCGAGCATGGCGGCGACGGTCTCCGGCATGTTGGGCATCATCGCGGCAATGCGATCGCCCTTCTTCACCTTGAGCGACAGGAAAAGCTGCTGCAGCCGCGAGGTCAGCGCATGCAACTCGTTCCAGGACAGACGGCGCTCGACCTTGTCCTCGCCGCGAAACACGATCGCCTCACTGGCGCCGGTCTTCTTCAGGAGATTCTCGGCGAAATTCAGTGTGGCCTCGGGGAAGAACGATGCGCCGGGCATCCTGTCGCCGTCGACCAACACAGGCTCTCCCTTGTCGCCGACGATGCCGCAGAAATCCCAAACCAGGCTCCAGAACCCGTCGCGGTCCTCGACCGACCAGCCATGAAGCTGCGAATATGAAGAAAACGCCACGCCGGCTTTCCCAGCGGCGGCCTTCGTGAAAGCGGTCAAGGGTGCTGCATCAATCTGGTCTTGCGTCGGGGTCCAGAGCGGTACTTCGGCAGCCATGATCGTTCCTCCGCGGTCGCCATCGCTTATGCATATCGCAGCGCAGCAGAGCAAGATTTTGTTCGGCCGATGCGGCCAGATGTGCGCAAATGCCATCGCCGGGCCATAAAGACTTGAAATGCGTCAGCCCTAAGTCGTAGTGACGACTGGAAGTCGTGGTAACGATTGGGTTACACCATCGGGCGATTTTGTCGGAATGGAAGCATACGGGGCGATATGCCATCATCTTTGATCCGGCGCGGAATATGGGCGATCGGCGCTGCCGTGATCGTCATCGCGCTGGTGGTTGCTACCCTGCCGCTGATCGCCTCCACTCGTATCGTGCGCGACCGCATCGCTTGGGAAATGAGTGCGTGGAGCGGCTTCCGGGTCGCCATCGAGGGCTCGCCGCGCATCGAGGTCTGGCCGACATTCCGGGCAATCCTGACCGATGTGACGCTGTCGCAATGGACCGACACCGAGGCGCCGCCGGTCGTCGAGGCCGAACGGGTCGAGGTCGACCTTTCCGCCATGGCGGCCTTGCGCGGCGACGTGGTGTTTTCGACGGCGCGGCTGGTGCGGCCGACGATCCGGGTTGAGCGCACGCCGACCGGCCTTTTCCTGCCCGCCATCCCGACCGGCGGGCGCATCACGCGTTCCATCGACGCGGCGCGCGGCGTCGTCAACGCCGACCCCGCCGCGCCGGATCTCGACAAGCTGCCGACCGACACTTTCGGCACGGTGGAGTTTCGCGACGGCCGCATGGTTGCTTCGGTCAATGGTAAGGACGTCGAGATTCTGAGCAGCCTGAGCGGCCAGGCGAGCTGGTCGGCGATGAACAGCAATGCGACGCTGTCGGCGACGGGGATCTGGCGCGGCGAAAGCGTGGCCGTGGACGCCGCCTCGGAGAAGCCGCTGGTGCTGTTTGCCGGCGGCATGGCGCCGCTTACTCTGTCTTTCAAGGCCGCGCCCGCCACCTTCTCTTTCGACGGCACGGCCAGCATGTCCGAAAACAGCTATTTCGACGGTCAGGCGAAGTTTTCGGCGCCCTCGCTGCGCCGCGTGCTGGAATGGTTGCAGTCCGGCATCGCGCCGGGCGCCGCGATCGGCTCGGTCAGCATTTCGAGCAAGGTCACGGCGACGGCCGGGCGCGTCAAATTCGACAACACCGCCATCGCGCTGGACAACAATCCGGGAATGGGAGCGCTGGACCTGTCGCTTGGCGAAGCTCAGCCGGTGATCTCCGGCACACTCGCCTTCGACACGCTCGACCTCAGATCGTTCCTGTCGGCCTTCACGCCGCTGGCGCCGACCGGAGGGGCCGGGCCCAGCGAAATCGACACAAGTTTCGCCGACAAGATCAACCTCGATCTCAGGCTGTCCGCGGCACACGCCACGGCGGGGCCTATCCAGCTCGCCGACGTCGCCGCCACCGCACAGGTCAAGGATGGTCTGTCCGTCTTCGATATCTCCGACGCCTCGGCCTTCGGCGGCAACATCCAGACCAGCCTTCGCTTCGACCGCAAGCCGGAAGGCTCACAGGTCGAAATCCGGCTGCTGGCATCCGATATCGACGGCGGTGCTTTCGCCACGGCGGCGGGGATGACCCGCCTGGTGCCGGTCGGCACGGGGACCGTCTCGGTGATCCTCAAGGGGCCGGGCAGAACCTGGGACTCCATCTTCGACAATGCCGACGGCTCGGTTTCGGCGACCTTCGGACCGGGTGCGTTGAGCAAGCTCAACCTGCCGGCCTTCCTCAAGCATACCGAACAAGGCGGCTTCTTCGCGCTCGACGACGTCTCCGACGGAACGCTGCCGATCGACGGCGCCGAGATCAAGGCCAGCATTTCGAAGGGCGTGGCTCGGCTCGACAAGGCCGAAGCCAATTCGGCGAAATACAAGATCTGGCTGTCCGGGATCGCGTCCTACGCCGGACGCGGACTGGCCCTGTCCGGCGGTGTCATTCAGCAGGACCAGACGGCAACGCAGACCACTGGCCAGCAAGGTTCCAACCAGTCATCGTTTTTTGTCGGCGGAACCTGGAGCACGCCGTTCATTTCCCCGATCAGCCGCGGCGTTTCGGGGGAATAGGCAGCCGCGCTTCCCGTCTTCACCCGCGCTGCGCGGCCTGCTCGTCGAGCTGGCGCTGCACCTCACGCCGCTTGTTGGCAAGCGAGGCGATGATGACGCCGATCGCCACAACGGCGATCAGGATGGTGCAGGCGGCGTTGATCTCCGGCGTCACGCCGAGGCGAACCTGGCTGTAGATCTTCATCGGCAGCGTCGTGGCACCCGGCCCGGAGGTGAAGCTGGCGATCACCAGATCGTCGAGCGAAAGTGTAAAGGCCAGCATCCAGCCCGACACGATCGCCGGCATGATGACCGGCAGCGTGATCTGGAAAAAGGTCTTCACCGGTGTCGCGCCAAGATCCATCGCCGCTTCTTCCAGCGAGCGGTCGAAGGTGACGAGGCGCGACTGCACGACGACGGCGACGAAACACATGGTCAAGGTTATGTGAGCCAGCGTGACGGTCAGAAAGCCGCGGTCGAGACCGACGGCAACGAAGAGCAGCAGCAGCGAGAGGCCGGTGATGACTTCCGGCATGACCAGCGGCGCAAAGACCATGCCGGAGAACAGCACCCTGCCCTTGAAGCGGGTGTAACGGGTCAAGGCGAGTGCCGCCAGCGTGCCGAGCACCGTCGCCACGGTGGCCGAGATCAGGCCAACGCGTGCCGTCACCCAGGTCGCGTCCATGAGGCCCTGGTTGTGGAACAGCGAGACGTACCATTTGGTCGAGAAGCCGCCCCAGACGGTGACCAGCTTGGACTCGTTGAAGGAGAAGACGATGAGCAGCACGATCGGCAAATAGAGAAAGGCAAAGCCAAGCACGATCGAGGTGATGTTGAAGCGGCTCCAGGTGGTGTTCATGAGGTCACCTGTCCATTTCCTGAGCGCGCGCCTGAGCCCGCTGGAAGAGCATGATCGGCACGATCAGCAGCAACAGCAGGATGACGGCGACGGCCGACGATACCGGCCAGTCGCGATTGGCGAAGAACTCGTTCCACAGCGTCTTGCCGATCATCAGCGTCTGCGATCCACCGAGCAGATCGGGAATGACGAACTCACCGACGGCTGGAATGAACACCAGCAGGCAGCCGGCGATGACGCCCGGCAGCGACAGCGGGAAGGTGATCTTCCAGAAAGCGCTGGTTGGCGGACAGCCGAGATCCTTTGCCGCCTCGATCAGGGAATAGTCCATTTTCTCGAGAGCGGAATAGAGCGGCAATACCATGAACGGCAGATAGGAATAGACGATACCGATGAAGATCGCCGTGTAGGTGTTGAGGATGATCAGCGGCTGGTGGATGACCCCGGTGGCGAGCAGCAGCTGATTGAGCAATCCCTCGGGCTTGAGAATGCCTATCCAGGCGTAGACGCGGATCAGGAACGAGGTCCAGAACGGCAGGATCACCAGCATCAGCAAGGTTGGGCGGATCGTCGCTGGCGCGCGTGCCATTCCATAGGCGATCGGATAGCCCACGAGCAATGTCAGGACCGTCGAGATCGCGGCGATGATGACGCTGGTCACATAGGCGTTGAAGTAGAGCGCGTCCTGCGTCAGCCAGGTGTAGTTGTCGAGGCTGAGTTGTTTCAGCTGATCCAGAAATCCGGAAATGCCGCCGCTGAAATCGAGTGCCGGCGTATAGGGTGGAATGGCGATAGCCGTCTGCGACAGCGAAATCTTGAAGACGATGACGAACGGAATGAGGAAGAAGAACAGCAGCCAGACATAGGGGATGATGATGACCAGGCGGCCAACGAAGGCAGCGCCCAACCTGGCGAGGGCGGATTTGCCGGCATTGATTGCCGGAGAGGCTGATGTGGTGGTGACGGTGGCGCTCGACATGGTCGCCCCCTACCGCGTCAGCACGACGCCGGCGTCGGGCCGGAAGGAAACCCAGGCGCGGTCGTTCCAGCTCAATGGATCCTCGGTGATGCGAGCCGCGTTCATGGTGCTCGCGCGCACCACCTGGCCGTCGTCCAGCCTGACGTGATAGACGGTCATGTCACCGAGATAGGCGATGTCGTAGACCTCGCCCTCGATAGCGTTGACGGCCTCGGCCGGCTTTCTCGACGACACCTTGATCTTTTCCGGCCTGATGGCGAAGGTGACGGCCGTCCCGGCACTGGCAGCGCCGGCATTGTCGGTGCGGATGGTGATGCCATTGCCGGCATCGATGCTGGCGGCGCCAGCCTCGCCACGCGCGATCTTGCCCTCGAACATGTTCACATTGCCGACGAAACCGGCGACGAAGCGCGACCCCGGCGCCTCGTAGACTTCGGCCGGCGTTGCCACCTGCATCACCTCGCCCTTGTCGATGATGGCGATGCGATCGGCCATCGTCATCGCCTCTTCCTGGTCGTGGGTAACGACGACGAAGGTCAGGCCGAGGTTCTGCTGCAGGTCCATCAGTTCGAACTGCGTCTCTTCGCGCAGCTTCTTGTCGAGAGCGCCAAGCGGCTCGTCGAGCAGCAGCACTTTCGGCCGCTTGGCGACCGAGCGGGCGAGCGCGACGCGTTGGCGCTGGCCGCCGGACAGCTGGTGCGGCTTGCGCTTGGCGAACTGCTCGAGCTTGACCAGCTTCAGCATCTCGGCGACGCGCGACGCGATCTCGGGCTTCGGCATGCCGTCCTGCTTGAGGCCGAAGGCGATGTTGTTCTCGACCGTCATATGCGGGAACAGCGCATAGGACTGGAACATCATGTTGACCGGCCGGCGATAGGGCGGGATGCCGCGCAGATCCTGGCCATCGAGCAGGATGCGGCCGGCCGTCGGCTCCTCGAAACCGGCGAGCATTCTGAGCAACGTCGACTTTCCGCAACCCGACGCGCCGAGCAGCGCGAAGAACTCGCGCTCGAATATGGTCAGCGACAGTTTGTTGACGGCGGTGAAATCACCGAACTTCTTGGTGACATTGTCGAACTGGATGTATGGCTTGGCGTTCGGGTCGTTCCACGGCGCAAAATCCCTGCGGATGCTGCCAAGCGATTTCATGTCCCACTCCGTGCTGATTCCTGCTTCTTGCCCCAGAAAAGAATGGTCCCGGCAGGTGGCTGCCGGGACCATGTCGGATTGCTTACTGGCCAGTGACGATCTTGGTCCAGGTGCGCGTGATGACGCGCTGGGTCTTGGGATCGTATGGCGAGACCGTGTAGAGCTTCTTTATCGTCTCGGCATCGGGATAAACCGAAGGATCATCCAACAGCGCCTTGTCGACGAATTGCTGCGAAGCCTTGTTGCCGTTTGCGTAGAGCACGTAGTTCGACGACTTGGCGATAACTTCCGGCTTCATCATGTAGTTGATGAACTCGAGCGCCTCGGCGACATGCGGCGCATCGGCGGGGATCGCCATCTGGTCGAACCACATCTGAGCGCCCTCCTTCGGCACGGAATAGCCGATCTCGACGCCCTGCTTGGCCTCGACCGCGCGGTTGCGGGCTTGGAACACGTCACCCGACCAGCCGACCGCCAGGCAGATATCACCGTTGGCGAGGGCGTTGATGTATTCGGAGGAGTGGAACTTTCGGATGTAGGGCCGGACCTTGAGCAAAGTCTCCTCGGCCTTGGCGATATCGTCTGATGACGTGCTGTTCGGGTCGAGGCCGAGATATTTCAACGCCGCCGGGATGATGTCGGCCGGGGAGTCCAGCACGTAGACACCGCAGTCCTTCAATTTGGCCAGGCTGTCCGGATTGAAGAAAACATCCCAGCTGTCGATCTTGTCGGTGCCGAGTGCTGCCTGCACCTTCTTGATGTTGTAGCCGATGCCAACCGTGCCCCACATGTAGTTGACCGAGTATTCGTTGCCGGGATCGTATTTGGCGGTGCGCTCGGTAACCGTGTCCCACATATTGGAGATGTTCGGCAGTTTCGACTTGTCGAGCTTCTGGAACACACCGGCCTGGATCTGGCGCGCGAGGAAATTGCCGCTCGGCACGACGACGTCATAGCCGCTGCCGCCGGCAAGCAGCTTGGTTTCCAGGATTTCGTTGGAATCGAACGTGTCGTAGACGACCTTGATGCCGGTTTCCTTGGTGAAATCGTCGATGATCGAACTGTCGATATAGTCCGACCAATTGAAGACGTTGACGACGCGATCCTCGGCATGACCGCCGACGGTGAAAAGCGTCAGAAATACCGAAGTCGCCGAAAGCCAGAGCGCTTTGCGGATCATGCTATTCTCCTTTGGTGAGTGTTCCTTCGCCGGCTCGTCGCGGTTCCAGCGCGGCCGGGCATTTGTTTCAGGCTATTGAGCTTTCCAAAAGGCGACAAGCGTGAACTGCCAACGCTATGCAGGCAGTTCGATAAGCGGCAGGCGTTGTGTCGTCGCTGGGACTCGTGTGGCGTGCAGATGCCGTCATAGGCTTTCGCCGTGGCGCAGGCAGAGATACGACGATGTGGTCCGGTCTCGATCTGACCGGCAGGGAGACTTGGCAAGATACGCCTGTCTTGTTGTTGCCGTAATCTCAGCCTGCCCGCGCGGCCGCGACATTGTCAATGGCAAAGCTGCGCGCCACATCAATTAGGCGATGGAACTCCGGTGACCCCTGCGCGCTCGGGCCGGGTCTGGCGCTTGAATTCGAGCCCGATATGAACGAGCAGCGCCGTGACAACCACCGCGCCACCGATGATGGTGCGCACCGATGGCACCTCGGAATGGATGAGCCAGACCCATATCGGGCCGAGGATCGGCTCGAACGTGCCGAGCAGTGCTGCTATTGCCGCCGGGATCAGCCGCGCGCCGGTGGCGAAGAAGGCGAGGCCGAGGCCCAGATTGACCACGCCGAAGACAAAGAGAAAGCCCATGTCACCGGTCGACACAGTGAATGTCGATGCCTGCGAGGCGGCAAAGCCGGCCGCAAGCATGGTGCCGAGGCAGGTCGCCGGCGTCATGCGCACGCTGGAAAACCGCCGGGTGATGACGGTGGCGATCGAGAACATCACCGCGATCAACAGCGCCAGCCCGTCGCCTATCGGCGAGACGGCGCCATCAAGCGATTCCGACACCATGATGGCGACGCCGGCGATGACGGCGGCAATCGCCAGCCAGGTCGCGACACCAACCCTTTCACGGAACAACGCCCAGGCAAACAGCGCCGCCAGCAGCGGCACGCCGGCCTGCATCAACAGGATGTTGGCGACGGTGGTGTAGGCAAGTGCCACGACGAACGCCGTCGATGCGGTGGCGAAGCAGACCCCGACGGCAAGGCCGGGCAGACCCATGTCGCGGAACATTTTCAACATGCCGCGCCAGCCGTCGCGCCAGACCATGAAGCAGATCAGGAAAGCCGCTGCCCAGACGGAGCGCCAGAAAATAACCGTCCAGCTGTCGCCGACCGTGATGAAGCGGGCGATGGTGCCGCCGAAACTCCACATCAGCGCCGACAGGAACACCAGCAGGAAGCCGATGCGCTCCTCCCGCTGTGGGACGGTCGAGGAAACAAGGATCGGCGACGATGCGGTGTCGGTCATGGGCGCGACTGTCGGGCTTTTGTGGACGGGACGATGCGCAAGGGACGACGAAAAGATGCTCTGTTCGCGTAACGCAAAAAATGCAGGCCGGGCGTGAGCCAGCGACCGGCGACAATTGTGGCACCCTGCCACGGCGTTACTGGAAGTCGAAGGCACTTAAGCCGGTCACCATCTCGTCGAGGCCGAGCGGACGCGTCACCGGCGGCTCGGCGCGCGCCAGGCAGCCGACGCGCTCGCAAAGCCGGCAGGCGGGCCCGACCGGCGTCGCCGCGACACTGCCGGCCTTTGCGGTGACTGCCGCGCCGGGCAGTGCGGCGCCATAGACGATGTCGTCGCGAAAGCCGATGTCGCAGCCAAGCAGCAGCGCCGTGCGGCGCGGGCGTTCCGAGAACGCGCCTTGCGGTCCTTCCAGCGTGCGGGCGATGCACAGGAACTCGGCGCCGTCGGGCATTTCCACCGCCTCGACGAAGATCTGGCCGGGCTGGGTGAAGGCGACATGCACCGGCAGCTTGGGACAGGCACCGCCGAAGCGGCTTTGCGGAAAGCCCTGGCTGCCGGCCTTGCGGAAGCGGTTGCCGGCATTGTCGACTTCCAGCATGAAAAACGGCACGCCCGAGGCACCCTGCCGCTGCAGCATGGTCAGCCGATTCGCCGCCTGTTCGAAAGAGACACCGAAACGCGAACGCAGGACGTCGATATCGTAGCGGGCGCGCACCGCAGCCGCATGAAAGGCCTGGTAGGGCATCATCAGTGCATGCGCCGCATAGCGGCCGAGTTCGAAGCGAGCGAGCCGGCGAGCCTCGTCGGTGGTCAGCTTGAGCGCCTGGATCTCGCCGGCGACCGCGACCGTCATGCGGATCAGACAGGCCTCCATCGCGACTTCGCGTAACTGGTCGAACGGCGACAACCGCTCGGACAGAAACAGGCGCTGCGAGTGGCGGTCATAACGACGACGCCAGTTCGGCATGGTGGAGACCGGCAGCACCTTGACCACGATGCCGTATTCGCGCTTCAGCCAGGACTTCAGCGCGCCGAACAGATCGTCGCCGGGGTCAAGCACCGAGGTGAACGCCGCGGCCTCCTCCTCGAGGGCTGCGAAATGGTTCGGCCGGCGCTCGAAAACCTCGCGCACCTCGTCTATCGGCAGGCGGGCTCCGGAAAGTGCGGTCGCCCGGCCCTCGCGCGCCAAAAGCTCGTTGAGGTCGGAGAGGCGCTCGGCCTGTTCGCGATAGGCGCGAAACAGCTTTATCACCGCTGCGGACGCGTTTGGCGCCGCCTCGGCAAGCTCGATCAGCTCCTGATCGCCCGGCAACTCGCCGACCAGCAGAGGATCGGTGAACACCTCCTTCAAGGCGGCAACAGACCCCCTTGCCTCGCCCTGCAACTCGTGCGGATCGACCTTGTAGACGGACGCCAATTTGAGGATCAGCTGCACCGTCAGCGGCCGCTGGTTGCGCTCAATCAGGTTGAGATAGGACGGCGAAATGCCGAGGCCCTCGGCCATTGCCGTCTGAGTCAGGCCCTTGGCGTTGCGGATGCGGCGGATGCGCGGTCCGGCAAATATCTTCTGGTCAGCCATCGACTGTCCTTGACAGGAATTTACACAAGTTTCGCGGCAATCTCACTGCGCCGCTCTTTACAATCATGACAAATTTACAGCGTGCCTCTGTCAAACGCAACACAGATTTTCCCTTATATTTCGCCGATTTCCTTGATTTTTCTGGCTCATTTCGCGCCGGAATGTAAATTCAGTCATATTCCGGAGCACAGATGGTTGATGCCCGGACACGAGTGCAGCAATCCTTCGGAGTGACCAATGACTGATTTTTACAACCTCGTCCCATCGGCGCCGGAAGGTCGCTTCGACGGTATCGAACGGCCCTATTCCGCGGAAGATGTGAAGCGGCTGCGCGGTTCGGTGCAGATCCGCCAGAGCCTTGCCGAAATGGGCGCCAACCGGCTGTGGAAACTCATCCACGAGGAGGACTTCGTCAACGCGCTCGGCGCCATGTCCGGCAACCAGGCGATGCAGCAGGTGCGCGCCGGACTAAAGGCGATCTACCTGTCGGGCTGGCAGGTTGCCGCCGACGCCAACACCGCCTCCGCGATGTATCCGGACCAGTCGCTCTATCCGGCCAATGCGGCGCCTGAACTGGTCAAGCGCATCAACCGCACGCTGCAGCGCGCCGACCAGATCGAGACGTCCGAGGGCAACGGGCTTTCGGTCGAGACTTGGTTCGCGCCGATCGTCGCCGACGCGGAAGCCGGATTCGGCGGACCGCTCAACGCCTTCGAGATCATGAAGGCATTCATCGAGGCGGGCGCCGCTGGCGTCCACTATGAGGACCAGCTGGCGTCGGAAAAGAAGTGCGGCCATCTTGGCGGCAAGGTGCTGATCCCGACCGCGGCGCATATCCGCAACCTCAACGCCGCACGCCTGGCTGCGGACGTGATGGGCACGCCGACCCTGGTCGTCGCGCGCACGGACGCGGAAGCCGCCAGGCTGCTCACCTCCGATATCGACGAACGCGACCAGCCTTTCGTCGACTACGGCGCCGGGCGCACCGTGGAGGGCTTCTATCACGTCAGGAATGGCATCGAGCCCTGCATCGCCCGCGCCATCGCCTATGCGCCTTACGCGGACCTGATCTGGTGCGAGACCTCGAAGCCGGACTTGGCGCAGGCCAAGAAATTCGCCGAGGGCGTGCGCAAGCATCACCCCGACAAACTGCTCGCCTACAATTGCTCGCCATCGTTCAACTGGAAGAAGAACCTCGACGACGCGACGATTGCCAGGTTCCAGAAGGAACTCGGCGCCATGGGCTACAAGTTCCAGTTCATCACGCTCGCCGGCTTCCACCAGCTCAATTACGGCATGTTCGAACTGGCGCGCGGCTACAAGGCACGGCAGATGGCGGCCTATTCCGAGTTGCAGGAAGCGGAGTTCGCGGCCGAGGCCAACGGCTACACCGCGACCAAGCACCAGCGCGAGGTCGGCACCGGCTATTTCGACGCCGTGTCGATGGCGATCACCGGCGGCCAGTCGTCGACCACCGCCATGCATGAATCGACCGAGCACGCGCAGTTCAAGCCGGCCGCCGAATAGCGAACAGAAGAACGCAGAGGAAACGCCCGACAGGGCTTGGGACACAAGGAGAAGAGCGATGGCATCGATAAGCCGTGTCAAGGAACGCGCCGAGGAACAGTCCACGACGATGAGCGTCGACCAGCAAGCGACGATCCGCATGCTGGCCAACGATCTGCACCGCCTCAACCAGTCGGTGATGAAGGCGGTCGAGGCAGGCGTCTCGGTGGAGCTCGTGCGCTCGGCACGTCATCACGGCGGCGACGGCAACTGGGGCGATCTGCTGATCCCGGTGATCGTCACTCAGCAGGGCCATGGCTGATCGCAATCCGTGCAACCGCCTCTTCACCTGCGCGCTCTGCGCAGGTGAATTTTCTTTTTATGAAACGCACGTATGGACAGTTCAGTACAGTAGCGTTGCTTGAAATTCACTGCTCCCAAGCATGATTTTGGGGTCTTTTATTTCAACTTGACATGGACCACGATCTCACGCCAATTGCTCCCCAGATTCAACTCTGCATTGAAATAGGGGCGAGCTTCTTGGTCGACTTGTGTGCCCAGTGAATCGTGAAGACGAGACTCCAAGACATCTGAATTGGGTGGCCCGCGACGCAAGCACCGAGGCGATCCGTGATCCGTCGCAGGTGCTTGTCGTCGGCAAATCGCCCATCAATCGCGTGGTGATTTCGAAGATCGTCGAGCGATCCGGGCTCAAGCCAATCTCAGAATCTCCCGACACCGCGGCAAGGATCTTGCGGTCCCTCATTCCCGGCGCGGTTGTCCTTGACGGCGGCGCCGACAACAAGGACTGCGACAATCTGATGTCCAGCATCGGCGCGTTGCGGCGCGCCTCGGGCAAATCGCTGCCACCAGTGATCCTGCTTTCGACCAAGAATGGCACTACGGAAAGCCTGGGCCTGTCTGACATCATCGACGTGGTGGTCGCCAAGCCGATCACGCCCGAACGGCTGCAACCGGTGATCGATCGCTTGGTCGGCCGCTAGAGCGTAGGGCGGTTTCCTGGGATCAGCCTGCGTTCACGATGCTTGCTACCAGCCCGGGCAGTTGTCCGAGATCGGATATCTGGCGGAATCTCGATTCGGCCACCGGGGCCTCGACATGCTCGAGCACCCAGGTCAGTTCATGCGGCACATGGACACCCCAACCGCCGGCCTCGATGGCCGGCACCACGTCCGACTTCAGCGAATTGCCGACCATCATGCTTTTTGCCGGACCATCGCCATGCCGGCTGAAGATCCTGCCATAGGTGGCGGCATTCTTGTCGCTGACGATCTCGATCGCGTCGAACAATTCGCCCAGGCCCGACCCGGCCAGCTTGCGCTCCTGGTCGAAGAGGTCGCCCTTGGTGATCAGCACAAGGCGGAATGCGCCGGCAAGCTTCTCGACCGTCTCGCGCGCATGCGGCAAGACCTCGATCGGATGGCTCAGCATCTCGAGGCCGGCATCGAGGATCTCCGATATGACCGCCGCAGGCACGAGACCTTGCGTGACCTCGATTGCCGTTTCGATCATCGACAGGGTAAATCCCTTGATGCCGAAGCCATAGACGGCAAGGTTGCGCCTTTCGGCTTCCAGCAATCGTGCCGAGATGTGCTCCGCTTCGGCATGATCGGCAAACATGGCGGCAAAGCGCTTCTCCGTCAGGCGGAAGAACTGCTCGTTCTGCCAGAGTGTGTCGTCGGCGTCGAAGCCGATCGTCGTCAGTTTGCCGTCGTACCTCATGCAATTTCTCGATTGGGATTGAAGGCCGAAACTAAGCCGATCGGCGTGATTTTCAACCGTGTCAGCCAAAGCCCGACGCGGCTCCCCTTCCCTTCCATGGGAGGGCACGGCTATACTCCACAATCCGCAACCCAATCTGGTGAATGATGCCGCCTGCAAAAAAGGAAGTCCGTCCGTCGAGCCGCGGAGGACGTGCCCGCACGCCTGCCTTCGTGAAAAACCAACGGGGCGTCAAGAACTGGAAGGAAGTCAGCGCCTGGCTGGAATGGCGCGGCATCGAGGACATCGAGTGCATCACGCCTGATCAGGCTGGCGTCGCGCGCGGCAAGATGATGCCATCGAAGAAATTCACCTCCAACACCTCGCTGGCACTGCCGTCGGCTGTGTTCATGACGACGATTTCCGGCGGCTACCCCGAGGATGGCAACGGCTTCCACTACCCGGAAGACGACGGCGACCTCAAACTGATGCCGGATCTGTCGACACTGACGGTAGTGCCCTGGGAAGAAGACCCGACGGCCGCGGTCATCTGCGACCTCGTCCACCAGGATGGCCGCTCGGTCGAGTTCACGCCGCGCAATGTGCTGAAGCGCGTGGTTGCCGCCTATGACAAGCTCGGCCTGAAGCCGGTGGTGGCGCCCGAGATCGAATTCTATCTCGTGCGCAAGAACCCCGATCCGGACTATCCGCTGACCCCGCCGGTCGGCCGGTCCGGACGCGCGATCGGCGGCGGCGCCGGTTATTCGATCGCCGGCGTCAACGAATTCGACGAACTGATCGACGACATCTACCATTTCTCCGAAAGCCAGGGCCTGGAGATCGATACGCTGATCCATGAGGAAGGTGCCGGCCAGTTGGAGATCAATCTGCGCCATGGCGACCCGATCGAACTGGCCGACCAGGTGTTCATGTTCAAGCGCACCATTCGCGAGGCGGCGCTGAAGCACGAGATCTATGCCACCTTCATGGCCAAGCCCATCCAGGGGCAGCCTGGCTCCGCCATGCATATCCATCAGTCGATCATCGACAAGAAGACCGGACAGAACATCTTTTCGGCCGCCGACGGTTCGGAAACCGACGATTTTTTCCACTTCATCGGCGGCATGCAGAAGCATGTGCCGAACGCGCTGGTGATGTTCGCGCCCTATGTCAATTCCTACCGCCGGCTGACACAGGCGGCGTCGGCGCCGGTCAACAACAAATGGGGCTATGACAACCGCACCACGGCGTTTCGTGTGCCACGCTCGGATCCGGCGGCACGGCGCGTCGAAAACCGTATCCCCTCCTCTGACGCCAACCCCTATCTGGCGCTGGCGGCATCGCTTGCCTGCGGGCTGATCGGCATCACCAACAAGGTCAAGGCCGAGCCTCCCGTCCTGACCACCGCCAACGCCGATGAGATCGACCTGCCACGCGGCCTGCTCGAAGCCGTCGACCTGTTCGAGGGCGATGAGGAACTCTGCGCGCATCTGGGCAAGTCCTTCGCCGCGACCTATGCGGCCATCAAGCGCGCGGAATTCGAGACGTTCATGGAAGTGATCAGCCCGTGGGAGCGGGAATATCTGCTGCTGAATGTCTAAAGGAATAGCGAATAGCGAATAGCGAATAGCGAATAGAAATGATGAGACAGGCGACACCAGTCTCGATCAACCCTCACTCCTCAATTCTCCCTATTCGCTATTCGCTACTCCCTACTCGCTATTCGCTTTCTCACTCCCTTCCAAATCTCCGAGTCTTCACCGCATCATGGCCTACCAATCCCCAATTTCTCCCGGCCGCTCCTGGTATGAGGACAGCGCCGGACCAAGACCCGAATACCCAAGCCTCGATGGCGACCGGACTTGCGACGTCGTTATCATCGGCGGCGGCTTTACCGGTCTGTCGGCGGCAGCGCATCTGGCCAAGGCTGGCACCAATGTCGTGCTGATCGAGGCGCATCGCTTCGGTGATGGCGCTTCCGGGCGCAATGGCGGGCAACTTGGCACCGGCCAGCGTTCGTGGGTGGAGGATCTGGAGGCCGAGTACGGTTTTTCCCGGGCCAAGGCGCTGTTCGATCTCGCCGAAGAGGCGAAGGCCCATCTCCTCGAATTCGCTGCTGCCAACCAGATCGACATCGACTATATGCCGGGCCAGCTCTCGGTGGCGCACAAGCCGCGCTACGTCGACGATTACAAGGCGCATGCCGAGATCATGGCGAGCCGTTTTTCCTACCCGCATATCTCGTTCATGGATGCCAGGGAGACGGCGGAGCGGCTGGGATCCACCGCCTATTTTGGCGGGACGCGCGACACCGGCACTGGCCACATCCACCCGATGAAGCTGGTGATCGGTACGGCGCGGGTGGCAGCGCTTGTGGGCGCGCAGTTGTTCGAGGGGACGCCATCGACCGGCATCATTTCCAGTGGCGGCAAGGTCAAGGTTTCGACGCCGAGAGGCACGGTGACAGCGCAGAAGTGCCTGATCGCGGTCAACGCCCATGGCGGCACGCTCGAGCCGGTGAGTGCGGCGCACATCATGCCGATCGGGTCGTTCATCGGCGCAACCGTTCCTCTGGGAGCGAACTCGAACGTGTTGCCGGGCGGCGAGGCGGTCGACGATTCCCGCTTCGTCGTGCGCTATTTCCGCAGATCGAAGGACGGGCGGCTGCTGTTTGGCGGACGCGAGATCTATGGCGTCAACGATCCGAAGGATATCCACATCCATATCCGCCGCCAGATCGCGGAACTCTACCCAACGCTCAGGGATGTCGAGATCACGCATGGCTGGGGCGGCTATGTCGGCATCACGGTTCCGAGAAAGCCGTTCGTGCGCGAAGTGATGCCCAATGTCATCTCCGCTGGCGGCTATTCCGGCCACGGCGTCATGCTGTCGAACTTCTTTGGCAAGCTCTATGCCGAAACCGTTGGCGGCAACCGCGACCGGCTAAAGCTGATCGAGGACCTGAAAATCCCGCCGTTCCCCGGCGGCCGGCGCTTCCGCACGCCGCTGCTGTTCCTGGCGCTCAACTGGTTTGCTCTGCGCGACAGGATCTAGCGCCTTCTCCGTTCCAATGGAATCGGGACCGGTTCCATCTGTCGGCTGAAGCGTGATCTCTGACGAAGCTGAATGCCATTGCGCTCCGGGCTGGATAGGATCGCTCTGAATTCATGTAATATTCCTGTAATATTTGTTGCCGTGGCGGCACATTGCGGAATCCCCGGCAAAGGTGCAGAATCGGGTGGGAAGGCGTAGTGATGCCACAATCGCCGGCAACAGATGCCGGTTGTGGGCGACTGACGGGGAATTCCGCGGGCTTTCCCGCTTTGGTTTCTTGGGACCGATGCAGATCTGGCGCCAGATTCTTGGCATTCGATTGAAAGAACATCGGCCCGCTTATGGAGGTGGCAAGAGTGAGAGAGCCCTTCAGTTTCGGTACGCCGGAACGTCGGCGCTTTGCCATGCAGTTCGGATACGACATGCGGCCGTCCTTCTGGCAGGAGGTCCGTTCGAACTCGCATCTGGTGATCGCCGCGATCGGCACCGCCGCACTGCTTGGCGTCGCCGCCGTGGCGTTATGGCTGACATTGCCGGCCAGCGACAGGCAAGCGGCAGCGAGCTCCGAGCAGACCATTCCAACCATTCCGGTGAAGACGACGAAAATAGCCCCGGTGGGGGCCGCGGTCGCCGCGGCAGCCGTGCCGCAGACGCACAAGTCCGACACGGTTTCACCGACCGTCACGGCCGCGGAAGCCAACGTACAAGCGCTCGCGGCCAATGATCCGCGCTGGACCGGTTCGCAGCCGAAGGCTGCATCCGCTTCCGACTCGACTGCTCCGAGCCAGGTGGCGAACCAGGCTGAACAGGCACCGGACAAGCCGGCGGCGGCATTCGCGCAGCCGGCAGCCGATACCGATGCCACCGCTGAACTTGCCAAGGTTGCCGCGCCCTCCGCGGCGGCGGGCAGCCATCCCGATGGCGCACAAACCGCCGCCATCCCCGCGGTGAAGCCGCCAGTGCCGGCTCAGCAGCCAGCGGCAACAGAAGGCGACGGCAGCCGGGCCAAGGCGAAGCCTGGGAAGGTCGCAGCCGCCGGAACGGGGCGCATCCTGAGGGCCGTGACCATGCGGAGCGGCCCGAAGAAGAATGCCGCCGCCATCGGCACGGTGCCCGCCAGAACCTCGGTGCAGGTGATGAACTGCAAGCAATGGTGCCAGATCACCTACAACGGCAAGACCGGCTGGGTCTACAAGAGCTACATCAAGACCGGCGCCTGACGCCCCACCGCTCCGCGCGGGGCATGTCCGTTGTTCTGGTGCATGTCACTCTCCCAAAACCGGGGCCACTTTCGGGCCACATACACCAGGCTTTCAGATGCAACGGCCGCCGTCGACCTCCAGCGCCACACCGGTGATGAAGGCGGCTTCGTCGGAGGCCAGCCAGAGTGCGGCGTTGGCGATGTCGAGTGGCGTCGAAAGCCGCCCGAGCGGGATCGATGCCCGGAACTTCTCACGGATTTCGGGTGTGTCGGCGCCCATGAATTTCTCCAGCATGCCGGTCTCGCCGGCAACCGGGCAGAGGCAGTTGACGCGGATGTTCTTCGGCGCCAGTTCCACCGCCATCGATTTGGTGGCTGTGATCGCCCAGCCTTTCGACGCATTGTACCAGGTGAGGCCGGGCCGCGGCCGCAGACCCGCGGTGGAGGCCGTGGTCAGGATGACGCCGCCGCCTTGCCGCTCCATGATTGGCACCACGGCGAGTGCCGCGTGATAGATCGCCTTCATGTTGACCGATGTGATCAGGTCGAAGGTTTCCTCGTCGACATCGAGCATGTCGCCGTTACGGTGGGTGTAGCCGGCATTGTTGACCATGATGTCGATGCGGCCGAAGGCGCTTTTGGCGGCATAGACCATCTCGTCGAATTCGGAGCGCAGCGAAACATCTGTCTGGGTCCAGATCGCCGCTTCACCGATCTCGCTGGCGACGCGCTCGGCGCCCTTGGCATTGAGATCGGCGACGACGACCCTGGCGCCCTCCTCGGCAAAGCGCCTGGCGATGCCCTCGCCAAAGCCCGACGCAGCACCGGTGATGACGGCAACCTTGTTTTCCAGACGCATGTTTTTACCGCTCATGATTGGTGACGATCGACCGGCACGCCAATAATGCACATCCGTGCAATGCCATGGCTTCTGACCGGGTTGGTCGAAAGATGTGCGGCCATCGCCGATTTCTCCTTTGGCTTTCGCCTCGATCCCGCTCTATGCTGCAACTGCGAAGGCTTCCGGAGCCGCGCCTGTCGACAAGCCTCCAGGTCATCGGACTGTCAAGGGGCAGGCGCATACACCCAGATGTGACACCATGGCACTGGAAAATTTAAATCGATTAGATTATATCAGCCGCGTCAGAGCGACCGGCGTCAAAGCGGACAGACCATGACCAGCCAGATCATCCCCGTCGACCCTTTCGACTTCATCATTTTCGGCGGCACCGGCGATCTGTCCGAGCGCAAGCTTCTGCCGTCGCTCTACTATCGCCAGCGCGACCATCAGTTCTCCGAGCCGACGCGCATCATCGGCACGTCGCGCTCGAAAATGAGCGACGAGGAATTCCAGGCGTTCGCCAGCCAAGCGATCTCCGAGCACGTCAAACCGGCCGATATCGACGCCAAGGAACTGAAGACCTTCCTGGCGAGGCTATCCTACGTCTCGGCCGATGCAACGACCGGCGCCGGATTCGACAAACTGAAGAAGGCGATAGGCGACAGCGACCGTATCCGTGCCTTCTACCTGGCGGTGGCGCCGGCGCTGTTCGGGGATATCTCGCACAAGCTGAAAGAGTACAATCTGGTCACGCCGAACTCCCGCATCGTGCTGGAAAAGCCGATCGGCCGCGACCTTGCCTCGGCGCGAGCGCTAAACGATCTGGTCGGCGACGATTTCCACGAAAGCCAGATCTTCCGCATCGATCACTATCTCGGCAAGGAGACGGTGCAGAACCTGATGGCGCTGCGCTTTGCCAACGCGCTCTACGAGCCGCTGTGGAACTCCGCCCATATCGACCACGTGCAGATCACCGTGGCCGAGACCGTGGGACTGGAAGACCGCGTCACCTATTACGACAAGGCCGGTGCGCTGCGCGACATGGTGCAGAACCATATGCTGCAGCTGTTGTGCCTCGTCGCCATGGAAGCGCCGTCGTCGATGGATGCCGACGCGGTGCGCGACGAGAAGCTGAAGGTGCTGCGGGCGCTGAAGCGCATCAACGGCAACGAGGCGCCGAAGCAGACCGTGCGTGGGCAGTACCGCGCCGGTGCCTCGTCCGGCGGAGCTGTAAAGGGCTATGTCGAGGAGCTTTCCCACGACAGCAACACCGAGACCTTCGTCGCCATCAAGGCCGAGATCGGCACCTGGCGCTGGGCGGGCGTTCCGTTCTACCTCAGGACCGGCAAGCGGCTGGCAACCCGGGTTTCGGAAATCGTCATCGAATTCAAGCCGATCCCGCATTCGATCTTCGGCGACAGCGCCGGTCCGATCTTCGCCAACCAGTTGGTCATCCGGCTGCAGCCGGACGAAGGCGTCAAGCAGTTCATCATGATCAAGGATCCGGGTCCGGGCGGCATGCGGCTGCGCCAGATCTCGCTCGACATGAGCTTCGCGCAATCCTTCGATGGCCGCGCGCCGGATGCCTATGAGCGGCTGATCATGGATGTCATCCGTGGCAACCAGACCCTGTTCATGCGCCGCGACGAAGTCGAGGCGGCGTGGAAGTGGATCGACCCGATCCAGAACGCCTGGGAAAGCGCCAGACAAGAGGCGCAGGGCTATACGGCGGGCACCTGGGGACCCTCGGCCTCCATCGCACTGATCGAACGTGACGGGCGGACATGGCACGAGAGCAATTGAACAGCGCCGCTTACAGCTGGAACGGCTTCGCCGGGCGCCAGGAATTGGCGGCCGCCCTTGCCGGTCATGTCGCCGGCCGCCTGACCAAGGCAATCGCCGAGCGCGGCACGGGGCTGCTCGCCGTCTCCGGCGGCACCACGCCGGCAAAATTCTTCGCCGCTCTTTCGGCGATACCGATTGCCTGGGACAAGGTGATCGTGACGCTGGTCGACGAGCGCTTCGTGCCGGCCTCCTCGCCACGTTCCAACGCCGGGCTGGTGGCCGCCAATCTCTTGCAGAACGCGGCCAAGGTGGCGCGCTTCGTGCCGCTCTATCACGAGGCCACCAGCATCGAGGATGCGGCTTCCTCCGACAATGCGGCGCTCCAGTCATTGCCCTGGCCGCTCGACGTCGTCGTGCTCGGCATGGGGCCGGACGGCCATACCGCCTCGTTCTTTCCCGATGCCGACGACCTGGAAAAATTGCTCGATCCGTCCTGCGACAGGATCGTGCTGCCGGTTCATGCGTTGAGTGCGGGAGAGCCGCGGCTGACCCTGTCGCTGGCGCGCATCGTCGATGCCGGCTTCATCGCGGTGCACATCGAAGGCGAGGACAAGCGCACCGCCTTCGACGGCGCGGTTGCACCCGGACCGCGGAAACCAATCCGCGCCGTGCTCGACGCCGCGCATAAGCCCGTGGAGATTTTCTGGGCGCCCTGATTTGAACTTGCTGAGGGTCCCGGCGGACAGCCGGATTGTGTTCCGGGACCTCGCCTGAAAGGACCGACACCATGACCGCCAGACGCGACATCGAAGCCATCACCGAGCGCATCCGCGAGCGTTCGAAACCAGGCCGGGAGCGGTATCTTAGCCGCATAGCCGAGGCGTCGAACCGCACCGCCAACCGGGCCGTGCTGTCGTGCGGCAATCTCGCCCACGGCTTTGCGGTGTGCAGCCCCTCGGAAAAGCTGGCGCTGGGTGCGGATAAGGTCCCAAACCTCGGCATCATCACCTCCTATAACGACATGCTGTCGGCGCATCAGCCTTTCGAGACTTTTCCGGCGCTGATCAAGGACGCGGCGCGCGAGGCCGGCGGCATCGCGCAGGTGGCCGGCGGCGTGCCGGCTATGTGCGATGGCGTGACGCAAGGCCAGCCCGGCATGGAGCTGTCGCTGTTTTCGCGCGACGTGATCGCCATGGCCGCGGCGATCGGCCTGTCGCACAACATGTTCGACGCCGCCGTCTATCTCGGCGTCTGCGACAAGATCGTGCCGGGGCTGGTGATCGCCGCCCTCACCTTCGGCCATCTGCCGGCGGTGTTCATTCCGGCCGGGCCGATGACCACCGGCCTGCCGAACGATGAAAAGGCCAAGGTCCGCCAGCTCTATGCCGAGGGCAAAGCCGGACGCGCCGAACTGCTGGAGGCCGAGTCCAAGTCCTACCATGGGCCGGGCACCTGCACCTTCTACGGCACGGCGAATTCCAACCAGATGCTGATGGAGATCATGGGTTTGCACACGCCGGGCGCTTCCTTCGTCAATCCAGGCACGCCGCTGCGCGAGGCCTTGACGCGCGAGGCGACGAAGCGGGCACTGGCGATCACCGCGCTCGGCAACGCCTATACGCCGGTCGGCCGGATGATCGACGAGCGCTCGATCGTCAACGGTGTCGTCGGCCTGCATGCCACCGGCGGCTCGACCAATCACACCATCCACCTGATCGCCATGGCGGCGGCGGCCGGCATCGCCATCACCTGGCAGGATATTTCCGACCTTTCGGAAGCGGTGCCGCTGCTGGCGCGGGTCTATCCCAACGGTCTCGCCGACGTGAACCATTTCCACGCCGCAGGCGGGCTCGGCTTCCTGATCCGCGAACTGCTCGACGAAGGCATCCTGCATGAGGATGTGCAGACGGTCTGGGGCGAAGGCCTGCGGCCCTATGCGGTCGAAGCAAAGCTCGGTGCCGACGGCAGCGTCGTGCGCGAAGCCTCGCCACGCCAAAGCGGCGACGAGAAAGTGCTGGCGCCGTTCAGCAAGGCGTTCCAGGCGACCGGCGGTCTTAAAGTGCTGTCGGGCAATCTCGGCCACGCCGTCATCAAGACTTCCGCGGTGAAGCCGGAGCGGCGCATCATCGAGGCGCCGGCCAAGGTTTTCGACAGCCAGCAAGGGCTGAACGAGGCGTTTAAGACCGGCACGCTGACCGGCGATTTCATCGCCGTCATCCGCTTCCAGGGGCCGAAGGCCAACGGCATGCCGGAACTGCACAAGCTGACTACCGTGCTCGGCATCCTGCAGGATCGCGGCCAGCGCGTGGCGCTGGTCACCGACGGGCGCATGTCTGGAGCCTCCGGCAAGGTGCCGGCGGCGATCCATGTGACGCCGGAAGCAGTCGAGGACGGGCCGATCGCCAGGATCCACGAAGGCGACATCATCCGGCTCGACGCCGAGGCCGGGACACTCGAGGTGCTGGTGCCGGCCGGGGACTTTGCACTGCGCCGGACGGCCGATGCCGACCTGATCGGCAATGAATTCGGTTTCGGCCGTGAGCTGTTTGCCGGCTTCCGGCAATTGGTCGGCCGCGCCGACCATGGCGCCAGCGCCTTCGGCACGGCTTGACGGAATCACCATCCTGTCCATGAAAAAGGGCGGCTCATGGCCTCGGCTCATGGCCGCCCTTTTTTGCTGCCGGTCAAATGGCGGTCACGGCGTAACGGTGATTTCGCTCCGTTCGCCGGCCTTGACCGTCACCGGCATTTCCTTCTCATGCCCCGCATCGGACATGTGTCGGACAACCACATAGTCGCCGGCCGGAACGGTCTGCTGCCAGGTATCGCCATAGTTCAGGCCAAGCGCCTTGCGCTTGCCCTCAATGTCCTTTTTCGGCGACAGGATCTCGATCGAGTAGGCACCGGGGGCCGACATGGCCAGAACGCCGGCATCGAGCGGCACCTTGATATCCATGACATCACCGACCTTGATGCTGAACGGCTGCTCGACGACCGCCAGGTCAAGCGTGGTCAGCGCGACATAATCGTCCGGCGGCAGCCAGAACTTGCTGTCCGGTCCATAGGAATGCTCGACGCTGTCACGCGTGCCATCGATTTTCTTCTTCGCCTTGACGATCTCGAAACCGAGGCCGGGACTGTCGGCCTTGTCACCGCCGGCGATATAGACGGCGTTGAGCATGACATGGCCGACACCAACGATGACGTCCTTCTCGATCTTCTGCCCGGCGGCGAGCTGGATGGTTTCGGTGACGCTGCCGGCGCCAATCTGGACCGTGACCTTCTGTTCGCCCGCCGGCACGATGATTTTGGTGTCGCCATAGTGGGTGGTGCTGCCGCCCGGATAAGCGAAATTGAGGCTGGCCGCGTCACTGATGTCGGCGCCCTGGCTCGGCCGCGGATGAATGAGCATGGTGCCCGCGTTCAAGGTGAACAGCGGCTTGTAGACCTGACCGGCCTCGATCTTGACCTTCTGCTCCACCTTGGCATCGTCGTCGCGTGCGACGACGATGTAGTCGCCCGGTTCGAGATTGCCATTGTAGGTGCCATATTCGGTGGTGACGGAACCGCCACGCGAGCCATCGGCGTCCGCCTTGTAGATCTCCCAGGCGTTGCCGTCGGTGATAGGCTCGCCACCTTCGGCCATCACCACCGTCGGCTGGAAATTGAATTCAGGCTTGGCCGGTTCCGGTGCGGGCGCAGGAGCGGGAGCCGGTTCTGGAGCGGGTGCCGGCGCTGGTGCCGCCACGGTCTCGACAAGCGCCTCCTGCAACGCCTTCTCGTCGGAGGCCTGGATGTATTTGCCGCCGGTGTTGTCGGCGAGGCAGGCGATCTGCTTGCCTTCGTCGGCGGTGAGGCCGAAGCCGACGACATCGGCGGTGAAGTCGACGCCGGATGCCTCAAGCTCCTTGCCAAGCGCGCAGGGGTCGCCACCGCATGTTTCGAGACCATCGGTGATCAGCACGACGGTGGCCTTGTCCTCGGTGTATTTCAACGCCTCGGCTGCTTGCTTGACGGCAGAGGTCAGTGGCGTCTTGCCGAGGAATTTCAGGCTGTCGGCGGCGGCCGAAATGGCACTTGCCGAACCTGCCTGTGGCGGCACGATCAACTGGATATCGTCGCAGCTGCCCTTTTCGCGATGGCCATAGGCCATGAAGCCGATTTCGTCGTCGGTGGGGACCGATTGAAGCACGGTTCGCAGCGACTCGCGGGCGATTTCGAGCTTGGGCTTGCCGTCGATCTGGGCCCACATCGAGCCGGAGGCATCGAAAATGACGATGACCTTGTTCGCGGCAAAGCCGAATGTCGTCATCGACAAAAGGAGGATCGCCGCAGCGACGCTCCGTGCAAGTCCCGCCATCGATATCTCCTCAAATCCGCCCTGATCCGGGCGGCAAAGCTATTTGACGCCGCGCCGGGACACAAGCCCGCGCACCTATGCGTAGGGCTCCGAACTCAGGTTGACAAAGGACCTGACGACAGCCAGTTCGGCGGTGTTGGCAGCTTTTGTGCCGGATAGGAATTTTTTCTTGATTCCGTGACCTCAGCTGTGGTACATGTTCGTCCATGGTGCTGATTTGCGCCAGCGACCCGCCGCACAGGCGGGTTTTTCGTTTGATGCTCCGTCAGCCAATGCGCCGGCGAAGGCTGGGAGGGAACCCGTTAACCCGGGTTCGTTGCCCTGGCCCGGTGCGCCGGGGCCGAATGCCAAACTTTTCAACGGAGCGAAAACCCGCTCAGTAGGTCGTGCGGCGCTCTTCCGAGGGCGGCCTGCCGAATTGCAGCCGGTAGCTCTGGGCAAAGTAAGAATGCGAGGTGAAGCCGGTCGCGATCGCCACGTCGAGGATCGGCATGTTGGTCTGGCGCAGCAGTTCGCGCGCCCGTTCCAGCCGCAGCCGCATATAATAACGGCCGGGCGTGACGCTGAGATGGCGCAGGAACAGGCGCTCCACCTGGCGCACCGACAGGCCGGCGGATTTTGCCAGCTGCACCGCCGACAGCGGCTCGTCGAGGTGGTCGGCCATCAGTTCGACAATGCGCCTGAGCTTCTCCGACTTGCCGGTCAGGTCGCGTTCCGGGCCGACACGCTGGCGGTCTCCGGCCGAGCGGATGCGTTCGTGCTGAAACTGGTTGGCGACGCCATTGGCGAGGTTCGAGCCGAAATCGCCGCGCACGATCTCCAGCATCAGGTCGATCGAGGTGGTGCCGCCGGCGCAGGTGTAGCGCTTGCGATCGATCTCGAAGACATTGCCCGTGCAGTTGATGTCGGGGAAGCGCTCGACGAAGCCGGCGCGGTTTTCCCAATGGATGGTGCAGCGATAGCCTTCGAGCTGGCCGGCCTCGGCAAGCAGGTAGGAGCCGACCGACAAGGCACCCAGCGCATTGCCGCGCCGGCCCCAGCTGCGCAGCGCCGCCAGCACCTTGCTCTTGCCGGGAAATTCCGTCGTCAGCCCGACGGAAACGAAGAGGATATCGACCGGCGGCAGGTCGGCGACGGCGTAGTCGATCTTGAGCGGCAGGCCATTGGAGGCCATCACCGGATCGCCGTCGGCCGACACCGTGGTCCAGCCGTAGAAGTCGCGGCCGAGCAACCGGTTCGCCGACCGGAACGTATCGATCGCCGCGGCCAGCGAGAACATGGAGAACTTGTCGACCAGCAGGAAAGCGAACTGCCTGCCGCCTTGAACGGGATCAGTCATGACCGGCCGTTCTGAGGGAACACTGGGGTTCGGCAAAGTTGCGGCTTTCTGGCGGGTCAGAAGGACGGCCGTTTCAATCCGGCCGCAAGGTAGGCCGAGGCTAACGTATTGGCCATCAGCATGGCAATGGTCATCGGCCCGACGCCGCCGGGCACCGGCGTGATGGCGCCGGCGGCCTTGGCCGCTTCGGCATAGGCGACGTCGCCGACGAGGCGCGACTTGCCCTCGCCCTTTTCGGGTGCGGGAATGCGATTGATGCCGACATCGATGACGGTGGCGCCGGGCTTCACCCAATCGCCCCTGATCATCTCCGGCCGGCCGACGGCGGCGACAAGAATGTCTGCGGTGCGGGCAAGTGCCGGCAGGTCTTTGGTGCGGCTGTGGGCGACTGTGACGGTGCAGTTGGCGGCAAGCAAGAGGTTGGCCATCGGCTTGCCGACGATGTTGGAGCGGCCGACGACGACGGCATTGAGGCCGGACAAATCCTTGCCGCGCACCCGCTCGATCAGAAGCATCGAGCCGGCCGGCGTGCAGGGCACGAAGGCAGTCTCGAGTTCACCGGTGCCGAGCTTGCCGACATTGATGAAATGGAAGCCGTCGACATCCTTTTCCGGCGCGATGGTCTGGATGATCTTGCCGGCGTCGATATGGGCCGGCAGCGGAAGCTGCACCAGGATGCCGTTGATGGCCGGATCGGCGTTGAGGTCGCCGATGATGTTCAGCAATGCCGGTTCGGAGGTTTCGGCCGGCAGCGTGTGCTGCACGGAATGAAAGCCGCATTCCTTGGCGGTGCGCGATTTGGAGGCGACATAGACTTGGCTCGCCGGATCCTCGCCGACGATGACCACGGCAAGACCGGGTTTGGCCTTGCCTTTGGCGACAAGTTCGGCCGTCAGGGTCTTGACCGTCCGCACAACGTCTTCGGCAACGCTCTTACCATCAATCACTTCGGCCATGGACCACCCTCAACACCAAAATGCCCAAGCGCGCCGCTTCCGGAAGCGACGCGCTTTTTGATCTTTCACAGCGTGGCATCTTCACGAAAATTCCAACACGCAATCCCGCCAAAGCGCCGTCCCATGCCGTTTACGCGAAACCGGCATGTTTTTGTACGACAGCGCGAAGAATTTTGTGGCTCAGAAGTACCGGCGGCGCGCTCGGCTCTCGGTGAGTTCGCGGACCGCTTCGCGGAATTCGCGCAGGCTGGCGCGGATTTCCTCGATTGGCGCTTGCGGTTCGACGTCCTGCTCGGCCTGCCGCGCCTCCACAGATGGCTCGCGAGGCTGGGTCTCCTGCTGCGGCGAGGTGGGATGTTGCGGATAGAGCGCGGAAGCAGGCTGAGGCGGATAGGGCAGCTGCCCGGCATTGGGGGCCGACATGGACTGCGGGTAGCCCGGCTGCTGCGTGTAGGCCAAAGGCTGCGCGTAGGGATAGAGTTGCGGGCCCGAATACGCTCGCGGCGGCACCATGTGCGCAGGCTGAGGCGGCTGCGCCATCTGCTGGGCATAGGGAACAGGATTACCGGACCGGACGGGCGGCGGCGGCGGGTAGGCCGCCGCGACCTGCTGCCGAGGCGTAAAGGCCGGCGCCGACTGGGGATAGGGGGAGTACGCCGGATCTTGCGTTGGCTTCCCGTTTTCAGCGGAGACCCACTCGGTATCGAAGGGCTCTTCCGGGGACGGCTTGCGGGACACGGCCTTGCGCAGCCTCGACAGCAGCGCGCTGACTCTGCCGGGGCCTTCGTCCGGCGTGATCTCGGTCTGCTGGACAGGCGGTGGTGTTACGGGCGGTGGCGGCGCAGGTGGTGGTGTCGATGGTTGCGGAGCAGGTGGTTGCGGCGCCGGCGGGGGTGCTGCCCGATATGGCTTGTCCTCGTAGGGCGTCCGGCGCTGGTCCGCGCCGCGGTCGCGGCGCGAGCGCGAATTGGCGGTGTCACGCAGGCTCTCATAGGCGCCACGCATGGCGCCGAGGCCAATGCCGGAGGCAAAGCCCAGCAACAGGCCGGCAAGCGCCACCACGACCCGCGACGGCCCGTTCGCCTCGAGCGGCGCGAAGGCCTTCGAGATCACGTTGATGTTGGCGGTGTTGATGTCCTTCTGCTCGCCGGTCTCCTTGGCGCGCAGCAGGTACTGTTCGTAGACGGAACGCTTGGCGGTAGCCTCGCGCTCCAGTTCGCGCATCGACACCAGATCGCCGTTGACGTCGCCGCTGCGAACCTTGAGCTGCGCCAGACGAGAGGCGAGATCCTGTTCGAGCTGGACCGCGCGCTTGAGGTCGACCTGCAGCGACGAGCCGATGCGGCGCAGCTCGGCTGCGATGCGGTCGCGTGCACCGGCAAGCTGGGCATTGAGCGCCTGGAGTTCGGGGTGGCGCGGGCCGAACCGGATGGCGGCGCGATCAGCCTCCTGCTTGAGCGACGCATATTGCGAACGCAGATCGCTCATCGTGTTGGAGTTGATCTCCTCCGGCAAGGTGCCGGTGAGAACAGAGTTGACGTCGACCGAACGCGCCGAAGCGGCCCGGGCATTCAGTTCCAGCGTGCGGGCGCGGGCAACCGATAGCTGCTCGTTGAGCTTCAGCATCTCGTCGTCGCTGATGAGGTGGCCCTGCGCGTCGACAAGGTCGTGCGAGGCCCTGAAATCCTCGACCTTGCGCTCGGCCGCCTCGACGCCCTTGCGCAGTTCGTCCAGCCTGGCCGTCAGTTCGTCGGTGGCGCGGCCTGCGGTATCCGACTGGATCTGGCCGAAAGTCTGCAGGAAGACATCCGTCATCGTGTTGGCGATCAGTGCCGATTTCTCGCCATTCTGCGTGGTGGCGCTGACGGTGATGACGAAGGTCTTGCCGCCGCGTTCCACCGAAAGGCTCTCGGCCAGATTGCCGACGGCAAGCGCCCGGCGACGGGTGTCGTCGACACCACCTGGCCCGTCATTGCGTGACAGGACGGAGCGGATGAGCGACATGACGCCGAGGCCGCCGCTGCCCTGCCCATTGAATTCCGGGTCGTTGACGAGATTGAGCTTGTCGACGACCTTGTTGAGAACAGTGCCTGATGTCAGCACCCGGACCTGGTTTTCGACGATGGCCAGCGTCGCGTCGGAAGCGACGACCGACTGGGTGAGGTCGCGATCGGTGAGCTTCAGGTCGCGCGGATCGACGATCAGTTCGGTGGTGGCTTCGTATTTCTTCGGCGTCGACAGAGCGATGGCAATGCCGAGGGCGGCACCCAGTATCGTCGTCGTCACGATCAGCGCCTTCGACTTGCCAACACCACGGACGACCTGCATCGGATCGATCAGCGGCTTCCACTGCTGGCTGTCGGCGCCGTCGTTGTGGGATGCCGGCGCATTGCCTGAACGATAAGGTTCGGATGCAGGATCGGGGCTATAGGCGCCCGCGGTTTCCGCCGATTGTGTCCGTGGCGTGGTTTGCGCAGGGGTCACCGACGAGGCCGTCTCATAGCCAGCCTGATACCCGTCCGTTGCGGCCGGATCCGACAGCTTCAGGTTCGTCCGCGTTTCGCGTTGTGAACGGGCGAGACGATGACGCGTGGCGGCATCCTCGCGCCATGACGGGTCTGCCCGGTCCCCGATCGAGACCAGGGACGCGTCGGGTTCGTCGCCGCGCACAGCCTGGCCTAGCGCCAGCAACGAGCGCTCGCGCTTCCAGTCTTCGCGGTTTTCCCTGTCGACCATCGTCCGGAACTTTACCCTTGGCGACCTGCGAACGGCGATTGGCCATTCGTTAGCCCACGCTAAACTTACAAGCCCAGAATTCCGCGAAGTGGGAACTTCTTTTGGCGTCAAATGGGCAGAAATAGGCGAACTGGGCAGTTCGTTTGGCCATGGACTCGTTGGTTTGGAACTTGGCACTGGTATGGTTAAGGGGCCGTTAAGCCAGGCCACCCAGAATGCTGTCCCGCTGCGAAGTCAGAGGTCGGCTGGCGTATTCTCTTCCCAGAAGGCGGGCGTGAGTAAAATTGGATATCTTGGCGTGCCGTCATGCAACCAACGATCAGTATGTGATCGTCACGACCACCGTATCCGTATAGACGCCGGCCGAGGGCGTCGTCTGCGGCGGCACCCGGCCATACACCGTCAATGCTTGGACGAGACCGTTTCCGGTACCGGGCACCGTGCTTCCGGGCGTCGCCGCATCGCCCCATGGTTGCGAGCGTGCCGTGTCCTTGTAGAGGCCATAGGTAACGGTCTCGGCACCCTTCGACATTTTGCGCGCCGTCGGGGCCGAATTTGTGGTGCCACCATTGAGGGATACGGTGTAGGCCGTGCCCGAGGTACAGGTGACGGAAACCCCGCCGGTGGCGTCGACATTGGCGCTTAGCACCCCTTTGGCGCCGAAGTCGATGTTCTGGACCGTGACGAGACAGTTCGCTGCCACGGACGCGTTCACCGTAAAATTGGTGGTGGTTGCGGTGCCCGCCGACGTCGTACAGTCACTGCCGAGACTATAGCGATAACGAAACGGTGTGTTCGCACCGGAAAACGTCGAAAGATAGCTTCCGGGAACAGCCGTCGACTGTCCGCCCAGAACAGCGCCGTAGATGGTAATTGCCCCCGATCCTGATCCCAGAGCGTTCAGCGTCAGGGCATAGGCCGGCGAACGGGCGGCATAGGGCCAGCTGTACGAACCCCAGATAACGCTGCGCGTCGAATCCGAATAGATCTGATAGTTGAGTGGATTGGCTCCGCTCAGCATCTGACGCGCCGCAGCGGACGTTGCTCCGCCGCTGCCCTCAGCGAGATTGGGACAGATCAGGATGCGCTGCAGGCCAATCCCGGTGCAGTCTACGCTGATCGAAGCTGTTGAGTTAGTCTGGCTGCCAGATAGGGTGTCGACGCTTCCGAAATTCAGGTTGGAACTGCTGAAACTGCAACTTTGCGCAAAAGACAGCGAGGGCAACACCAAGAAGAGGACAAAACCGACGGCACGAAGCATGGTTGATCCTTGTCTCACAAGCATTTCAGATCGTTGATCACGACCTGTTTTCCCGGCACTGGCTTGTAAGGAAACTCGGCGCGACAGGTCTTTCCGTCACTCAGATCGATGACGATTGCGTTGTGCGCCCTCAGCCCGCGAATGTAGGCTTGGCCGTCATAACCGACGAAGAAGTCTTCAGAGCTGCCCTCAAGCTTGCCGGAAAGGCCGGCTTGCAATGGCGCCCCGCCCTTGTCCGCAATGGTAACCAGCGCGGCCCGCGGCGTTTCCGAGACTCCGAATTTCACAACCACGCCGCTACGGTCGGCGGGCACGACCGTTTCCCTAGTGGCCGGAACATCGGCGTCGACCGGCAGATTCTTCGGATCGATCGAAATCGTGTTCAGTTCGTAGGAATTGAGATCAGGCACAAGAATACGGCCACGACGGTCGGTCTTGCCGACAGGTCTGTTCTGACGTTCAACCTCCACTCCCGGCGTGCCAACATCCACGACGGCAAAGGCGTCGTCGATCCGGTTGGCTGCGAATACGCTGCCGCCGGCCACCGCGATTGCGCCATCCATCCGCGCCGTCGCCCGAACATCGTGATCATACTGCTGGACGCCGGCCTCGAAGCGCGCGAACGGAGCGCGATAGCTGACCGCCGCCGAGCGGTTGGGAACGTCTCCTTCCGATGTCCGCGCACGCCAGCCGATGCTTCCGTTCTCAAGCCGCTCTGCCTTGGCGACGTCGGCCACGACGTTCACACCATTGGGGCCTTGCTCTACTCCCGTGGAGGCGGTGATACCTTCGCCGAAGGGGATCGAAACGCCGGCAAAAACACCAAAACTTTTGCGATCCTCAAGATCAGTGAACGCCGTAGCGTAGAGCGTGCTCCGCTTGAATATCTGCTGGCTGTAGGAGAGCCCGACAATCTGGCTCTGCTCGCCTTCGGCATCCTCCAGGTGGGTGTAGGAAAGGTTGAGACTCGACAGATCGAGCGGCATCGGCACGCTCAGCGTTACCTGATCGATCGCACGCGGAACGCCGGGACTGAAGATCGGAAGACCATCCGGTCCCGAGAATTCTGGTTCGGCCGTCACCGAGGCGATGTCCTCATAGTCTCCGAACGCCCTTTGAACCCTGCCGTACAGCGACCATCCCTCGTAGGTGAGTTCCAGCGACGCGTTCACCAACGAGCCGGTGTCTCCGTCGTGGTGGCTTCCCGCAACCGCAACCGAAGCAGCGCCATACGGTCCGAGCGGAAAGGCAACACCCAATCCCCCGTTGAGCAGCTCTTGACCGCCCTCGAAATGGCCCTCGAGCGTCAGCCAGTTGGTAAGCCCGTAGCGGGCGGTGGCGACGCCCATGACGCGCTGGTCGTAGTCGTTGGATTCGACGCCGAAATTTCGGCGCGGAAGTCCGGCCTCGGCCGAAAAATCAAGCAGGCCCTGTCGCAGGAGCATACTGGATGCGTAGAACGGAAGCGTTGCCGTGGTTTCCCTTCCAAGACTGTCTCGCAGCACCACGCGTGCCTCTCCGGCTCCCGTGAACACCGGCACGTTGATGACCTGGAATGGCCCTGCCGCCACGTCGCCAGCGTAGGTGCGCACGTTTTGGGTATAGACCTCTAGGGTCGAAGGCACGGCTGCCGTGCCTTCAAACGAGGGGAGTGGAAGGGTGACCAAATCCGAACGAAGGGAAAAATTGCGCTGTGCCTGGATGCCGCCGAGAAAAACAGGTCGGGTCCATGACAGGCCACCGGAAACGAAATCTCCCGCCCTGTAGGTGACCATGCGGTCAGGGTCCGAATAACTCCAGGTGGTGTTCAGCCGGGTGAAGTCCTGGAGCTCGCCGTCGGAATAACCGGTGATGAATGACTGGGCCAGCGTTCCGTACGGGCTGAAGGCGCGTGCATCGAAGGCGCCGGAGACGCCCTGAAACAACTCGACGTTATCATCGAACAGCGTGTTGGAGCTTGCAAAGAGGGAATAGTTGAGGACGGCCCCGTAGTCCGATTGCGGCTTCAGCCGATCCTGCTTTTCGGCCGGGCCGACATCGATCGTGCGGGCGGCGCGACCGTCATTGGTGGTGGTGACATAAAGCCGCTGCGCCGTCTCATCGACGCGAAAGGAGATGCCCGGCAAGCGATCAAGCCTGGCGAGGCCATCGGCGTCGATCGCCTCCTCGCGTGGTTTGAGGCCGACCTCCTGCAGTTCCCCTGGGGCGGCCGCAAGGCCGCCATCGGGCAGTTCCTTGAAGTTGCCGATCATCTTGGATGAAATGTCGTTGATGAACACTTCCAAATAGAGATCGCGCCCAGCGGGCCGAGCCGAATTGGAGATGTCTTGTGCCGGTGCGTCCGGAATCTCTTGCGAGTTCACCTGCGACGAAGAGCAAATCACAAGAACGCCGGCAGCCGCCGTGCTAGCGACCCTGAACGGCGACTGTGGCATCGAATGGTCCAAAATCGCTCTGCGCCTTAAGCGTCACGGAGCTTCCGGACAGCGATTTGCCGCTGCCGATCGGCCATTGCATTGATGCCCCACCCAAAACGTAGCCAACAAGTCCGCTGCGGCTCGCTAGTTTTTTACCTCCCTGGTTGAGAGTGATGTTTGACAGTCTCAGTCGGCTATCACCGTCGTTGCGTGCCTTGAGGATCAGCCCACCGCCGGCGCGCGAAAGACTGAACGACACGTTCGGCGTCGAAGCGTCGGGACTGCGGAAGAAGACCGGGATCGAATACCGCAGGACCAGGGTCACGGTCCCGGCCTGTCGGCGCGAAGGGTCCGGCAGCTCATCGACGACAACGCGATAGCTTTCCTCGGTTCGAACCGGCGCCTTGCCGACCCGCAGGACCCGGACCACGTAGTCGGCGTCGGGGCCGAGTTTGGTTGAAGGCGGGCTGGCCACCACGTCCGACGTCGGCTCCAGCCGTTCAACGCCATCCACCTGCGTCCATCTGAAGACGCGGACTTGTACGTTGATCGGCCGCTTCGCGTCATTGTGGAGGTTGAGAACCGCAGCACTGTCTGGTGCAATCAGTTCGAGATTGGTCGGGGCTACCCTCAGCGAGGCGGCTTGTGAAAATCCGGCGCACAGCAGAACAAGGGCCGCCGCGCCAATGCTTGAAAGCATGGTTCGCATGTCGTTCTCGCTTCGCTGTTGTCAGTAGGTAACGGTGATCGCGACGGTGTCGGTATAAACGCCGGCCGCCGGTGTGGATTGCGGCGGCACCCGTCCGTAAACGGTCAAGTTCTGGACACTGCCGTTGCCGGTTCCCGCGACTGTGTCGGTGCCGACCGTAATACCCCAATTTTGTGTGCGAGCCGTGTCCCGGTAAAGCGCGTAACTGATTGTCGCCGCCGCCGGGCCGGTCATTTTGCGAGTTGTAACGGTCGCGCCGGCGCCGCCACCGGCACTCAACCCGACATTGTAGGTTTGTCCGGTCGTGCATTGCACGCCTATCGTGCTGGTCAGATCGACATTGGCATCGATGACGCCCCTCGTGCCGAAATCCAAATCGCTGGCGGTCTGAACTTTGCATTCGGCCTGGATGGTGATGCGAACGGTCATGTTGCCGGTCGCCGTCGCGGCGAACGCCGGGCCCGGCGGCACGATCGCGGCAAGCGCCGCAATACTCGATGCGAGAGATCTCCTAAGCATGCACGGTTCCCTTCTTCAGAGTGCCCTTAACGCATGCCACTACGCCCCTTTCACCTGTCGCGGGTGCCCCCCAACGTGATGACCAAGCGTTGGTCAAAGCATATCGGAAGGGCTTTTCAATACAACCGCTTATTGAGACGCTGACTTTTTGACTTCCTTTGCATTAGCAATACCTAAATTATTAACAAATGAAACTTTCAAAGCGGAAATTAGGAACTTGATTCCGCGCCGCTAGCGTTGGATGAGCCGCAACGGAGGCGTCGAACCAGCCTATTAACTGATTGGTCTAATCAAGCTGAAGGGCGGGACAATGCGTGGTCACTGGTACCCGCGCCCGAGCCTGGGAGATCGCGCTTTGGATCCTCGACCGGAAGTACGAGGAGAAACGCGACGGATAATCTTCACGGCCGGGCCGATCAAGTCCGAAACCGATTTTGCCAGATCAGCGGGCGCGGATAGACCGGCAAAAAGCCCGCCGCTTGCCAACAACACAGCCTTAAGCTCCAGAACGGCACGTTAAGCTTTCCGGCCTAGGCTCTGTTTGAGACATGACGCAGGCCAGTGACATACCGCAAAGGCGGCCCCTCGCCCGGATCGGCAGCTTTTTGGCCGAACGACGGGGGCTGCTTCGCGACTATTTCTCGGCGATCAGCGGCGCCGGTGGGCGACTGGTGTTTTCACTCGCCTATTTCATCGCGCTGGCCAACACGCTGTCCATTTCCGAGTTCGGCATGTTCGCCACGGCGTCGGCGGCCGGCGTCATGCTGTCGCGCATCCTCGCCTTCGGTTTCATCTCGGCACTCTACCGCACCGCCACTATCCGCCCCAGTCTGATCGGCACCTTCACCGCCGGCTTCCTGCTGCTCGGCCTGCTGTCGTTGCCGCTCCTGGCGGCCGCCTCGTTCGGCGTCTATCTGATCTTCTTCGCCAGCACCGTGCCGCTGGCGGTGTTTGCGGCAATCGTCTTTGCCGAAGCGCTGTTGTGGCGGCCGGTGGAGGTGGCGCTGATCGTCAACAACGGTCTGGGCAAATTCGGCCGCGCCGCGGTGCTGGCCATCCTGGCGACGGCGCTGCGGGCGCTCGGCGCGGTGCTGTTCATGTTCTCCGCGCAACACAGCGTCTGGATATGGTCGTGGTTCTACATCGGCTCCAATGCCGCCTCCTTGATACTGGCATTCGGCTGGTTCTATCCGCGACAGCGGCTGCGGCTGCGCATCGAGCCGTATCTCCGGCGGCTGGCCGATTCCATCTATGTCGCCGGTGCAGAAGTGCTGTTCTACCTGCAGATGGAGTTCGACAAGCTGCTGGTTCTGGCGATCGGCGGCCCGCATCTGGCCGGTATCTACGCCATCATCATGCGGCTGGTCGACTTGACCGCCATTCCGATCCGAACCTTCTCGATGATGCTGGTGCAGCGCATGATGCGCGCGCCGGAAATGCTGTCACGGCTGGCGGTCAAGAGCGGCATCGAAGGCGGCGTGTTCGCGGTCTCGACGCTGGCGCTGCTGGCGCTCGGCATCGTGCTGCACTTCTTCCCCAATGCGCTTGGCAAGAATGTCGCCGAGGCCGCGCCGCTGGTGCTGCTGGCGATCTGCGTGCCGGGGTTGCGCAATCTGGTCGAATACCAGGCCGAGCTTTTGTTTGCACGCGGCCAGACCTTGGTGCGGGCGCTCAATCTCGGCCTGCTTGCCGCACTGAAGGCGCTGTTGCTGACCTATGTGCTGACGACCATCCTCGACACGCCGAACCTGGTGCTGTCGCTCAATGTCGTCTTCCTGCTTCTGTACCTCGCCTCGACGCTGCTCACCTATTCGGCGATGCGCAAGCCGGCGAAGCCGGTCTAAGACTTCCGGTTCCCACTTTTCGGGATCATGCTTCGTTAAGCCCAATCAAACGGCGGATGCGGCCGATATCGGTGCCGATAAAGGACTGCATGCCGATCGCCACCTGCTCCGGCGCCATGGCGGCGACGAAGTTGCGGAACTCGTCGTCCGATAGCGCCTCGCCGGTCCAGTGCACCCGGCAGAACTCTTCCGAACCGTGGAAGTGGCCGGCGCCCTCCAGCAGATCGTCGACGTAGCGGCCGTAGATCATGCATTCGGAGAATTTGCGCGCCGAGCCGACGACCTCGACCCAGTTTCGGCCATGGACCTTTTCGATCTGGCCGCACATGGCCAGCACGGTGTCGCGCCGCCAGGCGATCAGCGTCGAGATGTAGTCGTGGTTCGATGTCCGGGATGGGTCGATGCCAAGCGCCGCACCCGCGTTGCGCGACCAAATGCGATGCTCTTCATGACCTTCGTGCGCCAGCGCACCGTCGCGGCGGAACAGCCGCGCCTTGCCATCATGCCAGAAAGTGCCGCAGTCGAAAGGTTTGAGGAAAGCGACGTCGGAATCGCAGAAGATCAGCACATCCTCGGATGCATGCGCCGATATCGCGATGCGGCGCAGCTGCTGCACATGCCAGCCGCGCAGCCGCTGGGTCTTCAGGCTGAGCCAGATGCGCCGACGAAACAGGCTGAGCGGGTCGTCGAAGGCGTGCAGCCAGCGCGGCAGCAATTCCCGCTCGTCGACGATGGTACGCCAGCTGGTCTCCAACTGACGGAAAAGCGAGATATCGCGATGTTCGACCAGGATATAGTGGTGCGCCGCGCCGGAAACATGGCGATCGAGTGTCTCGCACAACAGGCGGCAGCGCTCGAAATCGGGCGCGTAGCTTGCCGTCACCAGTGCCGCCGTCGGCATCCGCCGAAGCGGGCTAGGCTCGACAGCGGCACCCGGAACGAACCTGCTGTTCAACGGATGTCTCCCGCAGCTTCGGGTGCATGCGAGAATCTCTGCCTGACGACGCGCAGCAGGAACAGAGGATTGCCGACCACATAGCGGCGCCACAGGCGGCCCGGTTCGACAGCCAGCCGGAACAGCCATTCGAGCCGCAGCCGGCGCATCCACAAGGGTGCCCGGGGCACCGAGCCGCTCAGGAAGTCAAGCAGCGCGCCGACGGCGATCGGCAGCGTGCAGTGGCGTGCGTCGATGTGGCGTTCGATCCACAATTCCTGGCGCGGCACACCCATGGCGACGAGCAGCACGTCGGGCCGCAGGGTTGCAATCCGTTCGACGATCTCCGGCTCCTGCGCGGCGGAGAAAAAGCCGTCATGGATGACGACGAAACGATGTTGGACGGCAATCGCCGCCAGTTTCTTCGACGCCGCTTCGGCATTGACGCGGGTGGCCCCGAGCAGAGCCACAGTCAGCGGCTGGGGCGAGGCCTGCAGGAAGGCCGGCACGAAATCGGTACCATTGAGATTGTCCGGGAAAGGCGCGCCGTAGAGGACTTTCGCCGCGAGATCGACACCGATGCCGTCGGGCAGGATGAGAAAGTCATCCAGCGCCTTGGCGAAGACCGGATCCGTGCAGGCCATGTTGGCATTATGGGCGTTGAGGAAAGTGACCTTGGTAAAACGACGCTCTCTGGTCAACCGCGTCAACAGGGCCATGGCCTCATCCCAGCGAATCGCGAGCACCGGGATGCCGAGGATCGTTCTCAAGGTGTCGCGCCCCGAGGCGGCGCGGGTGGAGTGCATGTTCATGCAAACGCCTCCTGCCTGACGGACCCGAGTTTTTCGAGGCCGAGCCGGATGGCGGCGTCGAGCGCCTGGACCTGCGAACGCCGGAATGTGCTGCCGTCGACGTCGCGGACGTCGGCCGCCGCGGCTTCGAGAGCCCTGGCGAAGGCGGCGGGATCGTCGGTGACGACGCAATTGGACGGGCGATGGTCGATGCCGCGCAGCGAGCGGCTGGTGGCGACGGACGGCAGGCCGAGCTCGAAGGTTTCGATGGTCTTCAACTGGACGCCGCTGCCCGCGGTGCTGATCAGCGGGATGACGGCAGCGCTACGCACGAAGGCCTGTGCGTCCGGCACGCGGCCGACAAATTCGACACCCGGATGCTTCGACGTGACGCCCGCGGGCATGCTGCCGGCGATGCGGATGCGGAAGTCGCGCCGAAGATGCGGCACCACCTTGCCCAGGAACCAGTCGAGGCCGATGCGGTTCGGCTGCCAGGTCCAGGTGCCGATCAGCGCCGCATCGCAGTCGATGTGACGCGACCCTTTCCGGGTCGGTGCCTCGACGCCGGTCACCAAAGGCAGCACCGCCGAGCGGTCGTCGGAGGCGACACCGAGTGCCGCGCGGTCTTCCTCGGCGAGCGTGAAGACGAAACGCGCACGGCGACAGAGGCGCTCTTCCACGATCTTGAGCAACCTCGCCTCACGGCGAAACAACTGGCGCTGAAAGGGGCCGCCGGCGGCAGCGGCGTTCTCCCGCGCCGATAGATGCTCGACATTGTGGGCGACGAAGATCGAAGGCCGGTCAGCGAACAGTTTTTCGAAGGCGCCGGCGAACTGCACGGAATTCAAGACATAGCCGTCAACCGGACCGGCGCTCTCGATGGCGGCGAGAACAGCGCCGTCGGACACGGCGCGCAACTTGGCCGACGCGAAGGTGAGGCCCGAAAGCAGTGCCTTGCCGACCCAGGCCAGCTTTTGCCGTGCGGAGGCATTGTCCGTGCGCACGTCGATCGCACCCAGCACCATGGTGTTGTCGGGATCGGCCGCGGGTTTCCCCGGCCAGGTGAAGCCGATGACCGTGACTCGCGCGCCAGCGCGCCGCAAGGCGGCGATGATCGCGGCGTTGGCGATCTCGTAGCCCGAGGCGAGAGCGCCGTCGGGCACGATCGATGTGGCGAACAGCAGATGCATCTCACCTATCCTGTGGTGCAGCCGGTAGCAAAGTGCGGTGAACCCTTGATTAAGCCAGCACATTCGACGACCGAAAGCCCCTGTCTGCGGGGCTTCTCCGTGCAAGGTGATTAACGAAACCTTATCACCGTGGTGCTACCCAGAACCCAACTCACCATGTGGCTGGACACGGATGATCCCTTTGCCATCGGACGGTTCGGTATCGATCGCGGGACGCTCGCCGCGGCTTGACGTCGAGGCCATCGAAGCGGTCGTCACTTTGCCAACTTTCAAGCGGCCCGAGCAGGTGCTGGAAACGCTGGCGTCGCTGCGCGCACAGCAGACCGGCAGGCGCTTTGCCGTCATCGTCATGGAAAACGAGGCCGAGGCGCGGGCCGGCGCCAAGGCGGCACTGCCGCTGTTCGAGCGCGGCGAGATACCGGGTCTGGTCATCATCGCGCATGAGCGCGGCAATTGCAGCGCCTACAATGCCGGCTGGCAGACAGCGATCCTGCAGTTCCCGAACTTCCGGCATCTGCTGGTCATCGACGACGACGAGATCGCCGATCCGCGGTGGCTGGAACGGATGTGCAAGGCGGCCGAGACGCTCGGCGCCGATATCGTCGGCGGCCCGCAGGTTCCCGTGTTTGCCGATCCCGCCCATGCGGGATGGGCAGACCACCCGGTGTTCGCGCCCCCCTACCGGGAGACGGGACGCGTGCCCGCGCTCTATTCCTCCGGCAATCTTCTGGTCGGACGCAACGTGCTGACCGCCATGGGGCCGCCCTTTCTCGACCTCAAATTCAATTTCATGGGCGGCGGTGATTCCGATTTTCTGAGCCGGGCGGCGCAAAGCGGCTTCGTGCTTGGCTGGTGCGCCGAAGCGGAAGTGCAAGAAACCGTTCCGGCCCGGCGTATCGAAGCCGACTGGATCCGCGCCCGCAGCCTGCGCAACGGCGTGATCTCGACACTGGTCGAAAAGAAGAAACGCGCCGGCAGGCCACTCGCCGGCGCCAAGGTGTTGCTGAAGAGCCTGGCGCTGCTTGCAGCCTCGCCGTTTCGTGGCCTGATCCGGCTGGCGCGAACCGGATCACCGGCGATCGCCATCTACCCCGTCCATGTGGCGCTGGGCCGCGTGCTGGCCGAATTCGGATATGCCAATGAGCAATACCGCCAGCCTGAGAAAAACTGAGCGCGCCGCGTTCACGCGCGAAGGCGTGGCCACCGCCATCGCGGCGCTGCTGTTCACCGTCATCATGGTGTCCTTCCGGCCATTCCAGCCGGCCGGCGCCGAACTCACGGACCAAGGCGGCGACATCGTCAACCAGCTTGGCTTCAGTTCGCTCGGCGCCATGTCGATCTTCTCGCTGATGGCCTTTGCCGATCCGCGCGTGGTGCGCTCGCTGCTCAGCTCGTCCTGGATGCTGATGCTGGGTTTCTTTTTCCTGTCGGTGATCCTGGCGACCGATCCGCCGTCTGCGATGCGCGCCGCCTCCTTCACGCTGATCGGCATCCTGACGGTGGCGACGATCCTGGTGCTGCCGCGCGACGCCGAAGGTTTTTCAAAAGTCATCATCTTCACCGCCGTCGTGGTCATGGTCCTTTCCTATCTCGGCCTCATCGTCTTTCCGCACGAGGCGATGCACACCGCCGACTCACAGGAGCCCGAACATGCCGGCCTGTGGCGCGGCGTGTTCACCCACAAGAACATCGCCGGCCCAATCATGGCCTGCCTCAGCTTCGCGGGCCTCTATCTCTACCGGCGCGGGCAACGGTACTGGGGTGCCGGGATCTTCTTCGCGGCGATGATCTTCATGCTGCACACCGGCTCAAAGACAACAGCCGGCCTGGTGCCGTTCTCGATCCTGATCGTGATGTTCCCGAGCCTGATAGGCATGCGGCTCGGCACGCCGATTCTGTTTGCCCTGGCGATCATCGCCACGGCGGTCGGCACGCTAGGCATCGTCTTCCTGCCGCCGGTGAAACATCTGGCGGCGATCTATTTCCCCGACATGACCTATACCGGCCGCACGACGCTGTGGGAGTTCGCCGGCAGCATGCTGGCGAAGAAGCCATGGACCGGCTACGGCTATGAAAGCTTCTGGGGCACGCCGCTCTTGCTCAACCAGGACCAGCCCTTCGACCGGCCGTGGGACATCAGAACCATCGTGCACGGCCATAACGGCTATCTCGATATTGCCGTGCTGATGGGCATTCCGGCCCTTTGCGTGGCGGTTTACACCTTCCTCATCGCGCCGCTGCGCGACTACATGCGCATACCGCTGCGCAGGGAGAATATCTTTCTCGGCGACTTCTTCATGATGGTGGTGCTGTTCACGGCGCTGAACGCTTTCCTCGAAAGCTTCTTCTTCCATCGCGGCGACCCGGTCTGGCTGTTCTTCGTGCTCGGCGTCCTTGGGCTGAGGCAAGTTTCGCTGCGGCCGATGGCCGTGCGTGACCCCGATCACGGTGCACGATCTTCCCGTTCCTCCTGACGGGGGCTTCCCCACGGAACAGCCAGCGTCTATGTGAAGGCCTTCCTTGGGAGGCTTTCGATGACGATCAGGCTTGTTCTCGCCGGCTGCGGCAATATGGGTTACGCCATGCTCTCGGGCTGGCTGAAATCCGGCAAGCTTGCGCCGTCGGCGGTTTTCGTGGTCGAGCCCAAAGCCGATCTGCGCAATCGCGCGGAAACGCTAGGCTGCGCGACATCAGCCGATGCCAGCGGCATTCCGGCAGATGCCGTGCCCGATCTCGTCGTCATCGCGGTGAAGCCGCAGGTGATCCGCGACGTCACCGCCGCCTACAAGCGCTTCGCCGATGGCCGCACCACCTTCGTCAGCATCGCCGCCGGCACGCCTGCCGCCACCTTCGAGGACATCCTGGGCAATCGCGCGCCAGTCGTGCGCTGCATGCCCAACACGCCGGCGGCGATCGGCAAGGGCATGATGGTGGTGTTCTCCAACAGACTGGTTTCCAACGACACCAAGCGTTTCGTCGCCGACCTTTTGTCGGCGAGCGGCGAAGTGGCCACCATCGACGACGAGGGTTTGATGGACGCGGTGACCGCCGTGTCGGGGTCGGGCCCGGCCTACATCTTCCATTTCATCGAAGCGCTGACCGTGGCCGCCGAGAAGGCCGGCCTGCCGACGGCAACCGCCAAGCTGCTCGCCAAGCAGACCGTCTACGGTGCTGCCTCGCTTGCCGCCGAAAGCGGCGAGGAGCCGGGAGTGTTGCGCCAGCAGGTCACCAGCCCCAATGGCACGACGGCCGCGGCGCTAGACGTGCTGATGGGCGAGGACCGGCTGACGCGCCTTCTCACAGAGGCGGTGGAGGCTGCGCGGCTGCGATCGATCGAACTGGGGAAGTAAGGCACTAGCTCCTTATGTTGACGGCTTGGCGGAAATGCACATGGTTTTCGTCATCCTGGGGCGCAGCAAGGAGCGAAGCGACGCAGCGCAGACCCCAGGATCCATGCCGCGACTTTAAACGCGTCACCACGGTGCAGAATTCTGCTCCGCTGCACCCTTCGGCCAAGGGCACGGAATGGATCCTCGGGTCTCCGCGACGTCGCTTCGCTCCTGCTCCGCCCGTGGATGACGAAGGAGGTAAGGCTTCGACCAATCCCGAATATTTATGCTGATCCATCCAAACGAACGACGAAATCCGGGCTGCCAGTAGGCCGTCCAACCGATCAACCCTGTGTGCACCTAGTCAGGCGTCATTCTGGCCGCCGCCCCACATGGCGCCGATCTCATCCTTGCTCACGGCCTGACCACCCTCGCCTGCTTTCGCCCTGAGATCGGCGGCGATGACAGCCAGCCGCTCCGCCAAGGGGGCGCGGCCTCTTTCCCATTTCAGTTCTGATTCAAGCGCTTCGATAACCGCTTTAGTCATGGAAGTGTTGCGTTTGGCCGCAAGCTCAAGAGCGAGTTCGCGTGCGCGCGGATCCCTTATCCGAAGGTTCATGTGACCGATCCTTGGCGATACCTGTCACAACAATCTAGACTTTTGTAATGACCGCGCCAGCGTGGTCATCACATCCCATACAGCATCTCGTCCTGCAGCCGGCGCAAGGCGAACAGCCTCGTCGTCTGGTCGGGTATGGCATTGTCGCCGGTCAGCAATTCGCCTTTCCGGACCGGCTTCAGCACCTTGCCGCCCTCGAGCAGGCCGACCGGCACGGCGCGCTGCGCACGGGCCTCGCCGACGGTCATGGTCCAGGAGCGGTAGCAGGTCTCGCCGATCGCATCGAAGGTCTCGCCGGCGGCAAGGTCGCGCTTGGCGACGGCGCACACTTCGGCCACCGGCCTTGGCAGCGGCACCATATCAGGCTTGCCGAACAGCACGATGCGGGCGGCGGTCAGCGGCACTTCCAGCGAGGTCAAATGATAAGGCCGGAACAGGCTGTAATAGGGGCCGTGGCCGATATGCAGATCGTCCATGCGTTCTATGATGCGCGGATGCGTCGCCTCGACGATGACGAAGACGCCGGGCGCGACGCCTTTGCCGACCGTGTAGTCGACGACGCCTTTCTTCGTGAGCAGGCCGCCATCCTCGCGCGGGATGAGCACCTTGGCGAGATCGTCGCGGTCGGCCTTTGGGCCGTGCATGCCGGGCACATCGGGCGCCAGCCCGGTTGCATTGGCGATGGCGCACATTTCGACCATGGTCTTGGAACCGTCCACGAACTCGACCAGCATGCGCGGGTTCATGTTGCGGCGGACCGCTTCCTCGCGATAGTCGTCCGGCACGGCGTCGTGGTTGAGCGGGTTGTTCTTGCCCTTGCCGGCCGAGACGATGGTTAGCCCAAGCGCCGACGCAAACTCGATCAGTTCCATGCAACTCGACGGCTCATCGCCCGCACCCACCGAATAGACGACGCCAAGCCGGTCGGCCTGCTGCTTAAGATAGCAGCCGATGGTGACGTCGGCCTCGACGTTCATCATCACCAGATGCTTGCCATGCTCCATCGCCATCAGGTCGAAATCGGCGGCAACGCCCGGCTTGCCGGTGGCGTCGATGACGACGTCGATCAGCGGGTTGGTGACCAGCATCTCGTTCGAAGTGATGGCGATCTTGCCGTTCTCGATCGCCGCGGTGACTTTCGACGCGGTGTCGGCTTCGACCGCCATGGCTTCATCGCCATAGGCGATGCGGATGGCCTCGCGCGCGGTGTGCGGACGGCGTGTCGAAACGGCGCAAACCGAAATGCCCTTCATCAGCATGCCTTGCGTCACCAGATCGGTGCCCATCTCGCCCGAGCCGATGACGCCGATGCGCACAGGGCGGCTCTCGGCGGCGCGCCTGGCAAGATCGCGGGCAAGCCCGGTCAGGGCGACATTGGTCATGCAGGAATGTCCCATGGTTCTTGAGTTGGAGGCGGCAATAGCAGGGAAACGCCCCCTTTTGCCAACGAAACCGTCCGGCGCGGCTTCAGACCACCCTGAGATAGCTCGTCATTCCCGATTTCTGGTGCTCGATGACGTGGCAGTGCAGAAGCCAGTCGCCGAGATTGTCGGCGACGAGGCCCAGGCTCACCTTCTCGTTGGGCTGGATGAGATAGGTATCCGAAATCATCGGCTCAACCTGGCGCGTCGAGGACGACAACACCTTGAAGCTCATGCCGTGCAGATGCATCGGATGGGATTGCGGCGTCAGGTTTTCCATGTCGATAACATAGCTCCGGCCGAGCTTCAGTTCGGCCAGCGGCGCGGTTGGATCCGGCGTATCGCCTGACCACGGCACCTTGTTGATCGCCCAGAAGCTGTAGCCAAGCGAACCACAGATGCCGTCACTCGGGACGTTTTCCGCCGTGGCGCTGAGCGCCAGGGAAATATGCTTGGCACTGGTGAGGTCCACTTCCGCCACCGGATTGACCTCCAGGGGTGCAACATCACGAATGGCACGCTTGAGCGAGCTTCCCGTCGCGCGAAGGGTCGCGAGCACTTTGGGCTTGGTGCCCCTGACGTCCCGCAGGCTGACGATCGCGCCCTCGTCGTCGGGCATGCGGATGGCCAGCTCCACGCGCTGGCCGGGTCCAAGCAGCAGGGCGTCGGGAGAAAAACGCCGCGGCACCGGATTGCCGTCGAGCGCCATCACTGTCGCCTCGGCGCCGTCGACGCGAAAGGCATAGATGCGTGTGACATCGGTGATGGCGACCCTGAGCCGCACCAGCCCGCCGGCCGGCGCGTCATATTGCGGCTGATCGAGCCAGTTGGCGGTGCGCACCGTGCCGTAAGTGCCGGTTCTCGCGGCATCGCGCGGGCGGAACAGGTCTATGAACTGACCGTCGTCGCCGAGGCGCCAGTCGCGCAGATTGAAGACAATCTCGGCATCGAATTCCGGATCACCGGGGTTCTCGACCACGATCACGCCCGTCAGGCCGTGGCCCATCTGGGTCAGCGTGTTGCAATGCGGGTGGTACCAGAAGGTGCCGGCGTCGGGCGGAGTGAAGGCGTAGTCGAAATGATCGCCGGTGTAGACATAAGGCTGGACCAGAAAGGGCACGCCGTCCATCTTGTTTGGAACGCGAATACCGTGCCAGTGGATGGTCGTCGGATCGTCGATGGCGTTGACAAGACGCGCGGCAAAGGGCTCGCCCTTTTTCATTCTGAGCACGGGCGGCATTCCGGCGTTGCCGTAGGTCAGTACATCCCTGGTCTGGCCGATATCCATCAGCTTTGCCTGGATCTTTGCCGTCTGCAAAACCACCGGCTCGGGCGTGGCAGAGGCCCAGCCGCCAAGCCGACCGATGGCCGAAAACCCTATCCCGCCCACGCCGGCAACCGCGGCCGTTTTCAAAAGCCCGCGGCGTGTGAGTAGGGTCATTCGGCGTTCCAACTGCAAAGACGACTGCTTGGGTCTATCGCTATCCTGGATCAGAGGCCAGTCACCGGCGCGGATGCCGATATTGGCACATTGCATCTCGACGATGCCATGGCGATGTGTGGTTGTCGCTTGGCTTGGCCGACAACAGAACCTGCCGCTGCTATTCAGCCGCCTTGGCATGGTGTGCCGGCACGTAGTTGAGGATGGGGCCAAGCCAGCGCTCGACCTCGGCCAACGGCATAGCCTTGCGGCGCGCATAATCCTCGACCTGGTCGCGTTCGACCTTGGCGACGCCGAAATAGTAGCTTTCGGGATGCGACAGATAGATGCCTGACACGGACGAGCCCGGCCACATCGCATAGCTCTCGGTCAGGCGGACCCCGGCATTGTTCTCGCCGTCGAGCAACCGGAACAGCGTCGCCTTCTCGGTGTGGTCGGGTTGCGCCGGATAGCCGGGGGCCGGGCGGATGCCGCGATAGGGTTCGCCGATCAGCTCGTCGGGCGCCAATGATTCCTCTGGCGCGTAGCCCCAGAACTCCTTGCGCACCTTCTCATGCATGCACTCGGCAAAGGCCTCGGCGAAACGGTCGGCCAGCGCCTTGACCATGATCGACGAATAATCGTCATTCGCCCGCTCGAAACGCTCCGCGATCGCCACCTCCTCGATTCCGGCGGTGACGATGAAGCCGCCGATATGGTCGGGCTTGCCGCTGTCCATTGGCGCGACGAAATCCGACAGCGCGACATTGGCCTTGCCGTCGCGCTTGGTCAGTTGCTGGCGCAGGGTGAAGAAGGTCGCCAGTTCCTTTGAGCGCTTGTCATCCGTGAACAGCCTGATGTCATCGCCGACGGTGTTGGCCGGCCAGAAGCCGATGACGCCGCGCGGCGCAAACCATTTTTCGGCGATGATCTGCTTCAGCATCGCCTGCGCATCCTCGAACAACTGGCGGGCGGCGGGTCCTTGCGCTTCGTCTTCGAGGATCCTGGGATAGCGCCCCTTCAGCTCCCAGGTCTGGAAGAACGGCGTCCAGTCGATGTAGCGCGCGATTTCGGTCAGGTCCCAATTCTCGAAGACCTTCACGCCTGTGAAGGACGGCTTCGGCGGCTCATATTCAGACCAGTCGAGCTGATGCGCATTTGCCCTCGCCTTGGCCAGCGGCAGCCGCTGCTTGTCGGCTTCGGAGCGGGCATGCGCGTCGGCGACCCTCTTGTATTCGGCGCGCACCGTGTCGACATAGCCGCCCTTGGTCTCGTTCGACAGCAAGGACGAGACCACGCCGACCGCACGGCTGGCGTCGGTGACGTAGACCGTCTGGCCCTTGGTGTAGCGCGGGTGGATTTTCACCGCCGTATGCACGCGGCTGGTCGTCGCGCCGCCGATCAGCAGCGGGATGTCGAAGCCTTCGCGCTCCATCTCGGCGGCCATATGCGCCATCTCATCGAGCGACGGCGTGATCAGGCCCGACAGTCCGATGATGTCGACATTTTGGTCGCGCGCCGTCCGCAGGATCCTTGCCGCCGGCACCATGACGCCGAGATCGATGATCTCGTAATTGTTGCAGGCCAGCACGACGCCGACGATGTTCTTGCCGATGTCGTGGACATCGCCCTTCACCGTTGCCATCAGGATCTTGCCCGCCGTCTGGCGCTCGCCATTGTCGATGCCGTTTGCGGCGTTGGCCAGCTTCTCGGCCTCCATGTGCGGCAGCAGTCCGGCCACTGCCTGTTTCATTACCCGCGCCGACTTCACCACTTGCGGCAGGAACATCTTTCCCGCGCCGAACAGGTCGCCGACGACGTTCATGCCGGCCATCAGCGGGCCTTCTATGACATGCAGCGGGCGCTCGGCGGCCAGACGCGCTTCCTCGGTGTCGGCGTCGATGAATTCGGTGATGCCGTTGACCAGTGCATGGCTGATCCGCTGTTCGACTGGCAATTCGCGCCAGGCGAGATCGCGCTCCTTGGCTTCTTGGCCCGCCGTGCCCTTGAAGCGTTCGGCGATCTCCAGCATGCGTTCGGTGGCGGTGCCGCCGGCCTTGGGCACGCGGTTGAGCACGACATCCTCGCAGGCCTCGCGCAGCGCCGGTACGATCGTGTCGTAGACGGCGAGCTGACCGGCATTGACGATGCCCATGTCCATGCCGCGCTGGATGGCATGGTAGAGGAACACGGCATGCATGGCCTCGCGCACCGGCTCATTGCCGCGGAACGAGAAGGACAGGTTCGACACGCCGCCGGAAATGTGGACATGCGGCAGCGTCCCGGTGATCTCTCCCGTCGCCTCGATGAAGTCGACGCCGTAATTGTCGTGCTCCTCTATGCCGGTGGCGATGGCGAAGACATTGGGGTCGAAGACGATGTCCTCGGGCGGAAAGCCGGCCTGTTCGGTCAGGAGCTTGTAGGCGCGGGTGCAGATCTCGACTTTGCGCGCTTTGGTGTCGGCCTGGCCGTCTTCGTCGAAGGCCATGACCACCACCGCCGCGCCATAGGCGCGCACCAGCCTTGCATGATGCAGGAACGCCTCTTCGCCTTCCTTCATCGAGATGGAGTTGACCAGCGGCTTGCCCTGCACGCATTTCAGGCCGGCCTCGATGATCTCCCATTTGGAACTGTCGACCATGACGGGAACGCGGGCGATGTCCGGCTCGGCGGCGATCAGGTTGAGATATTCCACCATCGCCTTCTTCGAATCGATCAGTCCCTCGTCCATGTTGATGTCGATGATCTGGGCGCCATTGGCGACCTGGTCGCGCGCCACGTCGAGCGCGGCGACATAGTCTCCCGCCGTGATCAGCTTCCTGAACTTGGCCGATCCGGTGACATTGGTGCGTTCGCCGACATTGACGAAGGGAATCTCGTCGGTCAGCGTGAACGGCTCCAGCCCGGACAGGCGCATCTTGCGCTCGATGTCGGGAATGGCGCGCGGCGGATATTTCTTCACCGCTTCGGCGATGGCGCGGATGTGATCCGGGGTCGAGCCGCAGCAGCCGCCGACGACATTGACCAGCCCCTCGCGGGCGAAATCCTCGATCTGCGCGGCCATGAATTCCGGGCTCTCGTCATAACGGCCGAATTCATTGGGCAGGCCGGCGTTGGGATAGGCGCAGGTGAAGGCGTCGGCGACGCTTGATATCTCGGCCAGATGCGCGCGCATGGCGTTGGCGCCGAGCGCGCAGTTGAGGCCGATGGTGAAGGGGCTGGCATGGCGCACCGAATGCCAGAAGGCGGTCGGCGTCTGGCCGGACAGCGTGCGGCCAGAAAGGTCGGTGATGGTGCCCGAAATCATCACCGGCAGGTGCACGCCCTTCTCGTTGAAGATCTCTTCTGCCGCGAAGATAGCCGCCTTGGCGTTCAGCGTGTCGAAGATGGTCTCGATCAGGATGATGTCGGCGCCACCGTCGATCAGGCCGCGCAGCTGTTCGCCATAGGCCAGGCGCAGATCGTCGAAGGTCACCGCACGATAGCCGGGATTGTTGACGTCGGGCGACATCGAGGCGGTGCGATTGGTCGGCCCCAGCGCGCCGGCAACGAAACGGCGCTTGCCATCCTCCTGCTCGGCACGAACAGCGGCGCGCCGTACCAGCCGCGCGCCATCGCGGTTGAGCGCATAGACGGCGTCGCCCATGCCGTAATCGGCCTGGGCGATCGAAGTCGAGGAGAAGGTGTTGGTTTCCAGAATATCCGCGCCTGCGATGGCGTATTGATAGTGGATTTCCTCGATCGCCTGCGGCTGCGTCAGGATCAGAAGATCGTTGTTGCCTTGCTGGTGGCAGGCGCAGCCGGCGAAGGCTTCGCCGCGGAACTGGTCTTCATCGAAACCCAGGCCTTGGATCTGTGTGCCCATGGCGCCGTCAAGGATGAGGATGCGTTCGCGCGCCGCCGCCGTCAGCGCCGCAAGCACTTCCGACCCGTCGGGCCTTGCCGCGACGGGGCCGAACAATGCGTCCAGCGATGCAGAATCCTGCGACATTTTTTATCCCTTTGGCGACAAGCCTTTTCATGTCACATAAGGATATCTTTATGTCAATATACGGCAAGCGCTCGTCATTGTCACGCGTCATTGCTTTCGCCTGGCTCACGAGCGCAATCCTTCTGTCAGCGCAGGTGGCTGGACGAGGAGAAGGTCGGACAAGCATTCCGTTAGGGCAATGGATTGGGTTGGCACGACCATGGCATCTGCCTGTTCCGCGGCACGAACGAGTATCACGGAAGCCGTTTCGGGCCGGTCGTTGCGGACGGTCGCGCCCGCTTTCACCGTTCTGATGGTGCCCGGTAGTTGTTTCCAAACAAGGGCTTGGAATGGTGCTGCGAGAGAGGATTGAACTCTCGACCTCTCCCTTACCAAGGGAGTGCTCTACCACTGAGCTACCGCAGCCGCTGATGGCGGGGCTTCTGCCATATCGAACCGGCAAGCGCAAGGCCAAGTGCAACGCTTCTGTGAAAGCCTTTGCCGGATAGCTTTTATCGACATGGCGGCGCCACAATGTTGGCTATCCCTGATTGACGGGTTGGCTGGTCGCCGGCCGGGACGGGACGATGAACGACAAGACAATTCCACTGAAAAGGGCTGGTCCAGCTAAAAAGAGCGGCGCCAACCGCAAGGACCGGCTGGCCGAGCAATTGCGCGCCAATTTGCAGAAACGCAAGGCGCAGTCGCGCTCGCGGCGCGCCGGCGATGCGGATCAGCGGCCGGACGGGCTCGGCGCGGCAAAGGAAATACAAAAAGATTAACTCAAATCGGCCACTCTTGGCCCGGGATGGGGCGAAATCCTATTTCTTCAACCAGCCAATTCCTTGAACCAGATTGGCCAATGGTCTAGACGGGCCGCTACTCAAACGATTGAACCGGCTTTTTCGAGCCGAGAGGGACGTTCTTCCATGGATCGCATCAGAATTGTCGGGGGCAACAAGCTCTCCGGAAGCATTCCGATCTCGGGCGCGAAAAACGCGGCCCTGCCCCTGATGATCGCCTCACTTTTGACCGACGACACGCTGACGCTGGAAAACGTGCCGCATCTGGCCGATGTCGAACAGTTGATCCGCATCCTGGGCAATCACGGCGTCGACTATTCGGTCAATGGCCGCCGCGAGAAGCAGAATGAGGGCTATTCGCGCACCATCAATTTCTCCGCCCGCAACATCGTCGACACGACGGCGCCCTATGAGCTGGTGTCGAAGATGCGAGCGTCGTTCTGGGTCATCGGGCCGCTGCTGGCCCGCATGGGCGAGGCCAAGGTGTCGCTGCCTGGCGGTTGCGCCATCGGCACGCGCCCGGTCGATCTGTTCCTCGAAGGCTTGCAGGCGCTGGGCGCCGATATCGACGTCGACACCGGCTATGTCATCGCTAAAACCCGAAATGGCCGCCTTGTCGGCAACCGCTATGTGTTCCCGAAGGTCTCTGTCGGCGCCACCCATGTGCTGATGATGGCCGCGGCCCTGGCCAAGGGCGAGACGGTGCTGGAAAATGCCGCCTGCGAACCCGAAATCGTCAACCTCGCCGAGTGCCTCAATGCCATGGGCGCCAAGATTTCCGGCGCCGGCACGCCTGTTATCACCATCGATGGCGTCGAATCGCTGTCGGGTGCCCGCGTGCGCGTCATTCCCGACCGTATCGAGACCGGCACCTACGCAATGGCGGTGGCAATGACCGGCGGCGACGTCGTGCTCGAGGGCGCACGCCCCGAACTGCTGCAGACCGCGCTCGACGTGATCTCGCAGACGGGTGCGGAGATCACGCAAACCAATTCCGGCATTCGGGTGAAGCGCAACGGCGCGGGCATTTTGCCGGTCGACGTGACGACAGCGCCGTTCCCGGCCTTCCCGACCGATTTGCAGGCGCAGTTCATGGGCCTGATGACGATGGCCAAGGGCAAGTCGCGCATCACCGAGACGATTTTCGAAAACCGCTTCATGCATGTGCAGGAACTGGCCCGGCTCGGCGCCCACATCACGCTTTCGGGCCAGACGGCAATCGTCGACGGCGTGCCGAAGTTGAAGGGCGCGCCGGTCATGGCGACCGATCTTCGCGCCTCGGTCTCACTGGTCATCGCCGGCCTGGCGGCCGAAGGCGAGACGACGGTCAACCGCGTCTACCATCTCGACCGCGGCTTCGAGCGGCTGGAAGAAAAGCTGTCCAACTGCGGCGCGGTGATCGAGCGGATTTCCGCATAGGCCAATCGCAAGGCCTTGCGGTGTGGTTGCGCGGACGGGAAAGACCGCCTAACAGAAGGTTCAGTTATCAACCTTCAGGTGCGAAATCCGCATGACTGCCCTTAAGCTTATCGCGCTCGACGACCAGGATCTGAGCATCGTTTCGGCCCATGTCCAGGATGCCGTGATGAAGGTCAGTGACCTCGAATTCCTGCCCGCGGCCAAGCGTTTCCTGCTGACCATGAACCGTTTCGTCTGGGAGGCCAAATCCGGCCTGTTTCGCCAGCACAATGAGCGGCGGCAGGCGGTGCTGCATTTCGACCGGGTGCTTGGTGCCAAGACCAACGGCATCGCCCGCGACAAGCCGGCTGAGGTCCTGTCCCTGCTGGCGATCAGCTTCATCGAGATCAGCAAGCCGGCCGGTATCGTCGAGCTGATCTTTGCGGGCGGCGGCACCATCATGCTCGATGTCGAGTGCATCGAGGCCCGCCTTGCCGACATCGGCGGCGCGTGGGAAGCCAGCTCGCGCCCGATCCACAAGGCCTGAACATCCGATGGCCATCACGCTTCGTCAGTCCGACGCCGATTTCGAGCAGCGTTTCGCCGCCTTCCTCCTGACCAAGCGGGAAGTGTCCGCCGATGTCGATGCCGCGGTGCGCGACATCATCGCGCGCGTGCGCGCAGAGGGCGACGCGGCGTTGATCGACTATTCGCAGAAATTCGATCGCGCCGATCTGGCTGGATTAGGCATCGCCGTCTCGAAGGACGACATCGCCCAGGCTTACAAGGCCGCTGACCCAAAAACGATCGAGGCACTGGAATTCGCGCGCGACCGCATCCGCTCGCATCACGAACGGCAGCGGCCGAAGGACGATCGCTATACCGATGCCGCCGGTGTCGAGCTCGGCTGGCGCTGGACGGCTATCGAGGCGGTCGGGCTCTATGTGCCGGGCGGCACGGCGAGCTATCCAAGCTCGGTGCTGATGAACGCCGTCCCGGCCAGGGTGGCCGGCGTCGAGCGCATCGTCATGGTCGTGCCGGCGCCAGGCGGCATCATCAACCCGCTGGTGCTGGTGGCCGCGGATATATCAGGCGTGTCCGAAATCTACCGCGTCGGCGGCGCCCAGGCGATCGCAGCGCTTGCCTATGGCACCGAGACTATAAAGCCGGTCGCCAAGATCGTCGGTCCGGGCAATGCCTATGTCGCAGCGGCCAAGCGCCAGGTGTTCGGCACCGTCGGCATCGACATGATCGCCGGGCCGTCGGAAGTGCTCGTCGTGGCCGACGGCAGCAACGACCCGGACTGGATTGCCGCCGATTTGCTGGCCCAGGCCGAGCACGATGCGTCGGCGCAGTCGATCCTGGTCACCGACGACCCGGCCTTCGGCATCGCCGTCGAACAGGCGGTCGAACGCCAGTTGCAGAACCTGCCGCGCGCCGAAACGGCAGCGGCAAGCTGGCGCGATTTCGGCGCTGTGATCCTGGTGCCGACGATCGAGGCAGCGCTGCCGCTGGTCGACCGTATCGCCGCCGAACACGTCGAATTGGCAATCGACGATGCCGAGGGTTTCCTGTCGCGGATGCGCAATGCGGGTGCCGTCTTTCTCGGCCGCCACACGCCGGAAGCCATCGGCGACTATGTCGGCGGCTCCAACCATGTGCTGCCAACGGCACGTTCGGCTCGTTTCTCGTCCGGGCTGTCCGTGCTCGATTTCGTCAAGCGCACCTCGATCCTCAAGCTTGGGCCGGAGCAGTTGCGGATCTTGGCGCCGGCGGCGATCGCGCTGGCCAAGGCGGAAGGCCTTGAAGCACATGCACGTTCCGTCGCCATACGGCTGAACATGTAGGCCGCCATGTCCGACTCCGATCAAACCCGCGCCAGGCTGATCGATGTCGAACTCGATGAATCGATCGGCCGTTCGACACCCGATGTCGAGCATGAACGCGCGGTGGCGATCTTCGACCTGATCGAGGAAAACAGTTTTCAACCCGTCAATGACGGCGGCGCCGGCCCTTATCGGCTGAAACTGTCGCTGGCCGAGAAGCGCCTGGTCTTTGCCGTGGCGCGAGAGGATGGGGCCCCCGTCGTCACCCATATCTTGTCGTTGACGCCGCTCAGGCGCATCGTCAAGGACTACTACATGATCTGCGAAAGCTACTATGACGCCATCCGCTCCTCGACGCCAAGCCACATCGAGGCGATCGACATGGGCCGCCGCGGCCTGCACAATGAAGGCTCGCGGACGCTGATGGACCGGCTTTCCGGCAAGATCGACATCGACTTCGATACGGCGCGCCGGCTGTTCACGCTGGTCTGCGTGCTTCACTGGCGGGGCTAGCCCTGGCACCCGGCGTCCTTCCCCGTTCGATCCTGTTCCTGTGCGGCATGAATGCCGTGCGCTCGCCGATGGCGGAGCAACTGGCGAGGCGGATGCTGCCTGCCACCATCTTCGTCGCCTCGGCCGGCGTTCGCGCGGGCGAGCGCGATCCGTTCGTCGATGCGGTCCTTGCCGAGGAGGGTCTCACACTGGGCGAGCGTCACCCAAGGACGATGGACGATCTCGAGGACGACTATTTCGACCTCATCGTCACGCTGTCTCCGGAAGCGCACCACGCGGCTCTCGAACTCACCCGCTCGCTCGCCGTCGAGGTCGAATACTGGCCGATGCCGGACCCTACCGATGCCGGCGGCACGCGCGAACAGATCATGGCCAGTTATCGCGACGTGCGCGAGCGGCTGAAGTTGCGCATAGGCCGACGTTTTTTTCTTCCGGAAGCAAAAAACGCGACGGATTAAGCGTGTTCACAAGCGGGCGATTATCATATAGGTTCCGCCGAAATTCCGGCAGAGTCGGATGATTTCAGGTCTGTTCGACCTGAAATCTGAATCCGCCTCTAAATCAAGAAGTAGAGCATGATGTCGTCCGAAAACCGCTCCACACTTTTCGGCATCATGCTCTAAGCGCCGGAACTGCCATCCAAGCAAAGGTATCGAATGCCGAAGGAAGAAGTCCTCGAGTTTCCGGGTGTCGTGACGGAATTGTTGCCCAACGCGATGTTCCGGGTAAAACTCGAAAACGAACATGAGATCATTGCCCATACGGCCGGCCGCATGCGCAAGAACCGCATCCGCGTGCTGACCGGCGACAAGGTTCTGGTCGAGATGACGCCATACGACCTGACCAAGGGCCGCATCACCTATCGTTTCAAGTAAGCCAAGCCCGACTGGTCCGCGATGAGCATTTTGCAGAAGCTGGTGCTTGCCTCGGGTTCGCCGCGCCGGATCGAGCTCTTGCAGCAGGCCGGCATCGAGCCGGACCGCGTGCTGCCGGCCGATGTCGACGAAACGCCGCTGCGTGCAGAGCATCCGCGCTCGCTGGCCAAGCGGCTGTCGAAGGAAAAGGCCGAGAAGGCGTTCGCGTCGCTGAAGACCGAAGCCGACTACGCGCCGGGCTTCGTGCTGGCCGCGGACACGGTGGTCGCCGTCGGGCGGCGCATCCTGCCCAAGGCAGAAACCCTCGACGACGCCGCCAACTGCCTCGGGCTGTTGTCCGGCCGTTCGCACCGGGTCTATTCCGGCATCTGCCTGATCACGCCGGGCGGCAAACTGCGCCAGCGGCTGGTCGAGACGCGGGTGCGCTTCAAGCGGCTGCCGCGCGAGGAAATCGACGCCTATGTCGCCTCGGGCGAATGGCGCGGCAAGGCCGGCGGCTACGCCGTCCAGGGTCTCGCCGGCGCGTTCGTCGTCAAGCTGGTCGGTTCCTACACCAACGTCGTCGGGCTGCCGCTCTATGAGACGGTGGCGCTGTTGAGCGGCGAAGGCTTCAAGGTGCATGGCGGCTGGCTGTCAGGCGCACGGCTATGAGTTCCGACCCCAAAGTCACGCCCTTGCGCCCCAAGCGCCCCTGCCCCGAATGCGGCAAGCCATCGGCGCGCGACACTTTTCCGTTCTGCTCGACGCGCTGCAAGGACATCGACCTCAACCGCTGGCTGAAGGGCGCCTATGTCATCAAGGCCCGCGACGACGAGGAAGAGACCGACCCCGACGCTCCTAAATAAGGCGTCAGGCGGCCTCGGTCTTGCGCGCCACGCGCGCCCAGGCCGGCAGCCAGTCGCCGTGAGCGGCGAGAAGGTCGTCGACCAGTGACCAGATCTGGTCGAGATCAAGCTCGGCGGCGGTATGCGGGTCCATCATCGCCGCATGGTAGATGTGCTCGCGGTTCTCCGTCATCAGCGCCCGCACCGTCAGTTCCTGCACGTTGATGTTGGTGCGGATCAGCGCGGTCAATTGCGGCGGCAGCTCGCCGATATAGGTCGGCTGGATGCCGGAGGCATCGACCAGGCACGGCACTTCGGCGGCGCAATCCCGGGGCAGCGAGGTGATGCAGCCATTGTTGCGGACGTTGCCGTAGATCACCGACGGTTCGCCCGTCCAGACCGAATTCATGATCGAGGAGGCATATTCCTTCGACTGCTCGACTTCGATGCGATCGGCCGAACGATAGGCTTCCGCCTGCCCCTTCCAGCGCTCGATCTGCTCGATGCAGCGCTTGGGATATTCATCCAGCGGGATGCCGTACTTCTCGATCAGGTCCGGGCGGCCGTCCTTGATGAAATAGGGCGTGTATTCGGCGAAATGTTCCGAGCTTTCGGTGACGAAATAGCCGAGCCTGGTCAGCATCTCGTAGCGCACCTTGTTAGGGCAGCGCGGGTTCCAGCCAGGCTTGGGCGCACGGCCTTCGCGATAGGCGCGCACCAGATCTGGATAGAGATTGCGGTAGGAACCGTCCGGCTGGCGATGCTCGAAGCTGAGATAAAAGGCCATGTGGTTGATGCCGGCCGAGCGATAGCGGATTTCTTCGTAAGGAATGTCGAGATCGTGCGCCAGCTCCATTGCCGTGCCCTGCACCGAATGGCAGAGGCCGACCTGCCTGATCTCGGGATATTTCTCTGATATCGCCCAGGTGTTGATCGCCATCGGATTGACATATTGCAGCATGATCGCCTGCGGGCAGACGGCGAGCATGTCCTCGCAGACCTTCCACAGATGCGGCACGGTCCGGAGGCCCCGCATGATGCCGCCGACGCCGAGCGTGTCGGCGATCGTCTGGCGCAGGCCGTATTTCTTCGGCACTTCGAAATCGGTGATCGTGCAGGGCTCATAGCCGCCAATCTGGAAGGCGACGACGACGAAGTCGGCGCCGGCCAGCGCCGTGCGCTGGTCCGAATGGGTCTCGGTCTTTGCCTTGACGCCGAGTGTCGCGATCAGCTTGTTGACGACGATGGCGCTCTCTTCCAGCCGCTGCGGATTGACGTCCATCAGCGCGATCGTCGCGCCCGAAAGCGACGGGCGCTGCAGCACGTCGCCGACAATGTTCTTCATGAACACCGTCGAGCCGGCGCCGATGAAAGTGATCTTGGGATTTCTTGCCATGCTAACCTCCGGCATATGTTCAGGCCACGTCGAAAGCGGCCCTGACGAGCCGTTCGGTGTAGGCGGTCTTGGGATTGGACAGGACGTCGTCGACGGGGCCCTGCTCGACGATCTTGCCGTTCTGCATGACGATGACGCGATGGCACAGTGCACGCACCACCTTGAGGTCGTGCGAGATGAAGAGGTAGCTGAGGCCGCGCTCGTCCTGCAGCTTGCGCAGCAGGTCGATGATCTGCGCCTGAACGGACAGGTCCAGCGCCGATGTCGGCTCGTCGAGCAGGATGAATTCAGGTTCCAATGCGATGGCGCGGGCGATCGCGACGCGTTGCCGCTGGCCGCCGGAGAATTCGTGCGGAAACCGCGACAGTATATCGCCGGGCATGCCGGCGCTGACCAGCGCCTCGCGCACCCGATCGACCCGCTCGCGCCGTGTCGCCCCTATGCTGTTGACGATCAGCCCTTCCTCGATGATCTGGCCGATCGTCATGCGCGGGTTGAGCGAGGAGAACGGATCCTGGAAGACGATCTGCATGCGCGAGCGCAGCGGCCGCATCTCGGCCCGCGACAGGCCGTGGATCGGCCTGCCATCGAAGCGTATCTCGCCGCGCTTGGTATCTATCAACCGGAGCAGGGCCTGGCCGAAGGTGGTCTTGCCGGAACCGGACTCGCCGACCAGCCCCAGCGTCTCATGGCGGCACAGGCTAAGGCTGAGATCGTCGACGGCGACCAGTTCGCGCCAGTCCGGTTTCAGGAAGGTGCCGTGGCGCAGCATGAAGGAGACACGCACGCCGCTGGCCTCGAGAATGGTGCCGCAGCCCTCAGGCAGCGGTTTCGGCTGTCCGCGCGGCTCGGAAGCCAGCAGCCGCCTCGTGTAAGGATGCCGCGGATCGGCGAAGAGCCGTTCGGTGACGTTGTGCTCGCACATTTCGCCATGCTGCATGACATAGACGTAGTCGGAGAACTGACGCACGACGGTCAGGTCGTGGGTAATCAGGATCACCGCCATGCGCAGCTCTTTCTGCAGGCTGCGGATCAGGTTCAGGATCTGCGCCTGGACGGTGACATCGAGCGCCGTGGTCGGCTCATCGGCGATCAGCACATCGGGATTGTTGGCCAGTGCCATGGCGATCATCACGCGCTGGCGTTGTCCGCCCGATAGCTGGTGCGGATACTGCTTGAGCCGCGCGACAGGATCGGGAATCTGCACGTGCTGCAGAAGTTCCAGTGCTCGCGCCCAGGCCCGCTTGCGGCTAACCTTGCGATGCACCCTGATCGCCTCGACGATCTGGCTGCCGACCGTATAGATCGGGTTGAGGGAGCTCATCGGCTCCTGGAAGATCATCGAGATGCGGTTGCCGCGCAGCTTGCGCCGGGCGCTCTCGGGAAACTTCAGGATGTTTTGCCCGTCGTAACAGACGCTCGACCCGGGCGACACCGTGGCGCGCCGCGACAGCAGGCCCATGACGGTGCGCGCCGTCACCGACTTTCCGGAACCGGATTCGCCGACGATCGCGATCGTCTCGCCGCGATAGAGCTGGAATGAGATGTCCTTGACCGCGTCGACGACGCCATGCTCGACCTTGAAGGCCACGGCGACGTTGCGGGCGTCGATGATGGGCTGGTCCCGACGTCCGTCATGGTCGTGACGGACGGTTGGTGCAAAGGTTTCGGCGAGCGCGACTGTCATCTGTTCCACCTCAATAGGGATCGACGGCGTCGCGCAGGCCGTCGCCGAGCGCGTTGAAGGCAAAGACGGTGACGAGCACGAAACCGACCGGCGACAGGATCCAGGGATAGGTGCCGATGACGGAATAGGTCGCGGTGTCCTGCAGCATCAGGCCCCACGAGATCAGCGGCGGCTTGACGGCGAAGCCGAGGAAACCGAGGAAGGATTCAAGCAGCACCACCGTCGGGATCGCCAGCGTTACGGCGACGATCACATGGCTCATCACATTGGGGAAGATGTGCTGCATGATGATGCGCCGGTCGGTGGCGCCGACCGCCATGGCGGCGCGCACATACTCGATCCGTGCCAGCGCCAAAGTCTTGCCGCGCACCTCGCGCGACATCTGCGCCCAGCCCAATGCCGACATGACGATGATGACGAAAGCGAGGAAGACGTTGGTAGGCGCGGTAACCGGGATCAACGTCGTCAGCGCCAAATAGAGCGGCAGTTGCGGGAAGGCGAGCACCAGTTCGACGAAACGCTGCATCCAGACATCGAACCTGCCGCCGAAATAGCCGGAGACCATGCCGACGGTGGTGCCGATGACGGTGATGATGAAGACGACCGTCAGCGCGATCATAAGCGAGACGCGCGAGCCATGGATGGCGCGCGACAGCACGTCGCGGCCGAACTTGTCGGTGCCGAGGAAATGCACCGGCTGGCCGTCCAGCGAGCCGAACAGATGCCGGTCCGCCGGCAAAAGCCCGAACAGCTTGTAGGGCGCGCCATGCACGAAGAAACCAAGCAGCCTTGGATGGTCATAGTCGGGGCCGACGACGGGCTGGAAGGTGACCGGATCGAGATCCGCCGAATCGGCCAGCGCATAGACCCTCGGCCGCGCGGTGAAACCGCCGTCCTTGTCATGGAAAACAGGCACCTGCGGCGGAGCGAAGCCGACATCCGTGACCTTCGGGTCCATCGGCGCGATGAACTCCGCGAACACGGCCATCACCAACAGGAGCACGACAAGCCAAAGTCCGGCCATGCCGGTCCAGGAGCGCTTCAACCGGCGCCAGACAAGGGCGATATAGCTCTCATTGCCGCGCTGCGGCTTCTCGATGACGCCTTCGGCGGGCAGCGGTGGTGTTAGATTGTCGAAAGCCAGCATCTAACCCTCCCCGAACTGGCGCACGCGCGGATCGAGCAGCACGAGCAGCATGTCGGCGATGATGTTGCCGACGATCAGCGTCGCCGACAGCACCATCATGAACGTGGCGGTGACATAGACGTCGCCGACAGCCATGGAACCGACGATCGCCGGGCCAACGGTCGGGAGCGCGAAAATGATCGCGGTCTCGATCTCGCCGGTTAGCATGTAGGGCAGCACCACGCCCTGATACATGACGAGCGGGTGCAGCGCGTTGGGCACGGCGTGGCGCATGACGACGGCGGCACCGGTCAGCCCCTTGGCCCTGGCCGTCTCGACATATTGCGCGTTCAGCGTGTCGAGCAGATTGCCGCGCATGATGCGCATGTTGTAGGCGAGGCCGCCGAAGGTGGCGATCGCAACGACCGGCCAGACATGCTTGACCAGGTCGACGAATTTGGCCCACGACCACGGCGCGCCGCCATATTGCGGCGAGAAGAAGCTGCCGATCTCCGACACGTTGAACTGGAAGACCAGGAGATAGACGATGATCAGCGCCATCAGGAAGCGCGGCACCGTCATGCCGAGGAAAGAGATCGCGGAAAGTGTCGAGTCGATCCAGGTGTATTGCCGGGTCGCCGCCCATATGCCGAATGTGATGCCGAGCACCGAGGCGAGCAGATGGCAGACCAATGCCAGAATGAGCGTGCGCGGCAGGCGCTCGCCGACCACATCGGCGACCGGCTTGTTGTAGTAGAGGCTGTAGCCGAAATCACCGCGGGTGATGATGCCGCCGATCCAGTTGAGATACTGGACGGGCAGCGGCTTATCGAGGCCATGCTCGATGCGATAGGCGTTGGCCTGCGCGTCGGCCTCGGCGAAGGAAGCTCCACCCTGGTTGATCGCCTGCGAGCGGATGTAGTCGGCATAATCGCCGGGCGGCGCCTGGATGATGGCAAAGGTGACCAGGCTCAAAATGGCTAGGACCGGTATTGCCGACGCTATGCGCGTGAGCAGGAATCGCAACATGGACGGTCCGTTTCTTGTCTCGCCGATCGCGCCTTTGGTTGCGTCCGGAGGTTGACTTTGTCGGGGGGGGGCCCGCCCCCCGCCCGCCCGCGAGAAAGAGAAAATTAAAAAAAAAAAAACACCCACACAAAACCGACAGGGGGTGAAGGAGGTGGT
>NZ_JAMYLL010000030.1:0-72476 GCF_040318045.1 Mesorhizobium sp. M1338 | reverse complement strand
GCGATTGAAACGAAAAGTGGCGGCGTGGGACGACGAATTCCTCGTAAGCGTCATCTCACGATAATTAACTCACCCGATTCCCCTGGGTCCGTTCTCGCACGACGCGGGCGTGCGCGGATCACTGCGTACCTGCGGCCGTGAGTTGCTGTTTTGCCTTAGCGACCTTGTTGCTTGCGGCAAAACTCGGCCAGTATTTCGAGATGGCCAGCGTCGCGCCGGCGGAAGAGAAATGACCATAGTCGAAGTAGAGAAACTGCCTGGTGCCGGCATCGGCGTACGAACAGCCAGCCGCGTTAAGTGAGGTCGGGCGGAGCCCGATACGCCGTCCATACGGCGATGTCCCGCTCGTGCGAAGAATCCCGGCTCGTCGATCTCACAGGCCTGCCCCTGTGGTGCAATTTGCACTGCAAATGAGAGTCAAGCCGGATGCCAAGGTTCGAATGCTGGCGAAGCCGGTTCGCGCCGATACGCGGCAGGATCAAACGCCGGGCAGGTAGATCACCGCGTAGTCGTCCGCATAGGCACGCTTCCAGCCCAGTTGGTCGAAGAAGGGGATGCGGCTGTCGCCGGTCGACAGCAGTGCCCAGCCTATCTCGTATTTCTTCAGCCGGGCTTCGAGGAGCGGCTTGCCGTCGCTGTTTCCCGTTTCGTCATCGGCTCTTGTGAAACCGCCCAGGAACAGCTGGTCCGTCCGTCCATCGATATAGGTCTTGATCCCGTGGAAAATCAGCGTGCCGCCGAAATTGTAGGAATTCATCACGTTGCCGGACAGATGATGGTTTTCGGCGAAGGCCAGCGCCCCGCTGGCCGACGTCTTCGGGCTCGGCGCGACCTGATAGACACTGCCGAGCAGGACGATCCCGCCGATCGTTAGGACGGCCGCCGCACCGCAGATCGCGTCGAACCGCCTGGCGAGGAACTTTTCCAGTCCGTCGCGCTTTCCCGCCAGCCAAGCGGTGGCTGAGAGCGAAGGATATTGCTGTGCGACCTCGACCGCGATCACCAGGGGAACCAGCAGGAAGAACAGATACATGAAACGCACATGGGCGAGATAGACATGCAAGGTGAAGACGACGAACAACGCCTTGGCCCAGCCAATTCGTAACCGTGACACCAGAAGCCCGAAAAGCGCCAGCAGCATCGCGGCTTCCTGGACGGGGCTATCCGGCTGGGCGAACGCCTTCCATTCCATGATCAGCGGCACCGCCTCATTGCCGTAGGCGACGGTGAGCGTGGCCAGGATGGCTTTCACGCCGTAGGGATGCATCAGGCTGACCAGCGGGCAAAGCAAGCCGAACGCCAGCCATTTTCCCAGCAGCGCGGGTTTCGAGAGGCCCGTGCGCGCCAGCAGATCGAGACCGGCGAAAGCCGCGATGACAAAGCTCAAGGTGAAGGTGGCGTGCAGGTTCGCCCACAACACGACCAGCACAAGCGACCACCAGGGCGGCGCCCGTTCTTCCCTTGCCGCACCAAAGAGCACCGCAGTCCAGATGACGATGATCGGGAAGGTGAGGACATGCGGACGCGCCGTGAAGATCGGGTTGATCAGGAACACCGCGGCGAAGGCCAGCGTAATCGCCAGGATCGGCTTCAGCCATGCGCTGAGAAACCACCCCATCAGGAAAACCGTCAGGGATATCGACGCGATGATCAGCGTGACCACCCCGTTCCAGCCTCCTGCCCGGTAAGCAAGAGCCAGCAGGACCTGCCCCAGCCATTCCTTGGCAATCCACGGCTGGCCGGCAAAACTGTGGGAATAAGGGTCGACCGTCGGAAATGTCCGGTTTGCCAGGAAATCCAGCCCGACCTTCACTTGCCACCAACTGTCGGGATCCTGCAGGGTGGAACCGGCCTGGGTGGCCAGTGCCGCCGCCATCGCCCCGGCCGTGAGCAGGCAAAAGATCAGCCTGTTCCGCTGTGCGTCCTCGAGTGACGGCGTGGCCAGCAAGATTGCTTTGGTCTGGTTCATGTCGCGGCTCCAGGCCATTTCGCGTTCTTTCCGGTCAAGGGATCTGGATCATCCGCGCCGCCGACGAACACGAAACGGGCCGAGCCGACATAGAAGATGACCGAGTAAAGGCAGTTTCCCGCCAGATGGACAAACGGGTTTTCGATGTAGCCGGCAGACATGGCGGTGACCACGATCCCCAGGTTTGCACCGTAGGCGACAAGGAAGGTGATCGCGTATCGCACGATCGCGCCAGGGCGAAAGCCGCCGGCACGGCTGAATGTCCATTGGCGGTTGAGGAAGAAACCGATGATGAGGCCGGCGGCATAGCCCGTCGCGTTGGAGGCGATATCGCCGAAGCCGAGCGCCAGCCCGGCCAGGATGAGCGTATATCCGAGCGCCGTGTTGAGGAGCCCGACGGCACTAAATCGCAGCATCCGCGAGAAATTAGACGGAAGAGCCGATCGCATCCTGCCCATGCCGTTCCCGCTGCGCCCGGTCGAACTCCGCCTCAAGCACCTGCCGCCCTCTTTGCCATTTCCTGCAGGCGATGGACGGGCAATTTCCCGTCCTCGGCTGCCTGGCTGCGGGAAACGATCTCGTTGACGAAGTAGAGCGGCCGCCGCTTTGTCTCCATGTACATGCGCCCGAGATACTCGCCGAAGATGCCCAGCACCATAAGCTGGACGCTGCCGAGGATCAGCATGATCGCGGCAAGGCTAGTCCAGCCGGGCAACACGTTTCCGACCGACCATTCGAACAGGGTGTAGCCGAGCACGACCAGCCCCAGAAGCCCGAACATCATTCCGAGCAGCGAGGCAAACCGCAAGGGCACGATCGAGAAGCTGGTCATCGCGTCGACCGCCAGAAGAACCATTTTCCTCAGGGGATAGTGGGTGGTGCCGGCAACGCGACGGTGCCGTTCATAGGGGAAAGCCGCCTGTTTCAGCCCGATCCAGCTCACCATGCCGCGAATGAACCTGTAGCGTTCGGGCATCGCGTTCAGATGGTCGAGCGCGCGGCGGTTCATCAGCCGGAAATCGCCGGTATTCGGGGCTATATCGACGTCGACCATCCAGCGCAGCAGGCGATAGAACATCGAGGCGGAAGCGAGCTTGAACCAGCTTTCGCCGTCGCGCGTCAGCCTCTGGCCGTAAACGACATCGAAACCTTCGTTCATCTTCGTCATCATCGCGCCGAGCAATTCAGGCGGATCCTGCAGGTCGGCATCGAGAATGAGAATGCGCTGGCCGCGACAGAACTCGAGCCCCGCGCTCAATGCGATCTGGTGGCCGTAATTGCGGGCAAGGTCGATGGCAACGACATGGTCGTCCTTTTCGGCCAGCTGGAAAATAGCCTCGCGCGTACCGTCGGTCGCGCCGTCGATGACAAGGACGATCTCGTAGGAAGAACCTTGTTCCAGGCATGCGGCCGTTACCCGCCGATGCAGTTCGGCTAGCCCGGCCACCTCATTGTAGCATGGGATAACCACCGACAGCATGACGGCGCGTCGCGCGGTGTTTTTTTCCGTCTCCACCAAAAGCCTTGCTCCCGCTATTCGATTGGGAATAGCGGCAATTGGTTAGAAAACAGATAAGCCAGCGGGATCGGCCGCGGCCGCGGTCTGCCATGCACCTTGGCACTGCTTGCGGCCACGCCATGGTGGAGGTGTTCGGCATCCCGCAAAACCGCCGGCTTGAAGCCGACCAGCCAAGTGCGTATGTCTGGGCCGACACCTTCGAGTCTGTGGTACCTCTATTTGGAGACGGCCCTTGTCCGCACTGACGCGCTTTCTCGGCGACTCGCCGCTCAAGGTGATCCTGAAACTGCTAGTCGTGTCGTTCCTGGTCGGCCTTGTCATGAATGCCTTCGGCTGGTCGCCGATGGATGTGTTCTACGGCATCCAGAAGTTCTTCATCGACCTGTGGAATCTGGGCTTCCACGCCATCGACCGCTTCCTGGGCTACATCCTGCTCGGCGCGGCGATCGTCGTGCCGGCCTTCATCCTGCTGAGGCTTGCCAACTACCGGAAGTAGAGCATGATCCCGAAAAGTGGGAACCGGTTTTCGGACAAGTCATGCTTAAGAAGGACTATCAGGCGTAGCCCGAGGCCACCTCGAACAGGATGGCGTGGCGCGACGCGAGTACGGGCACGTCCGTGGAGTACCCACCACCGATGACGCCGCAGACCGGAATGCCCCGCGCGCGAAAGTGGCGGATCACCATGTCGTCGCGGGCGCGCAGGCCGTCGTCCGATAACGAGAGCCGGCCAAGCCGATCCCCGGCATGGACATCGACGCCGGCATTGTAGAACACGACGTCCCAATGCGCCTGGGCGGACAGTTCCGGCAGGATGGCGGCGAGCCTTTCCATGTAAGCGGCGTCACCCGTGCCATCGGGCAGCGCGACATCGAGGTCGGAGGCGACCTTGCGCACCGGGTAGTTGCGATCGCCATGCATGGAAAAGGTGAACACGCGCGGATCGTCCGCGAGGATATCCGCCGTGCCGTCGCCCTGATGCACGTCGAGATCGACGACCAGTATGTTCCGTGCCGAGCCTTCGGCGAGCAGGACCAGCGCGGCGACGGCGACATCGTTGAAGGTGCAGAAGCCCGCGCCTTGCGCGCGCCGCGCATGATGGCTGCCGCCGGCGGTGTTGCAGGCGATGCCGTGGCGCAGGGCCAGCCGCGCCGCCAGCACCGTGCCGCCGGTGGCAAGCCGTGCGCGCAACGAGACACGCGGAGTCACCGGGAAACCGATCTCGCGTTCGATCTTTTCCGGCACGGAGCAACTGATGACCTGGTCGACATAGTCCGCCGCATGGGCAAGTCTCAGCCATGATGCCGGCGCGGGTTCCGCGGTGTTGAGCGCGTTGGGCCCGGCCAGTCCGCGTGCATGCAAGGCGTCCATCAGCAGCGGGTATTTGCTCATCGGAAAGCGATGGTTGACCGCGAAGCCGGCGTCGTAGTCGGGGTGATGGACGATCTGCAGGGGCATGAACTGGATCCGGCGGGCTCGCGCCAGACCGGGAAATTCGGTTGGCCCTCGCGGCAAGAGTGATTGCGCGATGCCGGGAAAATGGGGCACACCGGCGGTTCGATCAAGCCGCAATCAGCAAGGCAGCAATCCTTGGACAAAGGTGCCAATCCAGCCGACGCCAGATCCTCAATTGGTCTCGGATCTTTTGTCGTCACCAACCGGTCCGTGCTCGCCATCGCCGTGCCGATGACGCTTGCCTATCTGACGACGCCGATGCTCGGTCTGGTCGACACGGCTGTCGTCGGTCAGTTCGGCGATGCCGCCTTGCTCGGCGGGCTGGCAGCCGGCGCACTGGTCTTCGACGTCGTCTTCACCACCTTCAATTTCCTGCGCTCCGGCACCACCGGTCTCGTCGCCCAGGCGTTCGGGCGCGGCGATGCGCTGGAGGGACAGGCGGTGTTCTGGCGCGCCGTGTTGATCGCGGTCGTCGCCGGCATCGTGCTCGCGGCACTTGCGCCGCTGGTCGCCATCGTTGGGCAGAAATTCATGGGCGCCGAACCGCGCGTCAGCGAGGCGATGGGCGTCTACATCAGGATCAGGCTGCTCGCCGCACCCTTCTCGCTGATCAATTATGCCATCCTTGGCTATGTGCTGGGACGCGGCGAGGGCGGACTCGGTTTGATGCTGCAATTGGTGCTGAACGGCATCAATATCACGCTCTGCTTCCTGCTTGGCCTGAAGCTCGGCTGGGGCGTCGCCGGCGTCGCTTGGGCGACTGTCGCCGGTGAATTCCTTGCCATGCTGCTTGGTCTCGCGATCATTGTCAGGCGGTTCCGGGCGACGCCATCCCTGCCGCGCCATCGCCTGCTCGACATGGCTGCCTTTGTGCGCATGCTGTCGCTCAACCGCGACATCATGATCCGCTCGTTCTCGCTGCTCGCCGCCTTCGCGCTGTTCACCCGCCAGGGCGCGCAGTTCGGCACAGTGACGCTGGCCGCCAACGCCGTCCTGATGAACTTCTTTCTCGTCGCCGGCTACTTCCTCGACGGCTTCGCCACCGCCGCCGAACAGCTGGCCGGCCGTGCCGTCGGCGCGCGTGCCGCTGCGCCCTTCCGGCAGGCCGTGCGGCTGACCTTGTTCTGGGGTTTCGGACTGGCGGGGGCCGCGACGCTGGTGCTGCTGTCTGGTGGCGCCAGTCTGGTTGCCCTCGTGACGACGTCGCAGGAAGTCCGTTCGGTGGCCGACATCTACCTGCCGTGGGCAGCCTTTACCGCGCTGAGCGGTGTGCTGGCGTTCCAGATGGATGGCGTCTTCATTGGCGCGACCTGGTCGCGCGACATGCGCAACATGATGCTGCTGTCGTTTCTCGTTTTCGCGGCCGCGCTGCTGACCCTTGCGCCGGCCTTCGGCAACAATGGACTTTGGGCGGCGTTGCACGTCTTCCTGCTCGCGCGCGGCTTCAGCCTGCTGACCATCCTGCGGCTGCGAATGCGGACAGCCTTCAGCTGAGCGGCCTCATTGCCCATCGATCGAGATGGCTGTCGCGCAACTCGCGAATGGATCCGAGCCGTTCCGTGTCGGCAAAGCGCACCATCCCGGCGACAATGCGGCCCGGCAATGCCGGTCCGGCATAGATCATGCTGGTGTAGAGCTGGACGAGATCGGCACCCGCGCGGATCTTTTCCAGTGCCGTGTCGGTGGAATCGACGCCGCCGACGCCAACGATGGCGCGGTCTGGGCCAAGCAGCTTGCGCATCCTGGCCAGAACGATGGTCGAGCGATCGAACAATGGCTTGCCGGAGAGTCCGCCGGTCTCGCGCGCGGCGTTGCCGCTGCGCAGTGCCGGCCGGGAGATGGTGGTGTTGGAGACGATGACGCCGTCGATCCGCTTCTCGGTGACCTCGGCGGCGATGTCTTCCAGCTCGGCCTCGACCAGATCCGGCGCGATCTTCAGGAAGACCGGCGGCTGGGCTGTTGCGGTGGCGCGCGCGGCCATGACACGCGACAAAAGTTCGCCAAGCTGCTCGCGCGCCTGCATGTTGCGCAGGCCCGGCGTGTTGGGCGACGAGATGTTGACGGTGAGATAGCTGGCGTATTGCGCAAACCGGACAACGCCGCGCTCATAGTCACCGATGCGGTCGGTGCTGTCCTTGTTGGCGCCGATATTGACGCCGACGATGCCGCCACGCCCCTTGCGCGCGGCAAGGCGTTTTTCGGCGGCCGCGTGGCCTTCATTGTTGAAGCCCAGCCGGTTGATCACCGCATCGTCGGCCGTCAGGCGGAAGATGCGCGGCTTCGGGTTGCCGGCCTGCGGCAGCGGCGTAATCGTACCAACCTCGGCAAAGCCGAAACCCAGGCCTAGAAGCGCGTCGGGCACTTCGGCGTTCTTGTCGTAGCCCGCGGCCATGCCGAGCGGATTCGGAAACTCGAGGCCGCAGACCGTCACCTTCAGCCTGTCGTCGCGCAACGGGCGCCCGGCCACCGGCAGACCGCATCGCAGCGCCGCGATCGACAGGCCATGCGCGGTTTCCGGATCGAAGGCGAACAGCAGCTTCTGGCCGAGCCCGTCGAGCACGCTCATTCGGCCTCCAATGCCGGAAACCGATGCACGCCATCGGCGCCAATCGGCAGCGGTCGCACCCACAGCACGGCCTTGAGGTCGAGCGGACCATAAAGGTGCGGAAACAGCGCGCCGCCGCGTGAAACCTCGTATTTCAAAGCAGCACCCAGGCTGGCGCCGTCGATGGCGACCAGCAGAAGGTCGGTCTGGCCGGCAAAGTGCCTTGCCGCCGTTTCCCTGACCTGGGCCGCCGTGGAGAAATGGATGAAGCCGTCGGCGACATCGATCGGCGCGCCGGTGAAGCGGCCATTTGTTTCGGCCTCGCGCCAAGGCGCCTGCGGGGTTATCTTGTAGATAATCTGAGACATGCTTGCGCTATAGTCCGAACCAGCCACGCGGGAAAGACCACGCCAAGGGTCTTCCCCATTTCCGGCGCAAACATGCGATATTTCAGGCCTTGGCCATGGAGGACAACATGCGTCTGCATCACATCTTGATCCCCGCCGCGCTCGTTTCGTTGGTCGCGGCTTCAGCATATTCGGAAGAAACCGACCGCTACCGGCTGGAAAAGTCCGATAACGGCTATGTGCGCATGGATACGCAGACCGGCGCCATGTCGATTTGCGAGGAGCGCTCCGGCCAGCTCGTCTGCAAGATGGCGGCCGACGAACGCGCCGCTTTCCAGGACGAGGTCGACCGCTTGCAAGCCTCGATGAAGGCGATGGACGAGCGCGTCACCAAACTCGAGAATTCGCTCTCCGCCCGCCTCGAATCGAAATTGCCGAGCGAGGAGGATTTCAACAAGACGATGAGCTACATGGAGCGCTTCCTGCGCGGCTTCATGGGCATCGTCAAGGATATGGACAAGGACAACGGCGCCCAGCTCAACTCGCAGAAGACCTGAGCGCTCTAACAAGGGAAAACGCGGCGCGCTGGCTTTGCCGCTTGAAAACAGCGCGCAGCCCCTCATAATCGTCCAACTGGTCCCAAAAAAAAGCTAAAAAACCATTGGGGGATTCGGGGAGGGACATTTGTCGTCAGGCTATTCTTTCGTCATTGCCGACGATCACCCGCTGTTTCGCGGTGCGCTGCGCGAAGCACTCGCCGGCATAGGCAATGTCGCCGCCATCCACGAGGCCGGCGATTTCGAGAGCGCCAAGGCGCTGGTCGTGGCCAACGAGGATGTCGATCTGGTGCTGCTCGACCTGTCGATGCCGGGCGCCAGCGGCCTCTCCGGCCTCATCTCGCTGCGTGGAATCCATCCGGCGGTGCCACTGGTCGTGGTGTCTGCGCACGACGATCCGGCGACCATCAGGCGGGCGCTCGATCTCGGCGCTTCCGGCTTCATCTCCAAATCGGCCAGCATGGAGGAGATCCGCAGCGCCGTGCAGACGGTGCTTGCCGGCGACATTGCAGCACCCGTCGGCGTCGATCTCGGCGTCGAGCGCGATCCCGAAATATCCGACCTGATCAAGCGCCTGCAGGCGTTGACGCCGCAACAGACCCGCGTGCTCGGCATGCTGGCCGAGGGCCTGCTCAACAAGCAGATCGCCTATGAACTCGGCGTCTCCGAGGCGACCATCAAGGCGCATGTCTCCGCCATCCTGCAGAAGCTCGGCGTCGACAGCCGCACCCAGGCGGTGATCCTTCTGTCCAAGATCGGCAGCGACCCGCTGCAGCCGGCGGGCTGATCGCCGCAATCCCCCGCGCTTACCTTGTTCAGCTAGCGGATTTGGCGATCAGGCTGCGGGCGGATGCTCGGTGTCGGCTGCTCCGCACTCGCACTCCGATCCTTCCGGATCCGCTTGCAGGCTGCCGCACCCGGCTGATGGCGGCGCCAAGGCCGAGACGTGATCGCCACCAGCGGAATGCCGCGTGGTTGAATCCTATGCGGCGGTGGGACCGTTCAGCCGAGCCGCACGGATAGTTCGACATCCTCGCCGAAGGGCGTGGACATGTAACCCGACGCCGGCGAGCGCACGCGTTCCAGATATTCGGGGCAGAAATCGGCGTTGTCGGCGATGACCAATGCACCCGGCCTCAGGCGGCTCTCGACGAGGCTCAGGATCTCCGGATAGATCGCCTTGGCGCCGTCGAGCAGCAGCAGGTCGATCGTATCCGGCAGGTCCGCGCTCAGCGTCTGCAGCGCGTCTCCCTCTCGGATCTCCACCAGGTCGATGAGACCGCCCTCAGTCAGGTTGGCCTTGGCCCGCATGACTTTGGACGGCTCGAACTCGGTCGTGATCAGGCTGCCGCCGCCATTGTCCCGCAGCGCCGCGGCAAGATAGAGCGTCGAGATGCCGAACGAAGTTCCGAACTCGATGATGACACGCGCGCCGCTGCCGCGTGCCAGCATGTAGAGCAGCGTGCCGGTCTCCGGCGAGATCGCGAGCCAGAGATCCTTCAGCCGTCCATAGAGATCGACATAGTCGGTCTTGCTGCGCGTGAGACGCGCCCGCTGTTCGCGCGAGAGTGCGGTGAGCGCGGGGCTGGTCGCCGCACCGGCCTCCTTGAACAGGCGAGCCAGCAGGGGTGCAAGCGGGGCGTTGGTGAGCGTTGTCATGAAAGTCTCCGTTCGAAAAATGACTGCGTCTTGTGTCGTGCTGAAAATACGAATATTCCCTCAGGTTTCCAATTCGCATTGCTGGGACGCAACATGGCAGGACGCGTAAGCCTTTCAATTTCCTCCCGAAAACAGCCAAAACAGACTCGCGCCACGGAGCTCGTCGCCGCGATTTTGGAGGCTGCTGTTCAGGTTTTGGCGAGCGAAGGCGTGCGGCGTTTCACCACCACGCGCGTCGCCGAAAAAGCCGGGGTGAGTGTCGGCTCGCTCTACCAGTATTTCCCGAACAAGGCCGCGCTTCTGTTCAGGCTCCAGAGCGACGAATGGCGGCAGACGGGTGGCCTGTTGCGCACCATACTCGAAAACGACCAGCAGCCACCGCTCGAACGACTGCGTGCGCTGGTTCACGCCTTCATCCGCTCGGAGTGCGAAGAGGCTGCGGTGCGCGTGGCGCTCAACGACGCCGCACCCCTTTACCGCGACGCGCCCGAAGCGCACGAGGCGAGAGCCTCGGGAGCGCGCATCGTCGAGACCTTCCTGCGGGAGGTATTGCCCGAGGCTGGGGAAGCCGTCCGCGCCTTGGCGGGAGACCTGATCATCACGACACTCAGCGCGGTGGGAAAGGATTTTTCGGGAAGTCCTCGAACGCCAGGCGAGATCGAAAGCTACGCCGATGGCATGGCCGACATGTTCTGCGCCTACCTCGAAAGCCTCGGTTATCGGGGCTGAGACCGCCGGCTCTGGCCGGCCGCCCTTTGACATTATTCCGCCGCCGATGCCAGCGGTCTGACCCTGGCCATCATCGTGCGCAGCACCGCCGGTTTGAGCGGCTTGTTGATCATCGGAATCTCTAGCCCGCCCGCAGCCGTGCGCACCTCGTTGGAGCGGTCGGCGGTGACCAGCACGGCCGGCAGGTTATCGCCATGGATCGCGCGCAGCCTGGCGATGATATCGAGACCGGTTTCGCCGTCGAGATGGTAGTCGGCAAGGACGATGTCCGGCCGGTGCATTGCGGCGCTCTCCAGATCCTTTGAGCCCGACACCGTGTCGACGTTGCAGCCCCAGCCTTCGAGCAGGAGCCTCATGCCTTCGAGGATGCGAGCGTCGTTGTCGATGCACAGCACGTGCAGCCCGGCCAGCGAAGCGGTCGCGCGGGCAGGAGCCCTGGTTTCGATTTCGCGCCGCGTCTCCTGCACGGCCGCCACGGGCAGGATGACGGAAAAGCGCGTGCCCTTGCCCGGATTGGAGAAGATCCGGATCTCCAGGCGCAGCACCCGGGCGATGCGGTCGACGATGGAGAGGCCGAGACCGAGGCCTTCGGCCTCGCGCGCGCCTTCGTCGAGCCGGGTGAACTCGCGAAAGACGGTGTTCAGCTTGTCGCCGGCGATGCCGATGCCGGTGTCGATCACCTGGATCTCGGCCAGCTCGCCGCGCCGCCTGACGCCGACCAGCACACGGCCGTGGCGCGTATATTTGATGGCGTTGGAGACGAGGTTCTGGATCAGCCGGCGCAACAAATTACGGTCCGTCGTCACGGTCAGTGATGACGGCATGATCGTCAACTCAAGCTTCTTTTCGGCGGCGAGCGGCCGGAAGTCATTGCCGATCTGGCGCAGCAGCCCGTCGAGGTTGAAGGCGCTATCGTCCGGCTTCATCGCACCGGCATCGAGGCGGGAGATGTCGAGCACGGCACCGAGAATGGTCTCGACCGATTCCAGTGAAGATTCGATGTTGACCGCTGCCTTGCCGGCAGGCCCCTTGCCGGCTTTCTCGATCAGCGACGAACAATAAAGCCGGGCAGCGTTCAGCGGTTGCAGGATGTCGTGGCCGGCGGCGGCGAGGAAGCGCGTCTTGCCCAGATTGGCCTCCTCGGCCAGCATCTGCGCCTGCGCCAGTTCCTCGTTGACCCGGGTCAACTCCTCGTTGACCCTAGTCAGCTCGATGGTGCGGGTCTTGACGCGCTGCTCCAGCGATTCATTGGCGCGTTTCAGCGCCAGATCCTGTTCGACCCGTCCGGAAATGTCGGCATAGGTGGCGACGATGCCGCCGTCCGGCATCGGGTTGGAGCGCAGCTCCAGGATGCGGCCGCTGGTCTTCAACTCCATCTGCCACGGGCTGACGAAACTGGTCAGCCGGTTGAGCATTGCCACGCGCTGCTCTGCCGGAATGTCGCCGCGCTCGGCAAGATGGCGCAGGATGCGGTCGAGCGAGACGCCGACCTGGCCCATCTCGTCGGGCAGGTCGAACAGCGCCCGGTACTGGCGGTTCCAGCAGATCAGGCGGAAGTCGCGGTCGAAGACGGTGATGCCTTGTTCCATCTGGTCGAGCGCGATCTGCAGCAGGTCGCGGTTGTGCTGCAGCGCCTCGGTGGCGTCGTCGAGCAAGCGGAAGGCATCCCTGGATTCGCGGTCGTGGCGCCGAAACAGCAGCGACAGGATCAGCCGTGCCGAGGAGGAGCCGACGGCGCTGGCCAGCAGTTGCTCGGAAAAGCGGATGATGTCCATACTCGCCTGCTCGTTGCCGTGCAGCGAGGTGCCGTTGGTCTTTTCGAACGACTGGAAGGAGCGCTCGGTGCGCTCGACGCCGAGATAGCGCCCGATCGTATCCTTGAGGTCGTTGACGGTGATGGCGGTGCGAAAGCGGCGCAGGCTGGGCATCGGGCTGGCATCGCGCGGCACGAAGATCGACGCCTGGATGCGCTCCAGCGGCACCGACGCGCGCGAGAGGGAACCCAGCACGAAGAACACCGCGTTGATCGACAGGCTCCACAATACGCCATGGTTCAGCGGTTCGGCGACGGTGCCGAACAGCGCCTGCGGCCGCAAGGCCTCGAAGCCGAACAGCCCGTGCACGATGATGCCGGTATCGGGCGCGGCAAGCGATGGAAACAGCAGTGTGTAGCCCCAGACGAGGATGCCGGCGACCATGCCCAGCGCTGCACCCCGGCCATTGGCGCCGCGCCAGATCAGTCCGCCGATCAGGGCGGGTGCGAACTGGGCGATGGCGGCGAACGACATCAGGCCGATCGACGACAGGCGCACGCTGTTGGTGCTCTCGCGATAGTAGAGGAAGGCGATGAACAGCAGGATGAAGATCGCCCCGCGCCGCACGTTGAGGATGAGCGTCGACCAGTCTTCGTTCTCGGAAGTCGATGTCTTGAGCAGGCGGCGTACGAACAGCGGAATGACGAGGTCGTTGGAAATCATGATCGACAGCGCCACGCTTTCGACGATCACCATGGCGGTCGCCGCCGACAGCCCGCCGATGAAGGCTGCCATCGCCAGCACGTCATGGCCGGTGAACAGAGGCAACGACAGCACGTAGAGGTCGCTGCTGGTTCCAGTGCCGACCAGCGACAGGCCGGCGAAGGCGATCGGCAGCACGAACAGATTGATCGCCACGAGGTAGAGCGGAAACACCCATGTCGCGGTGCGCAGTTCGGCCTCGCCACGGTTCTCGACGATGGTGACGTAGAACTGCCGCGGCAGCATGATGATGGCAAAACCGCTCAGGCAAGTCAGGACCAGCCAGGTGGCCAGCGAGGTGTTGTAGCTCATCGCCTGCCGAACCTGCGCATTCTGGGCGAGCTTGTCGAATATGTCGCCTGGGCCGCCGAAGATCAGGAAGGTAACCATCAGGCCGATCGCCAGGAAGGCGGCAAGCTTGACCACGGTTTCGGCCGCCACCGCCAGCACCAGCCCGTCCTGGTGTTCGGTTGCGTCGGCGTGGCGCGTGCCGAACAGCACCGCAAACAGCGCCAGCAGCATGGCGACGACCAGCGAGATGTCGCTGACGAAGGGATCGAAGGAGGGCGGCGATCCCGTATAGTGCTCGACCATCAGGCTGACCGAACCGGAAATCGCCTTCAACTGCAGCGCGATATAAGGCACGGCGCCGATGGTGGCGATGAGCGTGGCGATCGCCGCGACAGTGAAGCTCTTGCCGTAGCGGGCGCCGAGGAAGTCGGCGATCGAGGTGATCTTCTCGGTCTTGGCCAGCCGCACGATGCGGTTGAGCAGAGGAAAGCCGAACACGAATACCAGCACCGGGCCGGTATAGATGCCGAGGAATTCGAGGCCGCGTTCGGAGGAGAGGCCTACCGAGCCGAAGAACGTCCAGGACGTGCAGTAGATGGCGAGGCTGAGCGCGTAGATGAAGGGCCGGGCCCGGCTTGGCTCGGAAATGGCCGAGCGGCGGTCGCCCAGGCTGGCGATGGCGAACAGCAGCGTCACATAGGCGATCGCGATGATGACGATGAACAAGCCCTGCACGCCGGCAATATCCTCCCTTTGCCGAATTTCAACCCGGCTTGCCCAGACGCAATCACAGCTTGGCTTCCGAGTCCATCACGGCTTTGGGTGCATGAAGGCTGTGATTCCGATGCATGTCGACCAAAGATCGCAGCAGCTTTGGGCAACGGCATGCACAAAAACAAAAGGCTCAAAGCACGGCGTGACGCGCTTTAACGGATGGCCGTCGGGTAACGGGAAACCGGTTGCTTTCTGCTTTTTGCCGATGTTGCAGCCGGAGGTTTTTGTTATGTTTGTTCTTAGGTCGATGCCTGAGGACGGGAAACGGCAGCTCGGTCATGACAAGGAGGGTCGAATGCTGAAAGAGTTCCAGGAATTCATTTCCAAGGGCAATGTGATGGACCTTGCGGTCGGCGTCATCATCGGCGCGGCCTTTGGCAAGATCGTCGATTCCCTCGTAAACGACATCATCATGCCGATCGTCGGCGCGATTTTCGGCGGCCAGGACTTCAACAACTATTTCCTGGGGCTCTCCTCGGCCGTCAACGCCACCTCGCTGGTGGACGCCAAAAAGCAAGGTGCTGTTTTCGCGTATGGCAGTTTCATAACCGTCGCGCTGAACTTCATCATCCTTGCTTTCATCATCTTCCTGATGGTCAAGGGGGTGAACAACATGCGCAAGCGGCTTGAGCGCGAGAAGCCCGCCGCACCGACCGCTCCCCCGCCCGCCGATGTCGCGCTGCTCACCGAAATTCGCGACCTGCTCGCCAAGAGATAGACAGATCAGGTTCTTCTGGACCAAAACCCCGGTCGTTCACGGCCGGGGTTTTCTGTTTTCGCATCTGGTAAGGAGCGCTGATCAACGCCCGAGATCGGAACGGACCCGCCCATGACCCTGATCGACAGCCTTCGCGCCGAAGCCCGCGCCGCGCCCGAAAGCGGCATTGTCGCCGTCGTCAATTACGGCCGCCTGCGCGAGGGCATGATCCCGCTCTGGGCCGGTGAGGGCGACCTGCCGACGCCTTCGTTCATCGCCGATGCCGCGTCAAAGGCGCTGGCCGGCGGCGAGACGTTCTACACTTGGCAGAGGGGCATCCCCGATCTCAGGCAGGCGCTTTCCCGCTACTATGCCAGGCATTTCGGCAAGACGTTTCCCGAGGAGCAGTTCATTGTCACCGGGTCCGGCATGCACGCCATCCAGCTGGCACTCGACGCGCTCGCCGGTGCCGGCGACGAGGTCATCTATCTGTCGCCGGCCTGGCCGAATTTCGACGCCGCGGCGGCGATATCGGGGGCCGTTCCGGTGGCTGTCACGCTCGACCATTCCGGCAATGGCTGGTCCTGCGACATTGAAAAGATCGCGGCGGCGATCACGCCGCGCACAAAGGCGCTGTTCATCAACACGCCGTCGAACCCGACCGGCTGGACCGCCGATCACGAGACCTTGCAGGCGATCCTCGATCTGGCGCGCGCGAAGAACCTCTGGATCATCGCCGACGAGATCTATTCGCTGTTCCACTATAGCCACGGCCGTGCGCCGTCCTTCCTCGACATCGCCACGGCGGAAGACCGCATCCTGTTCGTCAACAGTTTTTCCAAGAACTGGGCGATGACCGGCTGGCGCGTCGGCTGGATCAAGACCCATCCCGCCTTGCAGCAAGTGTTCGAGAACCTGATCCAGTATTCCAACTCCGGCGTCGCGCAGTTCATGCAGCGCGGCGCGGTTGCCGCACTTGACGAAGGCGATGCCTTTATTGCCGAACAAGTGGAGCGGGCACGCAAGGCGCGCGACCTGGTCTGCGGTATTCTCGGCGACACGGGCCGCGCCCGGTTCACCGTGCCGCAAGGCGCGTTCTATCTGTTCTTCACGGTCGACGGCATCACAGATTCACGCACTGCTGCCTTCGACATTGTCGACAAGGCCAATGTCGGCCTGGCTCCCGGCACCGCCTTCGGCCCCGGCGGCGAAGCCTTCCTCAGGCTGTGTTTCCACCGCCGCCTCGACCAGATCGAGGAAGCGGCGCATCGTCTGGCGAATTGGATGAAGACTGTTTGATGCCCTGAAGCCGGATTGAAAGTCGCTCCGGTGAGTCAACTGGCGCGGTTTTCGAGAACCGGAGCGTAGCGGACATTTGGGTCCGTGAGCGGCGGAAGCGCAGAAAACTGTGTCAGATGGCCGCCGGAGTAGAGTTTCAAACGGCTTCAGCCGCCCGACTTGGGCACCAGCAGGGGAATGATCCGGTCGCTCTTGGCCACGGACGGCCGACCGGCGGAGCCATAGGGAATGCCGAGCGCATCCCAGGTCTCGACCAGAGCGTCCTGCAACTCGGCGATCAGTGCATCGGAGTGGAACGGCGTCGGCGTGATGCGCAGCCGCTCGGTGCCGCGCGGCACGGTCGGGTAGTTGATCGGCTGAATGTAAAGGCCGTGAACGCCGAGCAGGCGGTCGCTGGCCATCTTGCAGAGTTCCGGATCGCCAACCAGGACCGGCACGATATGGGTGGCCGATTCCATCACTGGCAGGCCGGCGGCAGAGAGGATCTGCTTGGTCCTCGCGGCCTGCTGTTGCTGGGCGTCGCGCTCGGCCTGCGAGCGCTTGAGATGGCGGATCGACGTGGTCGCGGCAGCCGCGATCGCCGGCGGCAGCGCCGTTGTGAAGATGAAGCCCGGCGCATAGGAGCGCACCGCGTCGATCACGGCACTGGTGCCGGTGATGTAGCCGCCGAGCGTGCCGAATGCCTTGGCGAGCGTGCCTTCGATGATGTCGATGCGGTCGGTCAGGCCTTCGCGCTCGGTGATGCCGCCGCCGCGTGGTCCGTACATGCCGACGGCATGCACTTCGTCGATATAGGTCATGGCGTTGTAGCGTTCGGCGAGTTCGACGATCTGCTTGATCGGCGCGATGTCGCCATCCATCGAATAGACGCTTTCGAAGACGATCAGCTTGGCGCGTTCGCGGCCCGCCGCCTGCAGCAGGCTTTCCAGGTGCGCGACGTCATTGTGGCGGAAGATCTTCTTCTCGGCGCCCGAGCGCCGCACGCCTTCGATCATCGAGGCGTGATTAAGTTCGTCCGAGATGATCAGGCAATTGGGCAAAAGCCGCGCGATGGTCGAGATCGACGCTTCGTTGGAAACGAAGCCGGAGGTGAAGACGAGTGCCGCTTCCTTGTCGTGCAGGTCGGCGAGCTCCAGTTCGAGCTCGACCAGCGGGTTGCTGGTGCCGGAAATGTTGCGGGTGCCGCCGGCGCCCGAACCCATCTTGCCGGCCGCATTCTGGAACGCGGCGATGACGTCGGGATGCTGGCCCATGCCGAGATAGTCATTGGAGCACCAGACGGTGATTTCCTCGGCGCGGCCGTTGGAACGCCAGATGGCGCGCGGAAACTTGCCCGCGATACGCTCGAGGTCGGCGAAGACGCGATAGCGACGCTCTGCGTGGAGCTGGTCGATCGCTTCCTCGAAGAACCGCTGATAGTTCATGTCGGCTTCCCAATTTTTGCGCGGGATCATAATCATTGCCCTATTGGTCGTCCACCGGGCCTTCTTGGTCAAAATGCCACGCCCCGGACCTGTTCCTAACGACCACGGATCGTGGCCTATTCCCTTGATGTGGATCAACTTTGTTTCAGGACGATGCCACATACCGGCGATGCCGGTTACCATGAGTTGTAATGGCCAGGCGGCAGGCTTTCCAGTAAGGCGGGGGTTGAGACAGTTTCCGATAAATCTTGAGATGCGAGGTCGCGGATGACAGTTTTGGTAACAGGCGGCGCCGGTTATATCGGCAGTCACATGGTCTGGGAGCTGCTGGATGCCGGCGAGAGCGTGGTCGTTCTCGACCGTCTTTCGACCGGCTTCGAATGGGCGGTGGCGCCGGAGGCGAAGCTGGTGGTTGGCGATGTCGCCGACAAGGAATTGGTCGGCTCGATCATCCGGGAAAACAAGGTCGACGCGATCATCCATTTCGCCGGCTCGATCGTGGTCCCGGAATCGGTCGCCGACCCGCTCAGTTATTATGAGAACAACACCAGCAAGACGCGCACGCTGATCGAAACCGCGGTGCGCGAGGGCGTGCCCAATTTCATCTTTTCCTCGACCGCGGCCGTCTATGGCGGCGCCGGACTGGAGCCAGTGCGCGAGGACGCCCGTCTGGCCCCGGAATCGCCCTATGGCCTGTCCAAGCTGATGAGCGAATGGATGCTGCGCGATGCGGCGATCGCGCACGGCCTGCGCTATACCGCGCTGCGCTACTTCAACGTCGCCGGCGCCGACCCGAAGGGCCGCACCGGGCAGTCGACGCCGGGCGCCACCCATCTGATCAAGGTCGCCTGCGAGACGGCGCTCGGCAAGCGGCCGTTCATGCAGGTGTTCGGCACCGATTATCCGACGCCGGACGGCACCTGCATGCGCGACTATATCCATGTCAGCGACCTGGCGGCGGCGCATCGTCTGGCCCTGCAGCGGCTGCGCGCCGGGGGACAAAGCCTCGTCGCCAATTGCGGCTACAGCCATGGCTACTCGGTGCTGGAGGTCATCGACAGCGTGCGGCGCGCCTTTGGCCATGATTTCGAGGTGAAGATGGGCGATCGTCGTCCCGGCGACGCCGCGGCGGTGGTTGCCAATTCGGATCTCGCCCGCGCGGAACTCGGCTGGACCCCGCAACGCGACGATCTCGACCAGATCGTTGCCGACGCGCTCGCCTGGGAGCGCATCCTGACCGGCAAGAACTCCGCTCGGGGCTGAGCCGGGTTCTCCCAAGGGCTCGCAAGGCGGGCGGTGAAGCGCTATTGAAGGCATTCGCGGCACGGCATGGAGGCGCTGCGCCGCGAGGAGCTTTTGGGGGATGGCATGAAAATAACGGTGCTCGGGGCCGGTGTCGTCGGTACGGCGGCCGCCTTCTATCTGGCCAGCGACGGGCACGAGGTCACCGTGATCGAGCGCCATCCGGCGCCGGCTCGCGGCACCAGCCAGTCGAACGCCGGTCTGGTGTCGCCGGGGGACGCCACCGCCTGGGCCTCGCCGGCGGCCCTGAAGACATTCCTGCGCGCGCTCTACAACCATGATCTCGGCATCAAGGTCAGGCTGCGCTTCGATCCCTATTTCCTCGCCTGGAGCCTGCGCTTCCTGCGCCAGTGCACGAAAGAGCGCCTGCGCGCCAACAGCCGGGTCAAGTTGCGCCTGGCGCTCTATTCGCGCGACTGCATCAACGCCATCTCCGCCGATACCGGCATTCACTATGACGAGCGCAAGAAGGGCATCCTCTATTTCTTCCGCTCGCAGCACAGTCTCGACACCGGCACCGACAATTATCGCTATCTGGCCGAGCATGGCCTGCCGATCGAGATCGTCGGCCGCGAGCGGCTGGTCGAGCTTGAACCGGGTCTTGCCGGCGTGAAGGAAAAGATCGCCGGCGGCGTCTATTCGCCGATAGACCAGACCGGCGATTCCCGGCAGTTCGTGGAAAAACTCGCCGCCTATTCAGCCGAAAAGCTCGGCGTGAAATTTCTCTGCGGCACCACGGTCGAGGGTCTAGACATCGAGGGCGACCGGGTGCGCGCGGTGATGACTTCGGCCGGACCGGTCGCCGGCGATGCCGTGGTCATCTCGATGGGACCGGAAAGCGGCCTGCTCGGCCGCCGCTACGGCATCGACCTGCCTGTCTATCCGGTGAAGGGCTATACCGCGACCATTTCGCTGGAGGACGAGAGCAAGGGTCCGACCATGGGCGGCGCCGACGAGGATCAGTTGATCGCCTATTCCAGGCTGGGCAACCGGCTGCGACTGGCTTCGACCGCCGAATTTACCGGTTTCGACCGCTCGCACAAGCCAAGCGATTTCGCCGCCATGTTCAGGACCGGCAAGGATCTGTTCCCCGGCGCCTTCGACGAGAAGAAGGCGGAGCTCTGGGCAGGCCTGCGGCCGATGATGCCGAACTCGGTGCCGGTCATCGGCAAGGCACGCTATGAGAATCTCTATCTCGACACCGGCCACGGCCACGTCGGCTGGACCATGGCCTGCGGCTCGGGAAAGTTCCTTGCGGATCTCGTCGCCGGCCGCAAGCCGGAGATCGACCCGCAAGGGCTGGTCTACGGAGGCTAGGATGTCGGGACCGCAAGTCGCCATCGACCTTGGCCGCATCGAGCGCAATGCGCGCACGATCGTCGAGCGCTGCGCGCTCTCGGGCATCAAGGTCTTCGGCGTCACCAAGGGCACTTGCGGCATGCCGCAAGTGGCGCGCGCCATGCTGCGCGGCGGTGTCGCCGGCATCGCAGAATCCCGCTTCGAAAACATCCGCCGGCTGCGCGACAGCGGCATCAACGCGCCGATCATGCTGTTGCGCAGCCCGCCCATGGCGCGTGTCGAGGAGGTGGTGCGCACCGTCGACATCAGCCTGCAGTCGGAATTGAGCACCATTCGCGAGATTTCGCGCATCGCCGAGCGCATGGGCCGGATCCACGACATCATGCTGATGATCGACCTCGGCGATCTCCGCGAAGGCATCTGGCCGAACGACCTGATCCCGACGGTCGAGCAGATCCTGCGGTTCAAAGGGGTGCGCATCGCCGGCATCGGTACGAATCTCGGCTGCTTCGGCGCCATCATGCCGACGCCGGATAATCTCGGCCAGCTCGTCGCCCATGCCTACAAGACCGAGCGCCTGTCCGGCAAGAGCCTCGACGTGATCTCCGGCGGCGCCTCGTCGTCGCTGCCGCTGCTGCTCGAAGGCAGACTGCCGGCCGGCATCAACAATCTGCGGGTCGGCGAGGCGATCCTGCAAGGCGGCGTCGAAACCTTCCGCGACACGCCTTGGGCCGAGCTGGAACCCGATGCCTGCCGGCTGACCAGCGACATCATCGAGGTCAAGCTCAAGCCGTCACGGCCGATCGGCCAATCCGGCTACGACGCCTTCGGCAACCAGCCGGTCTTCCCCGACCAGGGCGACAGGCTGCGCGCCATTGCCAATATCGGCCGCGAGGACGTGCTGGTGGAAGGCCTGACACCGATCGCCAAGGGGATACGGGTGCTCGGTGCCTCCAGCGACCATCTGCTGCTGGATGTCGCCGATGCCGATCCGCCGCCGGCCGTCGGCGACCGTGTCGCCTTCCGCATGAGCTATGGCGCCATGCTGCTGGCGATGACCTCGGAATATGTCGAGAAGGCCCCGATGCACGACGTCGAGGACTTTTCCGGTCGCAAGATGGTGCAGATCACGGCCGAGCAAGGGGCTGCCGGCATCCTCGCCCGGGAAGGCACCGGCGCGCGGCTGGAAGCGATGAATTTCGACGTCATCGAGTTGGCCGATGTCGAGCGGCCGCCATCGGGGCTGATTCGGCTTGCCGCCGGCGCCGACCGTCGCATCGCGCACAAGGCGCTGACCGCAACGGCGCGCGCGACGCATTCCTTCGGCCTGATCTGGATCGATTCCATCGCCGCCCTGATGCCCGAGGACGAGGATGGCATCGACCTGCCGGAAGGCTCGGTGCTGGCGCGTACCCTCGGCCTCGACCACAAGGCGGGCGCGCTGCAGCCGCAGCTGTCGCCGGAGAATGTCGTCATCGTCGGCTTGCGCCACGCCGATCCGGCCGAGGCACGGGTGCTGAAGGATTCGCGCGTCTCCGCCTTCACCATGACCGACATCGACGCCATGGGCATGCGCGACCTGATGCATGAGGCGATCCGCGTCGCCACCTCCGGCACGCAAGGCTTCCATGTCAGTTACTCGCCTACCGCTACCGAATTCGCAGGCTGGGCGGCGGGCTCCGGCGGGCTCACCGTGCGCGAGACGCATCAGGCGATGGAGGCGATCGCGCTCTCCGGCGGACTGCTGTCGATGGATGTTTCCGGCCTGACCGCGGCTCTGAAGCCCCGGATCGGCACCGATGTCGTCAACTTCGTCATGTCGGCCTTCGGCAAGCGGATTTTGTAGCTGAGCATGATCCCGAAAAGTGGGTTTCGGTTTCCTCGGACAAACGGAAACCGTTTGTCCGAGATCATGCTCAATCAGATAGACCCTGGCCCTGCGCTTCGACCGCCGCGCGCCAGGCGTTGGCGTAGTCGGCCCAGGCCGGGTCGGCCGGCGGCTCCATTCTTTCGCCTTTGCCCTGCGCCGTCAGTTGATCCGTTGCCAGCAAGGCAGCGCCGATGCTGGTGCCGGTGGCGGCCTCGGACGCAACGACGGCGCGTCCCGTGCTGGCTGCTAGCATGCCGACAAAGAGCCGGTTGCGGGCAAAGGGGCCTTCGACAGTAGTCGGGCCGTCGGCACCGATCAGGTCGAGGCAGGTCGCCGTCATCAGCGCCAGATAGAATGAGATGGCGGCAAAGCGCTGGCCACTTTTCATCCCGTCGGCGTTGAGCCATGTCGCGGTCTGATGCGGGAACGGCCCCGACCCTTGCTGGGTCGATGGCAGCAGCAGCACCTTCTGCATCAGCACGGCGCCGACATCATCTTCGCTCCACTGCTCCGGCTGGTCCTTCGTCAGCATGGAAAACTCGCGGCCACCCATGAAGCGTGCCGAGGGGACGGGACTGCCGAGTGCGTTGACATTGACCAGCGTGTCGCGTGCCGCATCCAGCGCAATCTGTTTGCCGCCAACCGCCATCGACACCACCCAGGTGCCGGTCGAGACGACGGAGAAAGGCGGTTTGTCGGAGAGAAGATGCGGCAGCAACGAGGCGTTGGAATCGTGCAGGCCGCAGAAGACCGGCGTTTGCGGGTCAAGGCCGGTTCGCACGGCAAGCGCGGGCAGGATCGGGCCGAGGCGATCACTGGCTGGCCGCACCGGCACCATCAGCCAGCGCCAGTCCAGCCTGTCGACCAATGATGAAAAATCCGCCGTCCATGGGTTCCACAGATCAGTGTGGCAGCCGAGCGAGGTCACCTCATTGGCGGCGACGCCGGTCAGGCGCAAGGCCCAGTATTGCGGGTACATCAGCATCGCGGCGGCCTTGGCGAATTCCGCCGGGAAGCTTTTCTGTTGCCAGAAGAATTGCGCGCCGAGATTGAGGCCGAGCGGCAAGCGCGGCGTGCCGGTCTCGGCGAAGGGCGGCCTAATCGCATCATAATCCACGGCCAGCCTGTCGGGGCCATCGAATTCATAGTCGAGCACCGCCAGCACCAGATCGCCCGCGGCGTCGACCAGTGCGCCCGTCGCGCCATGGGTCGTGATCGAAATGGCGTCGATGCGCTGTTCGCGGTTGAGGCCGGCAAGGCTGTCGAGGATGAACGTCCACAGCGCTTCGACATCATGATGCGGATAGGGCGCCTGCCGCACCGGCGCATTGGCCATGCGGCGCAACGCCACCTCGCTCAACGTCACGAGGTCGACGAACGCGACCTTGGCGTTGGTCTTGCCGATGTCGATGACGGCAATATGGCGCATCGCACTCATGCCATATGGAACACGGTTTCCAACGGCACGGCCACCGGTTCGTTGTCCGGCCTGGTTTCCATGATGTCGGCCATGTGGGTCCACCAACGCTGCATCACCGGATGCTTCGGCAGGTCGTCCATGCCGTGGTCGTCTCGCCGCCACAGCACGCCGAACAGAATGCTCGTCTCCTCGTCGAGATGGATGGAATAATCGGAGACGCCGGCCTGCTTCAGCAGTGATACCAGCGACGGCCAGATCTCGTCGTGGCGCTTCTTGTACTCGGCCTTCAGGCCGGGCTTCAGCTTCATCTTGAACGCGTATTTCTGCGGCATCAGCGTCCTCCGAGCAGCCGCCGCCAGACGATCGGCAGAGCGATGACGATGATCAGCAGCAGGCCGATGAAGATCGACATGACGATGCCGGGCACGTTGAGCAGGCCAAGGCCGAAGGTCACCAGCCCCATGATGAAGGCTGCGAGCACGACGCCCAGAATGCTGCCGGCGCCGCCGAGGATGCTGACGCCGCCGAGCACCACCATGGTGATGACTTCGAGTTCATAGCCCTGTGCGATCGAGGGCCGCGTCGAACCGAGCCGCGAGGTGATCAGCACCGAGGCGATGCCCGACATCAGCCCGGTCAGGCAGAACAGGATGAACTTGGTGCGGCCGACGCGCACGCCAGAGAACTGCGACGCCACCGGGCTGTAGCCGATGGCAAAGACACGGCGGCCGAAACTCGTGCGGTGCAGCAAGAACCAGTAAACGACGGCCGCGATCAGGAAGAGCACTAGCTCGAACGACACCACCCACCAGATATAGCCCTGGCCGAAAAACGCGAAGCTTTCGGGATAACCCTTGTAGGCCTGGTCGCCGAGGATGATGAAGGCGATGCCGCGAAACAGGCTCATCGTGCCGATAGTGACGACGATCGAGGGCAGCCCGAGCCTCGTCACCAGCAGCCCGTTGAAGGCGCCGCAGCCGAGCCCGACGACGATGCCGATCAGCACCAGCACCGGCGTGCCGGCGCCGGCCTGCACCGCCATGCCCATCATGGTCGAGGCCAGCGCAATGATGGCGGCCACCGACAGGTCGATCTCACCCGAAATGATCAGCAGCGCCATGGCGAAGGCGATCAGACCCTTCTCGGTGAAGTTGAAGGTGAGATCGGACAGCGAATACGGGTCGAGGAAATACGGCGAGGCTAAGCTGTTGATGGCGAAGATGGCGACCGCCACCACGACCAGCAGCGCTTCCCAGGAAAAGATCGCCGAACGAAACGGCTTGTCGAGTCGGTCGGGAATGTGGCGCGGGGCCGGGATTTCGGTCATGCCGCCTCTACTTTCCGCAGGATGATGCGGCCCTGCCGGCGTTCGCCGCGCGCGTTAAGCACGACAGCCAGAATGATGGCGCTGCCCGAGATCGCCATCTGCCAGAAGGGCGAGATGTTGATGACCGGCAGTGCGTTGGAGATGATGCCGAGGAACAGCGCACCGAGCACCGCGCCGCCCACCGAACCGATGCCGCCGGCGATCGAGATGCCGCCGATGACGCAGGCGGCGATGATGTTGAGCTCATAGCCGTTGGCGACCTCGACCGAGGCGATCACATAGCGGGAGATCCAGAGATAGCCGGAAAGTCCGCCGATCATGCCGGAGATGCAGAAGACGATGAATTTCGTCCTGCCGACATCGATGCCGGCATAGACCGAAGCCGTCGGGTTGACGCCGATGGCATAGATCGAGCGGCCGAGCGCGGTGCGCGTCATCAGGACGAAGAACAGCACGATGACCAGGATGGCGATGCAGGACAGCACCGGAATGCCGAGGAACGCCGCCCGCTGGAAGCCGATGAAGTCCGGACTCATCTTGTCGGCATTGACCCAGGCGCCGCCTGACAGGACGAAGGTGGCGCCGCGATAGATGGTCAGCGTGCCCAATGTCACCACGATCGAAGGGATGTTCAGCCGCCAGACCAACAGGCCGTTGATGGCGCCGAGCACCAAGCCGACGACCAGGGCGATGCCAATCAGCAGCGGGATCGGGATTGCCGGATGCGCGGCGTTCAGCATCGCCACCACCATGCCGGTGAAGCAGAGGTTGGACGCCATCGACAGATCGATCGACCGGGTCAGGATGACAACCATCTGGCCCAGCGCCAGGATCATCAGGATCGAGGTATCGTTGAACACCTGGCGCAAATTGACGGGGTCGGCAAAGGCCGGGAAGCGCGTCGAGATCAGCCCGATCAGCACGACGATGGCCGCGAACAGCCAGATTTCACGGTATTTAAGAAAGGCTTTCATGCCGCGATCCCTGCTGCCGTCCTGACCAGCGTCTCGGCGTCCAGCCCCTTGTTGTCGTAGACCGCCGCGACGAGACCCTCGCGCATGACGATGACACGGTCGGACATGCCGAGGATTTCCGGCAGTTCCGACGACACCATGATCACCGACAGGCCCTGCGCCACCAGCTCGGCCATGAAGCCGTGCACGGCGGCCTTGGAGCCGATGTCGATGCCCTTGGTCGGCTCGTCCAGGATGATCACCTTGGGCGCCGTCGCCAGCCATTTGGCGATGACGATCTTCTGCTGATTGCCGCCCGACAGCGTGCCGACATCCTGGCTGAGCGAGGAGGCGCGCAGGTCGAGCCGCTCGGTATAGGAGCGGGCGAGCGCGAATTCTTCCGACAGCCGCAGCAGGCCGGATCTGGAGGTACGCTTGAGCGAAGGCAGCGAGACGTTCTGGAAGATCGGCAGGCCGATCACCACGCCCTGCTTGCCGCGCTCTTCCGGCACATAGACGATGCCCGCATCGATCGAATCCGCCGCCGATTTCGGCGCGATCACCTTGCCTTCCAGCATGATCGTGCCGGCTGATGTGCGGGTTATGCCCGATATCGCCTGCATCACCTCGCTGCGCCCGGCGCCGACAAGGCCGTAGAAACCGAGGATTTCGCCCTTGTGCAGTTCGAAACCGATGTCGTTGAACTCGGTCGGATGCGACAGGCCGGAAACGGAAAGCACCGGCGCGCCGATCTCAGCCTTGCGCTGCGGAAAGATATGGTCGACGGCGCGGCCGACCATCAGGCGCACGATCTGGCTTTGGCCGGCATCCTTGATCAGGCCTTCGCCGACCATCTCGCCATCGCGGAACACCGTGTAGCGGTCGGCGATGCGATAGATTTCGTCGAACTTGTGGCTGATGAACAGAATCGCCTTGCCTTCGCTTTTGAGGAATTCGATCAGCAGGAAAAGCTCCTCGATCTCCTTCATCGAAAGGGCGGCGGTCGGCTCATCCATGATGACGATCTGAGCGTCAATCGACATGGCCCGCGCCACGGCGACCAAATGCTTGTTGGCGATGCCGAGGTCCTTCAGCCGGGCGTCGGCGTGGATATGACTCGCGTGCATGGTGTCGAGCACTTCGCGCGCGTTTTTGCGCATCGTGCGCCAGTCGATGGTGCCGAAACGCGTGCGCGGGGCGTGGCCAAGAAAGATGTTCTCGGCAACCGTCAAATCGTCGAACAGCACGGTTTCCTGGTGGATGGCGGTGACGCCGTGTCCGAAAGCTGCGTGCGCGCTGGGCAGGGTGACGGCTTGGCCGTCGATGCTGATCGTGCCGGTGTCGGGCTGGTAGATGCCGGTCATGATCTTGACCAGGGTCGACTTGCCGGCGCCGTTCTCACCGATCAGCGCGGTCACCTGGCCCGGATAGAGCGACACGCTGACATTGTGCAGCGCGCGCACGCCGGGAAAGCTCTTGGAGATGCCGGACAGCGTCAGGAGTGGAGCCGCCTTACCCTCCCCCTTGTGGGGAGGGTCGCGAACAACGTGAGCGGGGTGGGAGTCTACTAGCATATCAAGGTCCTGGCACATGGAGATGTCGCCACCCCACCCCGTCTCGCTTGCATCGCTTCGCGAAGCCGGCTCGCCGACCCTCCCCACAAGGGGGAGGGTGGTGCGAGCGTCCAGATCAATAGATCTTGGAGAACTTCTCGATGTTCGACTTGTCGAACTGGAAGGGCGGAGCCATCGCGGCCGAGTTGGAGTCGTCGAGCGTGACCTTGCCGACGCGGCCGATCGACAGCGTGGCACCGGGCTTGGCCTCTTCCTTCTTCACCGCCAGATCGTGGGCGAGATAGACGGCCGAATAGCCGAGGTCGATCGGGTTCCACAGCGCAACCGCCTGGCTGGCGCCGTTGTCGATGAACTTCTTGAACTCGGACGGCAGCGCCAGACCGGTGACATTGACCTTGCCGATCAGGTTCTCATCGGTGACGACTTGGGCGGCGGCGACGACGCCGACGGTGGTCGGCGCGATGATCGCCTTGAGGTTCGGATAGGACTTTAACAGGCCCTTGGCCTCGTCCGTGCTCTTGGCCGAATCGTCATCGCCATAGACGGTGGCGACGAGTTTGATCTTGGGGAACTTCTCCGGCAGGATTTTCTTGGCCGCATCGATCCAGGCGTTCTGGTTGGTGGCGGTCGAGGAGGCCGACAGGATGGCGACTTCGCCGCCTTCCGGCAGGTAATCGGCGGCAAGCTTGATGATGGTCTCGCCGATCAGTCCGGTGTCGGACGGGTTGAGGTGAAGCTGGCGGCCTTCCTTGGCCACGCCCGAATCCCAGGAGATGACGGTGATGCCGCGTTCCATCGCCTTCTTCAGCACCGGCACCAGCGCGTCGGCGTCATTGGCCGAAATGGCGATGGCGTTGACCTTCTGGGCGATCAGCGAATTGACCACCTCGATCTGCGCTTCGGCGGTCGCCTTGGTCGGGCCGGTGTAGATGATGTCGACATCGCCGAGTTCCTTGGCCGCCTCCTCGGCGCCCTTGTTGGCGGCATCGAAGAAGCCGTTGCCGAGCGACTTCACCACCAGTGCGATCTTGACGTTCTCGGCATAGGCCGCATTCACGAACATGGCGGCTGAGAATGCAGCCGTCACCATCAATTTCTTCAAGAAGCTCATCGAATATCCTCCCTTGAGCGTTGCATTCCATCGCCGCTGCTGGCGTGAGAGTGTCTCAGGCCTGCAGCGAAGATTCTTCCTTTGCCGACTTGCGGGCGACGATCAGCGTCACGCCGGCGGTCTCTAACATCTTGGCTTCGCGATCCTCGATGCCGTCATCGGTAATGACGGTTGCGATGCGCGACAGGCCGCACAGGATCAGGCTGGAGCGTTTGCGGAATTTCGAGGAATCGACCAGCACCACCAGTTCGTCGGCCTGGTCGATCAGTTTTTGCTCCGCCTGGATCAGCAGCGGGTCGCCCTCCATCAGGCCGAGCGGGCCGAGCCCCTGCGCGCCCATGAACATGCGGCGCGCATAGAAGTTGCGCGTCACGTCATTGTCGAAGGGCGACAGGATGATGTTCTGCTCGCGGTAAATGGTGCCGCCCGACAGCATCACCGTGTTCTTGGAGTGCTTGAGCAGGTGTTCGGCGATCGGGAACGAATTGGTGAAGATCGGCATGCGGCGACCGGTCAGGAAATGCACCATCTGGAAGGTGGTGGTGCCGCCATTGATGATGATCGGCTCGCCATCCTTGCACAGCTCGACCGCTTCACGGGCGATTGCCCGCTTCTGCGAGGCGTTGATCGTTTCGTTGACGGAAAAGGGCCGGCCGGCCAGCCCAATGAACTGCGGCGGCGAGATTGCTTCAGCGCCGCCGCGCACACGGCGCAGGCGCTTCTGGACATGGAGGGCCGCGATGTCACGCCGGATCGTCGCCTCGGAGGACTCCGTCAGGTCGACCATCTCCTGCACCGTCACCACAGGCTTTTCCTGGACGGCGGACAGAATGATCCTGTGGCGCTCTTTTTCGTGCATGGTTCCTCCCTGCCTGAGCATCTAGGCACCCAAAACGCGCAGTGTCAATCATTTCCGATCATATAATTTCATTGTGCAGTGCAATATGATCGATCTTGATCGTTTGTGATTGACAAACCCGCCGCTTCCGTGGAAATTCGGGCCAAATGGGCCGCACCGTTCGCGTGCCTTCGGGAGGATTACATATGCTCGACAAGCGCACCGGCGCGCGCCTCGCCAATCTGTGGGACGAGGCCAAGGCTCAAGCGATGAGCGAGCCGGAACTTCTGGTCTATCGCTCGAACACGCTTGGCTCCGACAAGCGCGTCACCAACTATGGCGGCGGCAACACCTCCTCTAAGATCTGGCAGAAAGACCCGCTCACCGGCGAGGATGTCGAAGTGCTTTGGGTCAAGGGCTCGGGCGGCGACAGCGCGTCGATCAAGCTCGACGGCTTTGCCACCCTTTACATGGACAAGCTGCGCGCGCTCAAAGGCCTTTATCGCGGCGTTGAGCACGAGGACGAAATGGTCGGCTTCCTGCCGCACTGTACGTTCAATTTGAACCCACGCGCGGCCTCGATCGACACGCCGCTGCATGCCTTTGTGCCGAAGCCATTTGTCGATCACATGCATCCCGATGCCATCATCGCCATTGCCGCCGCCAAGGATTCCAAGGCGCTGACCAAGGAGATATTCGGCGACGCCATCGGCTGGCTGCCGTGGAAGCGGCCGGGCTTCGAACTCGGCCTGTGGTTGGAGAAATTCTGCCTCGAACATCCCGCCGCAAAGGGCGTCATCCTGGAAAGCCATGGGTTGTTCACCTGGGGCGACACCCCTCGGGAATGCTACGAGACGACGATCTCGGTGATCAATCAGGCGATCGAATGGTTCGAGCGCCGCTCCGAGGGCCTCGCCATCTTCGGCGGCGAAGTGGTCAAGTCGCTTGACGCGGCCGAACGCCGTGCCATCGCGGCAAAACTGATGCCGAAAATCCGCGGCCTGATCTCGGAAAAGAGCCACAAGCTCGGTCATTTCGACGATTCGCCCGCCGTGCTCGAATTCGTCAACTCCAGGGATCTACGCCCGCTGGCGGCGCTCGGCACGTCGTGCCCTGACCATTTCCTGCGCACCAAGATCCGTCCGCTGGTGATCGAATTCGATCCGGCCAAACCCGATGTCGATGCCGTCATTGCGCGCCTCGCCGACGACCTGGCGGCCTATCGTGTCGGCTACCAGGCCTATTACGACAGCTGCAAGCATGCCGACTCGCCCGCCATCCGCGATCCCAATGCCGTCGTCTATCTGATGCCCGGCGTCGGCATGTTCACCTTCGCCGGCGACAAGGCGACGGCGCGCATCTCGGGCGAATTCTATGTAAACGCCATCAATGTCATGCGCGGCGCCTCGACCGTCTCGTCCTATGTCGGCCTGCCCGCAAAGGAAGCCTTCGACATCGAATACTGGCTGCTCGAGGACCTGAAGCTGCAGCGCATGCCGAAGCCGAAGGCGCTTGCCGGCCAGATCGCGCTGGTCACCGGTGGCGCCGGCGGCATTGGCCGCGCAACCGCCAACCGGCTGCTGCGCGAAGGCGCCTGCGTCGTGCTGGCCGACATCGACGAAACAGCCCTTGCCAGCGCCAATGACGAACTGGCCAAAGCCTATGGCAAGGATTTTGTCAGGCCGGTGCTGATCAACGTCACCTCGGAGGACCAGGTCATTTCGGGCTTCGCCGAGACTGCGGTCGAGTTCGGCGGCATCGACATTCTGGTGTCGAATGCGGGGCTGGCTTCCTCGGCGCCGATCGAGGAGACGACGCTGGCGCTGTGGAACAAGAACATGGACATCCTGTCGACCGGTTATTTCCTGGTCTCGCGGGAAGCGTTCCGGCTGTTCCGCGTGCAGAATATCGGCGGCAACGTCGTCTTCGTCGCCTCCAAGAACGGACTTGCCGCCTCGCCTAACGCCGCCGCCTACTGCACCGCCAAGGCCGCCGAGATCCATCTCGCCCGATGCCTGGCACTGGAGGGCGCGGAAGCGCAGATCAGGGTCAATGTCGTCAACCCGGACGCGGTGCTGCGCGGCTCGAAGATCTGGACCGGCGAGTGGAAAGAACAGCGCGCCGCCGCCTACAAGATGTCGACCGACGATCTGGAGGAGCACTATCGCTCGCGCTCGATGCTGAAGCGTTCGGTGTTTCCCGAAGACATCGCGGAGGCGATCTATTTCTTCGCCTCCGACATGTCGGCCAAGTCGACCGGCAACATCGTCAATGTCGACGCGGGCAACGCGCAGAGCTTTACGCGCTAGCGGACGCCAGAGCGCTTCCCTTCTCCCCGTTCTACGGGGAGAAGGTGCCGGCAGGCCGATGAGGGGCAGCGCTGACTGAACGCATTTTGGGAGGAATAGCAGTGTCCGAATCCATCATCTCCGCCGACCTCGTCGACAAGGACAACGCCTCGCGCAAAGCCAGTCTCGAGCGCGACTACACCTCGCTCGGCGAACGCCTCGACCGCCGTGGCATCGCCATCGATGCCATCCGCGACAAGGTCGAGAAATTCGCCGTTGCGATCCCGTCCTGGGGCGTTGGCACCGGCGGCACCCGCTTTGCACGCTTTCCCGGTGCCGGCGAGCCGCGCGATATCTTCGACAAGATCGAGGACTGCGCCGTCATCAGGCAATTGACGCAGGCGACGCCGACCGTGTCCCTGCACATTCCGTGGGACAAGGCCGACCCGAACCGGCTGAAGCAGGCGGCTTCGCGCTTTGGCCTCGGCTTCGACGCCATGAACTCCAACACTTTCTCGGATGCGAAGGACCAGAAACTCTCCTACAAATTCGGCTCGCTGTCGCATGCCGATGCCGGCACGCGCCGGCAAGCGGTCGAGCACAATCTCGAATGCATCGAGATCGGCAAGACGCTCGGCTCCAAGGCGCTGACGGTGTGGATCGGCGACGGTTCGAACTTTCCCGGCCAGGTGAATTTCGCCAAGGCGTTCGAGCGCTATCTCGACGCCATGAAGGAGATCTATGCCGGGCTGCCCGCCGACTGGAAGCTGTTCAGCGAACACAAGATGTACGAACCGGCCTTCTATTCCACCGTCGTGCAGGACTGGGGCACCAATTACATCATCGCACGGGAGTTGGGTGACAAGGCGTTCTGCCTGGTCGACCTCGGCCACCATGCGCCCAACGTCAACATCGAGATGATCGTGTCGCGGCTGATCCAGTTCAAAAAACTCGGCGGCTTCCATTTCAACGATTCGAAGTATGGCGACGACGATCTCGATGCCGGTTCGATCGACCCCTACCGGCTGTTCCTTGTCTTCAACGAACTGGTCGATGCGGAGCTTTCGGGTGCCGAGGGTTTTGACCCGGCCCACATGCTCGACCAGAGCCACAACGTCACCGATCCGATCGAAAGCCTGATGCTGTCGGCGGTCGAAGTGCAGCGCGCCTATGCGCAGGCGCTGCTTGTCGACCGCAAGGCGCTCGAAGGGTTTCAGGACAGCAACGACGCGCTGATGGCGACGCAGACGCTGAAAGCCGCCTACCGCACCGATGTCGAGCCGATCCTGGCCATGGCCCGCCTGAAGACCGGCGGCGCCATCGATCCGGTCGCCGCCTATCGGGCGGCGGGCTACCGCGCCAAGGTCGCGGCCGAACGCCCTGCGGTCGCCGGTGGGAGCGGCGGCATCGTCTGAGGCGAACTTCCAGCCGATATTGCCCCTCACCGGTTTGCTTCGTGAGGGACCATTTGTGAATGGACTCGATTGATCCGACAGGCTCTTCTAGGCGCATCCCCGCCCGGAGAACCGCCATGCCTCTCAACCGTCGGACATTGATCGCCGCCAGTCTTTCCATCACCTTCGTCCTGACGCCGTTGACGAGCGTCTTCGCCGCATCGCCGGCGCCGGCCAAGGGCGAGCACGGCATGGTGGTGACGGCACAGCATCTGGCGTCCGAAGTCGGCATCGAGGTCTTGAAGAAGGGCGGCAATGCCGTCGATGCGGCGGTTGCCGTCGGCTATGCGCTCGCCGTCGTCTATCCCAATGCCGGCAATATCGGCGGCGGCGGCTTCATGACCATCCGCTTCAAGGACGGCAAATCGACCTTCCTCGATTTCCGCGAACGGGCGCCGCTGGCGGCGACCAAGACCATGTATCTCGACAAGGATGGCAACCCGGTGAAGGGCGCCAGCCTTGACGGTTACCTCGCCGTTGGCGTGCCGGGATCCGTCGCCGGTTTGGAGATGGCGCGCGAAAAATACGGCAAATTGTCCCGACAGGATCTGATGGCGCCGGCAATCGGCTATGCCAAGGACGGGTTCATCCTCAATCAGGGCGACGCCGCCTCTTTTGCCGGCAGTGCCGACAGGCTGGCGAAGGACCCCGCTGCCGCCGCCATCTTCCTGAAACCCGGTGGCAAGCCCTATGGCATCGGCGAGCGGCTGATCCAGCCCGACCTCGCGGCCTCGCTGGCCGCCATTTCCGAAAAAGGCCCCGATGCATTCTATAAAGGCGCTATCGCCGACGCCATCATCAAGGCGAGTGGCGCCAAGGGCGGCATCCTGGCCAAGCCGGATTTCGAGCAATACGCGGTCCGCGAACTGAAGCCGATAACCTGCGCCTATCGCGGCTACGAGATCACCTCCTCGCCGCCGCCCAGTTCCGGTGGCGTCATCATCTGCGAAATCCTCAACGTGCTGGAAGGCTACCCGCTGTCCTATCTCGGCGCCGGTTCAGCCGAGACGGTGCATGTCATGGTCGAGGCGATGCGCTACGCCTATGTCGACCGCAATTCGGCCCTCGGCGATCCCGATTTCGTCGACAATCCGGTCGGGAGATTGCTGGACAAGGGGTATGCCAAGGATACCCGCGAGAAGATCGACCCCTTCCGGGCTGGCGTGTCGCAGGACCTGATGCCGAAGGGCTTTGGCGAGAGCAAGGAAACGACGCATTATTCGATCATCGACAATGACGGCAACGCGGTCGCGGTCACCTATACGTTGAACGGCTCCTTCGGCGCCGGCGTCGTCGCCGATGGTACCGGCATCCTGCTCAACAACGAGATGGACGATTTCACCCAGAAGCCCGGCGTGCCCAACCTCTATGGCCTGGTCCAGGGCGAGGCCAATGCCATCCAGCCGAAGAAGACGCCGCTATCGTCGATGAGCCCGACCGTGGTGGCCAAGGACGGCAAGCCGTTCATGGTCATCGGCAGCCCCGGCGGCTCGCGCATCATCACCATCACGCTGGAAGCCATCGTCAACGTCATCGACCACGGCATGAACATCCAGGAGGCGATCGACGCGCCGCGCATCCATCACCAGTGGCTGCCCGATAAGGTCTATATCGAGCCGTTCGGGCTGTCGCCGGATACCGAAAAGCTGCTGGCCGGCATGGGTTATCAACTCGATCTCGGTGACCAGACCTGGGGCCAGGCGGCGGGCATCCTGGCCGGCGGCAAAAGCCTGGCGGAGATCGAGAAGGGTGGCGGTGCGCGCTATAACGGCGCCATCGACAGCCGCGCGGCCTCTGGCGAGGCGCTCGGATACTGAGGTTGGCAAGACTGGAGATGGACTTGCAGCAGCGTAGCGATTCGGGTTGATCGCTCGCTGCTCAAGCGGGTTGGCGCATAGCCGCGATGGTTGTCACAGGACCAGCGTGATGGTGGAGGCAATCAGCATCAAGGCGGCGATGCCGACGAACAGCGCGTAGATGCGCGGCCGGTCGAGCAGCAGCGCGTTTCCGGATATCCAGGCGGACGTGGCGCCGCCAAGCGCGAAGAGGAAGCCGTTGCGGTGCCCGAAGACCATCGATGCGGCCATCAGCCCGCCAATGATCAGCGCGCCGAACACGATGATCACGGCAACGGCGTATTTCTCGAAATCGTTGCCACTTCCCATGCTCGGACCGATCGCGTTCAACGTCGGCAGGTCGTCCGGATCGAAGGGGTTCGTCGACCCATATTCGTCTTGACCGGCAGGCTCTCGCATCATTCGTTCTCCGTGTAGCGGCAACAAACCATCAAGCCTTGCCGAGTGCAACCCGATCGCGCCGCCTTGATGCGTTCGACCGGTCTTTGACGCCTTCTGGCGGCGGCTGCCGCCGGCTTTTTGATACGCGCCCCTAGCCGTCTTTGGGTCTCTGGCTATCCCGGACACGGCGATGGCCGTCCCTCTATCATGGAATGTATTCGTGGAGGAAAAATGATTCGGCACGTGGATTGGGTTTCGCGGGCTGCGATTTTCGGTGGGCGTGGTGTCGCACGGGCAGGCTGAATCGCCTGCGGCCAGCGGACGGTTGCGCCTGACATTCGGTCGAACAAAAAGCAGACCTGTCGGAGTCCCTTCAATGTTGACTACTAAGCTCATGTTTCATAGTCAACTTGGAGACTAGATCGAAAAGCAGGCGCGCAGCATTGCAGAGAGACCGAGAGCTCCAGCCGAGAGCCATGCCCGATCATACGTGCCGAATGACCCGGCGCCAGGCAGTGGGGCTTTTCACGTTGCCGTTCGCCGGCATGGCGTCCGCGGCGACGGCTGAACCCCGCCGGCCGCGCATAGTCTGCCTGGATGACGGGCTGGCCGAGACCTTGCTCATGCTGGGTGTAACGCCGGTTGCCATTGCCGACCGTCAAGTCTGGGAGACCTGGGTGGTCGAGCCGCCGCTGCCGCCTGAGATCGCCGACCTCGGCACGCTGCTCGAGCCCAACCTCGAATTGTTGCAGCAGCTCAAGCCCGACATCATCCTCTCCACGCCGTATCTCGACGGCATCAAGCCGCTGCTCGAACGCGTGGCGCCGGTGATGACGATCGGGCTCTATACCGAAGCCGGTCAGCCCTATCGGCGCGCCCTCGAGGCAACCCGCCAGCTTGCCAGGCTTGTCGGCAAGGAAAGCGAAGGTGAAGCGCTGATCGCGGCGACGGATGCGTATTTTTCGAACATCCGCCGGCAGCTGGCGCCGCTGTCGGCGCGGCCGATCTATGTCGTCAGCTTCATGGATCCGCGCAATGTGCGCGTCTACGGCAAGAAAAGTCTGTTTCAGGAGGTGTTCGACCGCATCGGGCTCAGCAACGCCTGGACGGCCGAGACCAATTATTGGGGGTTTTCAACCGTCGGCGTCGACGGGTTGGCGACATCCAGCGACGCACGCCTTGCCTATCTCGAACCCTTGCCCGAGGGCGCCGGCGGCACGCTGACCGAAAGCCCGGTCTGGAACGCCATGCCTTTCGTGCGCAACCGTTCGATCATGCGCCTTCCCGCTGTCCTGATGTTCGGTGCGCTTCCGTCAGCCGCCCGATTCGCCCGGGTCCTGGCGTCGGCAATGATCGCGGAGGCCGCCCGTGGCTGAGGATGCCGCGGCCATCGCTCAGGAGGGAAAGCCCGCGTCGGCCGGCCGGGCCTCCCCGTGGAGCTTTCTTGGCAATCAGCCCGTAGGCGCGATCCTGCTTTGCGCCATGCTGCTCGCGGCAGCGTTGGCGGCAACCGTCTCAAACCTCACGGTGCAGCTGCCGGCGGCGCTCTGGCTCCAATCGCTCGCCGCCCCCGACGTCGCCGACATGCGGCAGGTGCTCGTCCACTACGCCTTCCTGCCCCGGCTTGCCGTCAGCCTCCTGTGTGGCGCGGCGCTCGGGCTTGCCGGAACGGTCCTGCAACAGGTTCTGCGCAACCCGTTGGCCTCGCCCGAAACGGTCGGTGTCTCGGCCGGCGCCTATCTGGCGCTGGCACTGGCGACGCTTCTGTCGCCGTCCCTGCTTGCCTTCGGCCGCGAATGGATAGCGCTTGCCGGCGCCTTCACGGCCTTTGCCGCCGTCTTTGCTCTGTCCTGGCACAAGGGCCTGTCGCCGCTTTCGGTGGTGCTGGCGGGGCTTGTGGTCAGCCTCTATGCCGGCGCCATCGGTGCCGCTCTTATTGTGCTGCGGCATGAATGGTTGGCCAGCCTGTTCATCTGGGGCGCCGGTTCGCTCGGCCAGCAGGACTGGTCGACGACACTGTGGCTGTTGCCACGCATCGGCACTGCTGCGCTGGCGATCTTCCTCATGGTGCGGCCGCTGACCTTGCTTGGCCTCGACGATGAAGGCGCGCGCAGCCTTGGCGTGCCTCTCGGCGCTTACCGCTTCGCCGGACTGGCGGCCGCCGTCGCGCTGATCGCCTTTGTCGTTGCCGCTGTCGGCGTTATCGGTTTCGTCGGCCTGGCCGCCGCCACCTTGGCGCGCATCGGTGGTGCCCGACGGCTGGGTCAGCAGCTGGTGATGGCGCCGCTGATCGGCGGCGCATTGCTGTGGGCGGCCGACCAGGCCGTGCAGATCGCGACCGGACCGCAAGGTGACCTGCTGCCGACCGGAGCGATCACCGCGCTTCTCGGCGCACCGCTGCTGCTCTGGCTGCTGCCGCGCCTTGCGCTTGGGTTGGAAACCCCGGCTTTGACGGCCGAACCGCTGCCACGCGCAAGCCGGCCCGGCCTCGTGCTGGCGGCGATCGGCCTGGGTCTGCTTTTGCTGCTGGGGCTGGCTTTGCTCTATGGGCCGGGGCCGCATGGCTGGACCTTCGCTTTCGGCGATGAACTCCGGCCCCTACTGTCGTGGCGGTGGCCTCGCGTGCTTGCCGCGCTGAGTGCCGGCGCCATGCTGGCGCTGGCCGGGCTGATGATGCAGCGGCTGACCGGCAATCCGATGGCCAGTCCCGAAGTGCTGGGCATCAGCGCCGGTGCCGCGCTTGGCATGATAGTGGCGCTGTTCGCGCTCTCCGACGCCGGACGCCCGGTTCAGACGGCGGCGGCAACCATCGGCGCCTTCGCCGCTTTGCTGATGACGCTGGCGATCGGCCGCCGTGCCGCTTATGCGCCGGAGCGGTTGCTGCTCGCCGGCGTCGCCCTGACGGCCTTGTTCGACGCGCTGATCCTGGTGCTCACCGCCACCGGCGATCCTCGCGCCATGCTGCTGCTCAACTGGCTCACCGGTTCGACCTATGGCGTCGATGTCAGCGCCGCCCTGCTGACCGGCGGCATCGCCGTCTGCCTCTTCGCGCTCGCGCCTCTCTTCATGCGCTGGCTCGACATCCTGCCGCTCGGCTCCGCCGCCGTGCAAGGCCTTGGCATCAACTTGAAGGGAACGCGGCTTCTCGTGCTGCTGATGGTCGCGGCACTCACCGCCGCCTCGACACTGATCGTCGGTCCGCTGACCTTTATCGGCCTGATGGCGCCGCATCTTGCCCGACGCCTTGGCCTGTCCCGTGCCCTGCCGCAAGCCATTGGCGCGGTGCTCGCCGGCGCGCTGATCATGGTCGCGGCCGACTGGATCGGTCGCACAGCCATCTTCCCGCGCCAGATTCCGGCCGGTCTCGTCGCCACGCTGATCGGCGGCCCGGTGTTGATGTGGCTGCTGCGAAGGTGATACGCACCGACGAATTCGGGCGGGCAATGGCGAAGCGACAATCGCGGGTGCAGGCGGCGTTTGCGGTGAGGGGTTCTGGCTAACGGCCTTCACTCCTCAACGCTGCAATGACCTGTTCTCGTTGTGTGGCTTCCTCCGCGTTCATAGCGCCAAAGCGCAGGGCGCAGCGGAATATTTCCCCCGGCGCGACGCAAACCAGGCGACCTCTTTCCTTCGCCGCAAGATAGCCGTCCGGTTCGGCGGTCGCCGGCAGCACGAGGCCAAGCGCGTCCTGATCAGAACCGCGCGTGATCCAGCGCACGGCATAATTGAGCTCGTCGGGGCGAAAGCTGACGAAATCCGCCGTTCGGTCCGGATGGACCTGCAAAGCGTGCGCCCAGCCCTCGGCGTCTGCCTTCGCCTTCATCGTCAGCACGAGTTCGGGATCGATCGGCTCGCCCTTGGTCAATATGCGATGCCGCGAAGGGTCGGCTACGACGGCGTCGCGATAGGCAAGGTAGCTTTCGCTCGGTGTAAAAAAGGGCGGAAGCACTTGGCGCACGACAATGTCGGCGTGATCATCGGCGACGGTGTCGATCAGGCGCCCGCCATCGGCCGGCCTGAAGTTGATGTGCGACAGGTACATCAGCTCCATGGGCGAGCGTTTCAGGTTCTCGATGGCAATGTCGACGGCCACGCCGGTGCCGTCGCGCTGCAGCCGCACGGTAGGCTTCATCAAATAGTCGTGGCTGAAGGCAACGGTCTGTCGGCAGTGCCCCGTCAACGCCATGAAAGGCCCCTCGGCATTGCTGCCGGCGATCAGTTGCGCATGCCCATAGGGCGCATTTGGCAGGTCGCCGTGAAGCGGGTGGCGGTCATCCGGGCCAGGATTGCCCATCGCGGTGGCGCCGCAGTGAATGAAGAACGCGCCGTAGTTGGAGAGGTAGTCGCGGGTCGCGACGGGCTCGTCGAACATCGAGCGCATGGTCAGGGAGCGGTTGAGGAACGTTGCGTCCCAGATCTGCTGACCCTGAAACGGCAGCATGACAATTTCGCCCACTGCGTTGCTGATCCGAAGACCGGCAACGCCGGATCGATAGCGAAAGGCGGTGGCGAGAAGCCCGCGATAGCGCGCCACGATTGTTTCCGACTGGCTGAACAGTTCGGGTGCGAGGTCGACGAAGACGTGATCGGAATACTCGGGATACATTGTTTCGACCTCGATCTGTCGCAGGCGCATGCCGATAGTCGCACGAAACGTCTGGAAATCAACGGCAGCGCGTCAGACTCAGCCAGGACGGCTGATGGCGGAGCGTCTCGGTACCCGGGGAGAGGGCATCTTCGCCTGTATCGCTCGCGGCGCTTTGCAACAAGCCCCGATTCTATTTGGCTGAGGCCGGAGGCAGCTCGTACAGGGTGGCGCCGTTCTCCTGGCCACGCTCGACATAGCCGATGATATGAAACCATTTGGCGACGTCAGGTCCCTGGAGCCAGCTTTGCGCGAGTGGATAGGGAGGTTGCCGGCAGGCGCCTGGATGTGCCTGATATGCCGCTTGCGCGTCCGCGGCTCGATCTGCCGTCTTGAACTAAGCGTGGCGTGCTCGCGTTCTGGCGGCCTTCTGCGCTGCCTGCTTCCTTCCGCGAGCGCCTTTCGTTTCGGCGGCTTTCTTCGCGGCGGCCGAGCGCTCCTCAGCCGTCCGGCGCGAAGCCGCACGCTTGGCCTGCTGCGAGAGCGCCTCGTGCGACGCCGTGCTCTTCGGCTCGTGCTCAAGCACATTGGAGACGGCTTTCGAGACCCGCGGGCGGCGTTTCGGCCTGCGTTCGCCCTGGCCGGCCTCGTAGGCGTATTCGGCGCTTTTGCGCGTACTCTCCTTCACCTTGCCTTTTTTGGGCGGGGGCAGGTCTACGCCTGCGCGTCTTGCCTCGGAAAGTCCTATGGCGATGGCCTGCTGGGTCGATCGCGCGCCGTGTTCGCCGTGGCGGATTTTGTCAATCTCCTCGTGCACGAACTCGCCGGCCTGGGTGCTCGGCGACTTGCCCTCGCGCTTGTCCTTTCGGGCCTTCTCGATGGTCTTCTTATCCGGCATTGTCTTTCTCCCACATAAGGGTTGCGACAGCCATTCGGGTTGCAGGTGCTGTCCTACGGAGGTCCTAACGCGTTGGGGACGCAAATGATCCCGCACCGGGTGATCCAAGGCGCGGCCATCAGGATGTCGACGCCGATCTCTCCGAACTCATGGCGCGAGAACCATCGGCTGGCGAGGTCCGCGACTTCGTGCAGGGCGCCAGGCTCTTCGAACAGATGCGTCGCGCCAGGGACGATGGCGAGCTCCTTCTCGCGCCCGAAGTCCAGACCGGTGGGGCAGGGGAATTCCTTGCCTTCATCGAGGACGAGCTGAAGCCGTGGGTCGCCAGTCGGGTCACGGTCGATGCAAGCCGCCAGGCGCTTTACGGCCATCCTTCGGGGCCTTCAAGCGGCCCTCTGCCTTCCAGAGGATCGCGGCGAGCCCCGCCATCTATTGGGCGTGCGCGCGAGCTTCGAACCGCATGCCGGCGAAAACCACATGTCGATCCTGCCAGTGACGGTCAATCGCGCGGTGCAGGCGGCGTTTTGCGGTGAGGGTGAAGGATACCGCCCTTTGCGGAACGCTGCAGCAAGGTGGTCGGGCGCCTCGCGCCGTCATTCCTGTGAAGGGGAGGCGCTCAATCGACGGTAGGAGACGCCGCCGAAGCTTGCCGTCACAAAATCCGTGACGGACATCTTGCGCTTGCCTCCGTCGCTGCAGGCGTAAACCGGCCAACCGGCATCGCTGCATTCGCTGGCAGCGCAAATGCGCGCCAGGCAGTTTCCGGTAGTCAGCCGGAAGCCGCCCTTGCCGGCGAAGCCTTGCAACAGGCTGCCGTCCGCCGAGCGCCATGTCCGCGCACGGAATTCCGCTCGCAAAAGCAGTGGTTCGAGAGGGACCGCAAGGTTGGTTTCGCCGGCACGCCCCGCGAACTGCAGACGGAAGCGCGCCATTGCGGTCGTGTATGCGGTCACAAGATCCGCTTGGCGAACATAGGCGGTCGCCAGGCTGGAGCGGTCAAGCAGATGAGACATCCACTCGCCTGCCTGTATCGGCCTCATCAACGCAACAAAGGCAAGAAAGGCGAAGCAAGTTCGTGACATTTTCCAGCAGCCATATCGATCTCGGCGTGCCGGTTTGACCCCCGGTTGCCCTGCCATAACATCCCGCCAATTGGCGCCCGGCGCAAGCCGCTTGCTGAGGCATTCCAGAACGCCGCCGAGCAAAGGCGCCCGGAGCCGAAGACCGTGACCCGCATCGACGAACCTGTGCGGGCGAGGTGGAGGCGGCGTTTGCGGCCGGGTGAAGGACCTTCACCAGCCAGGGTTGCTTAGCCGATGCGAGCGGGCGGCAGCTCGTACAGAGTGGCGCCATTGTCCTGGCCGCGCTCGACGTAGCCGATGACGCCAAACCATCTTGCGACATCCGGTCCCTGGAGCCAGCTGCGCGAGTGGATGGGGAGGTTGCCGGCGAGTGCCTGGATATGCCTGATATGCCGCTTGCAAAAGCGAACGGTCGAGGCACGGAAGAAATCCTCCCGCGCTGCAAACAGCGTATCGGCGGCGTCGCTGTTCTCATGCCAGGCGATGATCGCCACGGCCTTGTCGCCTTCGACAAGCGCGTGCGCACGGCCTTCCTTCAAGTTCATCATCAGATTGTCGTAGGCGATCTTGCTGTCCTTGCCAGCCGCCACGTATTCATCCGACATTCGCTTGGACAGACCGCGAAAGACATCCTCCAGATCCCCAAGCGTTGCTGCGCGTGCTCTCATTTCTCCTCCTGCGGCCCCGGCAGGCAGTTTGCCCTAAGGTTTGGGGATCACCAAGCAAATCAAATCCGCCGGCAGCCCAAATCTGCGCAAAGTCGTTTCACTCGGCAATGTGCGGTAAACGTTCCGGAACCATTTTAGCGCAAGCTAATTGGATGGCGGTTTTTGTGAGCCGATTCATGTGTTTGAAGTTCGTCCACCCCTTCGATGCGGACTCTTCGACCAGGAATCTGCGCCACGCCTCGCTGCAGGACTTCCGGGAGGAATGATAAAATGGGTCCCACCGATCAGCACATCGAGCGACGCTCTCATTCACGTGGGATTGTTCTGAAGGACGCAACCATCATCACCGACGATGCCAACATCGGATGCTCCGTCAGGAATCAGCATGTTCATGGTGCGGAATTGCGGGTGGACCCCGGCGCCACAATTCCCGACCGTTTCGTCCTTCACGTCCCCGCGGACGACGCCAGCTATCGTGCCGTGGTGCGGTGGCGAAGGAACGAGCGGCTTGGCCTGCAGATCTATTAGCGGCGGGAATGCGGAGTGTCAGAATGCCTGCTCGACGAAGGGTATGGCCGACGTTGACAAATCCGAGCTAATCTCGCGTTCGTGAGTTCGGAGTGCGCAAGGCTCCGGCCGCTGTTGAGAGGGAGAGAGCACAAATGGCCGCCTATCTGATCGCGGATGTAGACGTAAAAGATGCTGCCGTGTTCGAGGAATACCGGCGGGATGTTCCGGCCACCGAGGAGCGCTACGGCGGGCGATACCTGGGTCGTGGCGGTGCGACCAAGGTTCTGGAAGGTGACTGGGAGCCACACCGTTTGGTTATTATCGAATTCCCCGACATGGCGTCATTGATGGGCTGGTACAATTCGCCCGAATATTCCCGCCTTATCGAGATCCGCAAGCGTTGCGCCAGCACCAGGATCATTGCGCTTGAGGGGATCGCAACACCCGCTGTGTGAGGATCTCGTTCTCGGGGCGCCGTCATCAGACACAAAGCCGGTCGTTGACCGACGAAGAAAACCGTCGCCTCATTGGGGAAGAAGGCGACGACGGGCGGGAACTTGATACGACCGACCACGATTTCCCCGGCTTTATCGAGGGGCAAGGACTCCAATTCTTTTTTCCGGTCGGGAATAACGGCCCGCTGCCATCGGTGGCGGGCTTTCCGCATGGTAAGTCTCGCAACAGCCACGGCAGATACCATGGTGCCCTCACCAAAGGGGGAATCGATGGTTTCGGCAATTGCAAGTCAGCATCGGCAGGTACCGGAAACTCAATTGAAAGCGGCAAAACCGGAAACGGGCGAAGGATTCGCGCCAGGCAAGAGCGCCGACAGCGTAGGACATCGCGCCAAGGCAATGGTTGTCGAAACGGGCGACACAGATCCTAACTCGCAGGGTAATGCCGCATCGAAGATCGCCAGAATGGACATCACGGTTTTGACGCCTCCGCCCGAAGAAACACCTGCGGAGCAAACCTAGGCCGAGGCTGCCACTTGGCGGTTTTTGCCCGCTGCTTCACTGTGGCGGGCGGATGCGTCTCGATAGCGCGACGTTGTGTCCAAAATGTCCTTAACGGCAGGGCCAGGCTTCACCGCGCTGTGACGCCGGTTGGGTAACGGCAAGGCCGACAACCATTTCAACTAGGTGCTTTTTAAGCAATTGCTGCCTGTCGGCGCTGAAGAGCCTGTCGCCGAAGATGTGGGAGAAGGTTGCCCGGTTGGACACGTTGAAGAAACTCAGGGCACTGATATGCCAGTGCAACTCCAGCGGTTCGACATCGTCCCGAAACAGGCCTGCTTCCCGCCCGCGGCGGCAGATTGCCTCCAGCTTCTGGATCGCGCCGGCATTAAGCGAGCGGATCAGGTCGGATTTCTCCAGATACGCCCCGTGGTGGATGTTCTCGATCATGACGATGCGAATGAAATCGGGGTTGCGGCTATGATGGTCGAACGTGAACTCGGCTAGGTGTCCCAGGGCCTCGACGGGCGGAAGGTGATCGAGTTCAAGTTCCTGCTCGCCAGCCCGCACCTCTCGGTAGGCTTCCTCGAGGACGCGACCGTACAGCCCTTCCTTGTCGCCAAAATAATAATATATCATGCGCTTTGACGTATTCGTCTTCGCCGCGATCTCATCGATGCGCGCTCCCGATAGCCCGTTGGCGGCGAATTCCGCCATTGCCACCGCGAGGATATTCTTCCGGACTCCCGCCGGATCCTGCTTCCAGCCGTTTCTGCCGCTTGTCTTGTCGTCCATGGATGACCTTGCCCTCACTGCGCAAACATTACACCGGGCGTTGAGATAATGAAATTAACCGGCTTGTACAAAGTCATTGACGAAATTAACCAGACAGTACAAAGTGCGCCCCGATGGCACGAGGAGCATGCGAAAGCGTGGTTGCCGTCCCGGAGGTCTGATTGGTATCAGCAGCCGCCAGCGCGGTCATGACGGAGAGGAAGGCGGTCGCCGATTCCCGACCGATTCTGGTCGGGCTGCTTGGCCGCGGCATTCAGCAGTCCCGCACGCCGGCCATGCATGAGGCTGAGGGCCGCGCGAACGGAATCGCCTATATCTATCGCCTTCTCGATGCCGATCGCATGGGCGTCGTGCCCCCGCGGCTTTCAGAGGTCGTCGACTTTGCCGAGTACTTCGGCTTTGACGGATTCAACGTCACGTTCCCCTACAAGCAGGAGATCATTCCGCTTCTCGACGAGCTGTCCGACGCAGCGCAGGCTATCGGCTCGGTGAACACGGTCGTCCTGCGGGGCGGACGGCGCGTCGGTCACAACACAGACATGTGGGGTTTCAAGGAAAGCTTCCGCCTCGGCATGGCGCTCGCTCCACGCGACCGCGTGGTGATGCTCGGCGCTGGTGGCGCGGGCGCGGCGGTCGGCCACGCTCTGCTCGAGAGCGGCGTCGGCAGGCTGATGATCGGCGATATCGATACGGCTCGCGCGACCGCGCTCGCCGACCGGCTGTCGTCGCGGTTCGGCGCAGACAAGGTCGAAGCCGTAACCGACATCGTCGAGGCATCGCAAGCAGCCGACGGGATCGTCAACGCGAGCCCTGTAGGCATGGACAAGCTTCCCGGCATGCCCATCGATTCCGCTCTGCTGAGGCGCGGCTGCTGGGTGGCCGACATCATTTACTTTCCACTCGAAACCCAGCTGCTTGCCGAGGCGCGCCGCCGTGGCTGCCGCACGCTTAGCGGTGAGGGCATGGCAATATTCCAGGCAGTGCGAGCATTCGAGCTGTTCACCGGCACCGCGCCGGACACGGATCGTATGAAGGCGGTTTTCTCGGCGTTTGGTGGCGCGCCACCCGAATAGAGATCAACCGGATTTCACTCAGAAGTCACTTCGTATCGCAAAAGGGAGGAAGGACTAAAATGAACCTCACAACGACACGTCGCCGGTTCCTGGTTGGAGCTGGAATTCTCGCCGCCGGCTCTTTTCCGGCCTTCGCTCAGGACAAGCCGAAACTGCGCTTTTCGGCCGTTTTCTCAGAGCAGGACATCCGCGCCGATATGATGAAGATGTTCGCCGATGCCATCAAGGACGACTTCGCCTTTGAAGGCTACTATGGCGGTAACCTCTTCAAGCAGGGCACTGAACTCGTCGCGATCCAGCGCGGCAACCTCGAAATGGGCAACATCGCCCCGCAGGACATCTCAAAGCAGATTCCGGCGTGGTCGATTGTGACGGCCGGCTACCTGTTCCGGGATGCCGCTCACCTCAAAGCGTTCTTCGCAAGTGAGTCGGGTGCGGAACTCAAGAAAATGACCGAGGACCAGCTTGGCGTGAAGGTGCTCGGCCCGACCTATTTCGGCGTCCGGCAGGTTGGGTTGAAGCCTGACAAGAAGATCAAGACGCCGGCCGATCTCGCCGGCGTCAAGCTGCGCATGCCTGGCGGTGATGCCTGGCAGTTCCTGGGAAAGGCGCTCGGCGCGAACCCAACGCCGATGGCCTATGCCGAGGTCTATACAGGCCTGCAGACCGGCGCGATCGACGGTCAGGACAACCCGCTGCCGAACGTCGAAAACATGAAGTTCTACGAGGTCATGTCGCAGATCGTGCTCACCTCGCATCTCGTCGGCTTCGACCTTCTCAGCATCTCGAAGAAGGTTTGGGATGAGATGGGCGCCGACAGGCAGGCGAAGGTCCAGGCTGCCGCCGACGCGGCGATCGACTTCTCGACCGAGAAACACCTGACCCACGAGAAGGAACTCGTCGAGACTTTCAAGGGCAAGGGCTTGAAGATCTACGAGCCGGATGTCGCCGCCTTCCGCAGGCACGTCCAGGAACAGTATCTCGCTTCGGATCTTGCCAAGGACTGGCCGGCGGGCATGGTCGACAAGATCAACGCGCTCTAGGCGCGGACAGCGAACAGGTCCGGCCGCTGGCGCGTCAGCCGGACCTCGCGATGACAACGGCGCGAGGCCGGCAAGAACGGGATAAGTCCATTGAAAAGGCAGCTTAGACAATCCGGCCGCTGGCTCTATCGCCGCGCAGAGAACGTTCTGGCCGCGATGCTGGGGCTGATGTTTGCCGCCTTCATTCTGCAAATCGTCTTCCGTTATCTGCTCAACCTGCCCATCGGCTGGACCAATGAACTGAGCGTTATCCTCTGGATATGGCTGGTTCTGTTCGGCGCCGCCTTTGTCGTGCGCGAGGAAGAGGAAATCCGCTTCGACCTGATCTATTCCGCCGTCGGTCCCGGCGCGCGGCGCGTCATGTTCCTGATCTCCGCCACGGCGCTGATCGTTCTCTATGGCATCTCGTTCCCGGCGGTCTGGGACTACGTCACCTTCATGAAGGTCGAGAGCACCGCCTATATGAAGATCCGCTTCGACTGGCTTTATTCGATCTATGTCATTTTCGTCATCGCAGTGATCGTCCGCTACCTATGGCTCTCCTGGCAGGCGATGTTCGGCAAGGCGCCGAAGGAGTTCGACCCGACCAAGGCGGGGTCGGGCGTATGAGCCTTACCAGTCCCTTTTCCCTCACGATCATCGCCATCATCGCGCTGTCGTTCCTCGGCCTGCCGATCGGCCACGCCATGATCGCCAGTTCCATCTTCTATCTGCTGCTTGCCGGCCTCGACATGGGCACCGCCGCCGAGCAGATCCTGAACGGCATGTACACCAACTACATCCTGCTCGCCGTGCCGCTTTTCATTCTTGCGGCGGAGCTGATGAACATAGGCTCGATGACGGATCGTCTCATGGTCTTCTGCAACGCCATCGTCGGGCGATTCCGTGGCGGGCTCGCCTACGTCAACATCGTGCAGTCGATAATCTTCGCTGGCATGTCCGGCTCGGCCATCGCGGACGCCGCCGGCTCCGGCAAGATGATGCAGCAGCTGATGACCAAGGACGGCAAGTATCCGGCGAGCTATGCCGCGGCGCTGACCGCCGTCACTGCCGTGATCGGCCCGATCATTCCGCCGTCGATCCCCATGGTCATCTATGCGCTCGTTTCCGACGCCTCGATCGGCTACCTGTTCCTCGGCGGCGTCATTCCCGGCCTGCTCATGGCCCTGGCGCAGATGGGCATCGTCTTTTTCGATGCGCGCCGGCTGAATTTCCCCGTCGAGAAGCCGACGCCCGTACGCGACCTGCCGCGCATCACCTGGGAGGCGTTGCCGTCGTTGATGATGCCTGTCGTGCTGCTCGGCGGCATCTACAGCGGCGTCACCACGCCGACCGAAGCGGCCGCCGTTGCCGCCGCCTACGCACTGCTGATCTCGGTCGTGCTCTACCGCAGCGTCTCGTTCGGGGATTTCTACCGCTCGGTGCTCGCCAGCGCGCGCACGACCGCCTCGATCGGCATGTTGATCGCCGGTGCCCTCATCTTCAACTATGTCGTGACCGTCGAGAATATTCCGCAGACCGTGGCTGCCGTCCTGAAAGCATGGGACTTGTCGCCGACCGGCTTCCTGATCCTCGTCAACGTCATACTGTTGATCCTCGGCTGCCTGCTCGAAGGCACCACCATCCTGCTGGTCGTCGTGCCGGTACTGATCCCGACCGCTAAGGTCCTCGGCCTCGACATGGTGCATTTCGGTATCATGGTTGTCGTCAACATCATGATCGGCCTGATAACGCCGCCGTACGGGCTGTTGCTCTTCATCATGACACGCATCGCCGAAGTGCCGTTGCGCGACCTGGTGCGCGACGTGCTGCCGTTCCTGTGGGCGATGATCGGCGCGCTGGTGCTGATCACATTCTTCCCGGGGCTGGTGCTGTGGCTGCCGCGGCTGTTCGGATATCAGGGGTGAACGCCATGAAACCTATCTTCATCCTCAATGGCCCCAATTTGAACCGTTTGGGAAAGCGCGAGCCGGAAATCTACGGCACGACCACGCTTGCCGAGATCGAGACGATGTGCCGGGAGGCGGCTGGACAGCGACCGATCCGCTTCCACCAGTCGAATGCGGAGCACCAGCTTGTCGACTGGATCCATGAAGCGATCGACGAGGGCGTCGGCATCGTCATCAACCCGGCCGGGCTGAGTTTCAGATCGATCCCGATCCTCGATGCGCTGAAGATGTTTTCCGGGCCGATCATCGAGCTTCACATCTCAAACATTCACAGGCGCGAGGAGATCTACCACCATTCGCTGGTGTCGAAGGTCGCGACCGCCGTCTTGGCCGGGCTTGGACCCAAGGGATATCGCGTCGCCGTGCAGTCACTGGTGGAGATGACGGCGGCGTGAGCGGCGCGCCGGCAGACCCAGTGTTTGCCGGAACGCCGTCGGTACTCGCGATCTCAAACGAAACAGGGGAAGGAAAAGCCACATGTGTCCTCCAGGGTGCCTTCATTCGATCTGCGAAAACGCGACGCGACGCGGCCTGCTCAAGGCTGGATTCACCCTCGGCCTCGGAGCCGCCGCCGCGGCAACGCTCCCGACGGTTCAGCCGGCACGCGCCGCGCAAGCAGGTTTCACGGACACGGTCGATCTTTCACATGCCCTCTACGAAGGATTTCCGACCTTCAGCGGTGACAAATGGTTCACCGTCGAGCAACTCGTCACCTTCGCCAAGGACAAGGTGAACCTCAATCGCTGGACGATCGTCGAGCACAGCGGCACGCATATGGACGCGCCGATCCATTTCTCCGCCGACGGCCTGACGGCCGATCTGATCCCGATCTCGGATCTCATCGTTCCGGTCGCCGTCATCAACATAGCCGCCCCCGCCGCCGACAATGTCGACACGTCGCTGACGCCAGATGACGTCAAGGCGTGGGAATCGAAAAACGGTCCGCTGCCGGAGGGATGCTGCGTCGTCATGAATTCCGGCTGGCACAAACTGGTCGGTGATCCGAAATTCACCGGCAATGACGACCAGAAGAAGAATCACACACCAGGCTTCCACATCGAAACGGCGCAGATGCTGATCAACGAGCGCAAGGTGAAGGGCATCGGAGTCGACACGCTGTCGCTCGACACCGGGCTGAATTCGGGTGGAGCGTTTCCAGTTCACTACGAATGGCTGGGAAGCGGTCGCTGGGGCGTGGAATGCCTGGCGAATCTCGACGCGATTCCGGAATCCGGGACGCGTCTCTTCCTCGGCATCCCCAAGGTGAAGGGCGCCACCGGCGGTCCTACCCGGATGATCGCGCTCCTATGATGCCGCAACAAGACCGCGTCGAGTCTGTCGTTTTTTCCCTCGATCCTTTTGGGTCGAGGGCGTTGCGGCGCGGGTCCGCAAAGAGATGAAGACCTCGATCGCCACGGTCTCGATAGGCGGCGACTTCCCCGAGAAGCTCGCCGCGATCGCCGCCGCCGGCTTCGATGGCGTCGAGATCTTCGAAAACGATTTCCTGGGTTTCGACGGCTCGCCCGCCGACGTCGGCAACATGGCGCGCGATGCCGGGCTCGCCATCACGCTGTTCCAGCCCTTCCGCGATTTCGAAGGGCTGCCGGAGCCGCAGCGCAGTCGAGCATTCGACCGCGCCGAGCGCAAATTCGACGTCATGCAAGAGCTTGGTACCGATCTGATGCTGATCTGTTCCAGCGTCTCGCCGGTGGCGCTCGGCGGCATCGACCGCGCGGCGGCGGATTTCCGCGAACTCGGCGAGCGCGCCGCAAGGCGTGGCTTGCGCGTCGGCTACGAGGCGCTTGCCTGGGGAAAGCACATCAATGACCATCGCGACGCCTGGGAGATCGTTCGCTGCGCCGACCATCCCAATGTCGGGCTTATTCTCGACTCGTTTCACACTCTGGCACGGAAGATTGACGTCGGCTCGATCCGCTCGATCCCGAAGGACAAGATCTTCATCGTGCAACTGGCCGATGCGCCGCTGATCGAGATGGACCTGCTCTACTGGAGCCGGCACTTCCGCAACATGCCGGGCGAAGGCGACCTGCCGGTCAAGGCTTTCGTCGGCGCGGTCGCCGCCACGGGCTATGACGGATACCTGTCGCTGGAGATTTTCAACGATCAGTTCCGTGGCGGGTCGCCGAAATCGATCGCCGTGGACGGCCGCCGGTCGCTGCTTGCGCTGATGGATCAGGTGCGGCGCGACGAACCCGGGCTCCAGCTCGATATGCCAGAGATGCCGGACCGGGTCGGCGTCACGGGCGTGGCGTTCGTCGAATTCGCGGCCGACGATTCCGGAAGTGCCGCGCTGTCAACGCTGCTGCACGCGCTGGGCTTCAAATTGGCGGGACGGCATGTATCGAAGGAGGTCAGCCTCTATCGGCAGGGTGAGATCAACATTGTCGTCAACACCGAGCGCGAGGGTCTGGCCCACTCCTCATTCCTGGTCCACGGGACATCTGTCTACGCCATCGGCCTCAAGGTCGAGGATGCGAAGGCGACAGTCAAACGCGCGCAGGCGCTCGGCGCCGAGCCGTTCGAGCAGGCCGTCGGACCGGGCGAACTGCAGATTCCGGCGATACGCGGGGTCGGCGGCGGCGTTGTCTACTTCATTGACGGCACGTCGGAACTCTCCAACGTCTGGGACGTGGAATTCCTGCCCGTCGACGACGCCAGCCCCTGCGAGCCCGCTGGTCTGACGCGGATCGACCATGTCGGACAGACGATGGAGTATGGCGAAATGCTCACCTGGCTGCTCTTCTACACATCGATATTCCGTACCAGGAAGACGCCGATGGTGGATGTCATCGATCCGTCCGGCATTGTGAGAAGCCAAGCGATCGAGAGCGATGATGGCCAGCTAAGGCTGACATTGAACGGGGCCGAGAACCGGCAGACGCTTGCCGGGCGTTTCATTGCCGAGAATTTCGGCTCGGCCGTGCAGCATTTGGCGTTTCTGACCGGCGATATCTTCGCCACCGCGGCGGCGCTGAGACGAAACGGCTTCGCGCCCCTCGCCATTTCACCGAACTACTACGACGATGTCGAAGCACGGTTCGGGCTCGAACCGGATCTCGCCGACCGGCTGCGCGCCGAAAACATCCTCTACGACCGCGACGACAACGGCGAATTCTTCCAGCTCTATGCACCGACCTTCGGCGAAGGCTTCATCGTCGAGGTGGTGGAACGCCGTGGCGGCTACAAGGGCTACGGCGCACCCAACGCGCCGTTCCGCATTGCGGCTCAGAAACGACATCTGCGGCCGAAGGGCATGCCCCGCGAATTGCGCCGGTGAGAGTCCCGGCATGAATTTCGCGCGCATCAAGGGGGTCACGCTGCACTATCGCATCGACGGGCCGCCCGCCGCTTCGCCGCTCGTGCTCGTCGACGGCGGCGCTGATCCGGGCATCGCGGTTTGAGATCATACGCGGCACGGGTCATATCCCGGCGAGACGCAGGCTTCGTCGGTTCGCCGGCGATGAATTTTCTGCAAGGTCGGCTGGACGCTGCTGGCCGGTTCCAGGTTGGCGGTATTGCGATCGACACGTCAGCCAACGGTTTCGAATATCCATCGCTGGAGAGCGAAGTCGTGCTCGGTATCCGCTGCGAAGATATAGGCGTGGTAGAGCGAGGGGCGCCCCAAAGCATTCCTCACGTGCGCGCATCTGCCGGCGCGAGGTACGAAATTGATGCCGCTCGTTCGTTCTTAGGGAATGCTGAGAGTGGCGTCCCATTTTCCCTTAATCACCGCATCCGCGACCAGATCCAGAATCACGGCTCGCACCGCTTCGGCCGCGAATGTGCCGGTTCTGTCAGCAATCTCGCAAATGAAAAGCGTGCGTGACAGTTCCGGCTCGATGATTGGACGAAAGTGAAGAGCACCGCTTTCGATATGTTCCTTCATAAACAGCTTTGTTCCGATCACACAGCCAAGTCCCGCAACAAGGGAATCGGCAATGGCATGAACCGAATTCATCTGCAGTCGAGCCTTGCTTTCGAGTCTCTTCAGCAGGCCGACATCATCGACCAGGGCTCGGGCAGAGAGCCCTTGCCGCAAGAGAATGATCGGAAGCTCGAGCAAGCTGGCGAATGGTATCGGCTCGTCGGTGTCGCCAATAATTTCACGTTTCCCGATACAAATCATGGTTTCTTCGAGGATCGGCTGGGTTTTCAGACGCGATTCCGTCGGTGGATTATAGACGAGCGCGAGATCAACTTCCGACGTCATGAGATGCATCAACGTGGAACCCGAAAGGCTTTCGGAAAGCGAGAGCCGCAGTTTCGGATAATCCGCCAGGACTCTTTGCGCCAGCGACACACCGATGGCTTTCACCGCCGAATAGGCCATGCCGACGGAGACATCTCCAGATATTTGCCCGCCAGATTCCCGGATATCTTTCTCAGCAGCTGCCATCGCCTTCAGGATCGATTTGGCGTGGGTATAGAGGCGCTCTCCTGCCGCGGTCGGCTGCATTCCACGCGGCTTGCGGAAAAATAGAGCTGTAGATAGCTCCGCTTCAAGATTGGAGAGGTGGTGGCTCAGAGCCGATACGGCGATGCGCATGTGTTCGCCGGCAGAAGACAGGCTGCCGTGCTCGTAGACCGCCGAAAAATAACGAAGTTGCCGTGAATCCATACGTTTCTCGTTTCGAGAAAGCAGATTTAGAAACACTATAATTTCGCGATGCCGAAGACAAGGATATCGTCCTCGGGCTGACGACAAATGTGGATCGGACCGCCCATGGAATTGACCTTCAAACCGCTTGACGGTCTTCGTGTCGTCGAGATGAGCCATATGATCATGGGACCCTCCTGCGGGATGTTTCTCGGATTTCTTGGTGCCGAGGTCATCAAGGTCGAACCGCCGGAAGGTGACAAAACTCGAAGGCTCGGCGGTATGGGCCGGCCAATGTTTCCCGTCTTTAACCGCGGCAAGAAGTCTGTTCAGCTGGACTTGAAGACCGAAAGCGGGCGGGCTGCGTTGGACAAGCTTCTCGCGACAGCCGATGTTTTCGTCGAGAACTTCCGCGACGCTTCGCTCAGCAAGATGGGCGCTGATCTGGATCGCCTCCGAACACAATATCCAACAATGATCATAGCCTCGCACAAGGGCTTCTTGCGTGGACCTTATCAGGATCGCACGGCGCTAGATGAGGTCGTGCAAATGATGACCGGACTTGCGTATATGACCGGACCGACGGGCCGGCCGCTACGGGTCGGGTCGTCGGTCAACGACATCATGGGTGGGCTTTTCGGAGCATTTGCCGTCCTGGCAGCACTCCTTGAGCGTCACCAGACAGGGGACGGGCGCAATCTTCGCATTGGTCTGTTCGAGAACTGCTTGTTGCTCGTTGCCCAACACATGGTCCAGTTCGAGTTGGAAGGCAAGAATCCACCGCCCATGCCGGAGCGTGAGTTCTCCTGGCCCGTCTACGACATCTTCGACACGGCGGATGGGCGGCAGATTTTCGTCGGTGCCGTCACTGAAGGACAATGGGCGTCGTTGTGTGGTTTGCTCGGTCTCAATGAACTGCTTGCAGATGACCGTCTGCGAACACGCATGGACCAGATCAATGCCCGCGCCTGGACGGTCCCCATAGTGGCCGCCGCGATTGCTGGCAGCGATGCAGATGGCTTGCTCAAATCGTTCGAGGAACTCGGCATTCCCTATTCGCCGATTGCTAAACCCAGTGACATGTACGCTGATCCACACGTCATGCGCCCTGGCGGCCTTGCAACATCGAAAACATCGGAAGGCGAAACGTTTCGAGCGCCCTCACTGCCATTTGAAGTCGATGGGATCATGCTGACGGGCGGCGGTGACCTTCCTGCTGTCGGCCAAGACACGGAATCGGTACTGAAACAGCTCGGTCTGACCGATGCGGATATCGAATCCGCCCGTGGCGATGCCAAGGCGCAAGCCGCATGAGATCGCTAGCTGAAATCTATCCCGCCGACCGTGTGACGCTTCGAGAGGTCGGACTTCGCGATGGGCTTCAGTTGGTGAGAACATTTCCATCCACCAGCGCCAAGCGCGATTGGATCGCCGGCGAATATGCGGCGGGCGTTCGTCACTTCGAGATCGGCTCCTTTCTGCCTGCATCACGCATGCCACAATTCGCTGACATTCGCGAGATGATCAAAACAGTTGCTCGCCTTGAGGGTGCGTTTTCCATGGGGCTGGCTCTCAATGAGCGAGGCGCAATAGATGCACTCGAAACCGAAGTTGACGAAATCGTCTGCGTCGTCTCGGCAACTGAGGAACACAGCCAGGCGAACATGCGCCGATCACGCGACGCTGCAGTCAAGCTTGTCGGCAAAGTGGTCGAGCTGCGCAATCAATCGCAGGGCAAGCCGCTTGTTAATGCCGGGATTGCCATGGCGTTCGGTTGCTCGATCGCAGGCACCGTCAATCCAGCAGAAGTGCTGCATCTCGCCGAGGCGTGTCTCGAGGCAGGGGCCGATATAATCGGAATCGCTGATACTGTGGGTTTTGCCGGACCGAGGCAGGTCGGCGGACTATGCGTTGAAATGAAGAGGCTCTGCGGCGATCGACCGTTTCTCGTTCATCTCCACGACACACGCGGGATGGCTATTGCCAACGCCTCGGCGGCACTCGATGCAGGCGCTCGAATTCTTGACGGTTCGCTCGGTGGTCTTGGGGGCTGCCCGTTCGCTCCGGGCGCAACTGGCAACATTGTCTTCGAGGATCTCGTCTATCTCTGCGAGACAATGGGTTTCCGAACTGGAATCGACCTGGATGCGCTGACGGCGGTGCGCGCTATTCCGGAATCGGAAATGCCCGGTGAACAGCTTTACGGCGCCATCGCGCGGGCGAAGCCGCCCAACACAATGGATTGGCGGGCCTGATCTGGAGGAGATCGGCCACCCTTATTGGCATTCGCATAGACACCAAGGGAGGAAGTTATGATCACACGCAGGCATTTGCTAGCAGCGACAGGCAGCATCGGCTTTGTACTCGCTACCAGGCAATCAGTATTCGCCGCATCCAGCGCTTCGATAACATACGGATCCACGACTCCGATCTATGCGATTAGCGCTGTTGCCCTGGAGAAAGGCTTTTTCAAAGCTGAGGGGCTGGATATGACCCTGACACCGCTCGATGCCGGCTCGCTCGCCCGGCAAATGGTCGCCGCCGGGCAAGCCACTTTCGGACAAGGCGATGCGAGCCATCCGCTGCAGCTGACCAACCGCGGCAAGCCCGCCAAGATGATCATGGCGACCCAAGTGGTCGCGTCGACTGCAAACATGGTGGTCAGGGCGGATCTTTACGAGCAAGGTGTGACGACCCCTGACCTGTTGGCCAATATGAGTAAGCCGGATGGCTCAAAACCGGTGATTGCAGCCACTGCTATCGGTTCTGGAACGTGGATGTTCGGTTCCTACTATTTTGAAAAGCGAGGCCTCGACAAGAAGGTGAATTGGATCGCTGGCGGTGGCAGCAAGACTTCGCTCGCCGGTCTCCAATCAAAGCAATATGATGCGCTCATGACGCCCCTGACCTGGCAGTTGCAGGCGGAACGTGGCGGGTTTGGCAAGACCATTTATGATGTTCGTGCCGACGGCGTCTGGCAGCGCGACTTTGGCGGAAACATTCCCTCGATCGTCATCTATGCATTGCAGGATACCATCGATCGCGAGTCGGAAATGGTTCAGGCATATGTAAATGCCATTTACCAGGCCATGCGTTGGGTGAAGACGGCACCCGCAGACGAGGTCTACGGCCTGGTCGCCAAGAAATATTATGGTGGGATCGATCCGGAATTCGCCAAGACTGAACTGTTGTTCGACCGTGACACGTGGGCCTACGATGGCACGATAGCACCCGAAGACTATGAGCGCGGTGCGAAGGTCTGGTTTCGCAAGGCCACGGAGATTCCCCCAACCCCATTCGAACAAGCGGTCGATACGCGCTTTGTCGCTGCCGCAAAGGCAAGGTTCGGCTGAGATGACGATCATGCGGCCGGTTATGAGCCCGTCGCTGCCCCAGCGGCAGCGGACCACTCGTATTGAGGTGCGCGCCCTCGAAAAGAGTTTTCGTGCGGCTGGTGCGGGCTTTACCGCTGTCGATCGGGTTTCTTTCGACGTGGCTGAGGGAGAGTTCGTCGCTCTTCTTGGACCGTCCGGCTGCGGCAAGAGCACGATCCTTAACATGGTCGCGGGTCTTGTTGAGAAGACTAGCGGAGAGATCCTGATCGACGGCCAGCAGATGAACTTCGGCCAAGTCAATCCGAAGGTTGGCTACATCTTCCAGCGCGACACAGTATTTCCCTGGCGGACCGTGGAGGCGAATGTCGAATATGGTTTGGAAATCCACGGCGTCCCGAAGCTGGAACGGCAGGAACGGGTTCGCAAAGCGCTGCAGATGGTCGGCCTTGCCGATTTTGCCAAGAGCTTTCCGAGGATGCTCTCGGGAGGCATGCGCCAGCGCGTGGCGCTGATGCGCACCCTCATCACCAGGCCAGAGATTCTGCTGATGGACGAACCCTTCGGAGCGCTGGACACCCATACAAAACTGGAGATGCATCGCATCCTCCTGGAGATATGGGAAGCGCGGCGCCAGACTGTGATCTTCGTCACACATGATCTTGGCGAGGCCCTGACGCTCGCCGATCGCATCATTCTTCTGTCTGCACGCCCTGGCCGGCTGAAGGAAGATTTTGAAGTCCCCCTCGCGCGGCCGCGCGACGCGGTCGCGCTGCGCGAGTCACGCGAATTTGCTGAGATGTTTTCTCACATCTGGCACTCGCTCGGTGAGGAATTCAGGAAGACCAAGGCGGAATGAAATGAAACCGAACGTCATCGCAGTGTTCTCGTGGCGAATTACGATTCTCATTGCCATTCTAGCGATCTGGCAATGGGGTTATGACCTGAGGAGCATCGGGATATTGCGATATATAGTGCCAAGCATTCTCGATCCCTATTTCGTCTCCAGGCCTTCCGAGATATGGCAAAGCTTTCTCCGCCTTGGCTGCTTTGCGGATCAAGCGGGTACGATGCTGGACCGTTCAGGCATTGGGCAATGCTTCAATGACAACGCCAACAATCTCTGGTCGGCGACACTTGCTACTTTGAAAAACACTTTTTTCGGCTTTCTGGGCGGGACCATATCGGGTGTTGTAGTCGGGATGGTCCTAGGGCGCTCCGACTACCTGTCAAAGGTATTCGAACCGTACGTCGTTGCACTCAATTCGATTCCGCGTATTGCCTTGGTGCCGTTGATCATACTCATGTTCGGCATCGGCGACATGTCGAAGATTGTTACGGCATGGATCGTGGTGTTTTTTGTCGTCTTTTTCAATACTTACGAGGGAACAAGAGCGGTCGACCAGGACCAGATCGCCGCCGCCCGGCTGCTTGGGGCAAGTGAAGGAAAGATTCTTCGCACTGTCGTCGTACCGTCTGCCTTGGCATGGGTTTTCGCATCGTTGACGCCGGCTGTTTCCTTTGCGCTCGTCGGTGTCATTGTCGGCGAGTTTATTGGGTCAGAACGCGGTGTCGGCAAATTGATCGTCGAGTCTGAAGCGCGCGCGGATGCCGCCGGAATGATGGTCGCAATTTTTGTGCTCATGATCGTGGGGATTCTCCTGGCGGTCATCGTCCGCCGAATTCAGGCCTATTGTCTGCGCTGGCAACCGCAATTTAACAGCCACGGTTGAGCCTGCCGTTTGGACAATGCCAAAGCCAGCTGGCGCGAGGGGAATTTTCTGCCGACGATCAATGCCTTTATATTCGCGGGCTGGGCCTGATGCACGGTACACGACTCAGGTCTGTTTTGAGATCGTCATCGATCTTCGGGGTGCTTTTGCGAGCCATGCGTTGGCTGCTGCTTTGGGGCTGTTGACGATCCAGTCCCTGAGCGCGTCGAGACCGATGCGGAACCAGGATTTTTGGCGACGGCCATGGCTTTTGCGGGGGATGGCCTTCATGCCCATGGTGCTGGTGGCGCATCGGTAGGCCCATGTGATGGCGAGCATGGCGATGATGATGAGGTTTTCTAGCTTCTCGGGATTGGTAATGTGGGTGTCTTCGAGATTGAGGCCCCGTGTCTTGGTATCACCGAACAGGCATTCGATCCCCCATCTCTTTCGATAGTCGTTGAGGGCTTGCTTGGGATCGGGGCGAATGGTGGCGACGATCAGCCATTCATTGTTGCCAAGGCGCTTCGCGACAAGGCGGACAGGTTCGCGCGTGGCACCTGCCGTGCCGTTGATGCGCCCCTTGCAGATGATTGCCGCGCATCGGGCCCGCCTGCGCCGCAAGAGCGTGGCCAGCGACCATGTGTGGCCGTCATCGAAGGTGACGGTCATGTCGACCTTCACGCGGATGGCAAAGGGGATATTGTTTTCGTTGAGGAAATCCATCCATTCAGCGCCGATGAACTCACGATCGGCGAGCAGGCAGCGGATGGAGGCAGCAGGAAACAGGCTGAGATAGCGGCGCATCAGCGCGATGCGATGGCCCGTGTCGGAGTTGCCTTGATGCGGCAGCAAGGTAAACAGCAGCGGCACCCGGAAGCGCCTTGTGACGATCGCCAGCATCAGGATGTTGATGTCGCGCGATCCGAGCTTCCAATTGGTGCGGTCGAGCGCCAGATATTTTGGTCGCTCCAGGTTGAGCATGTGCACCACCATCCGCGCAGCCACGGCCTGGTCGAGCCGGACGAACTGGAAGAAGCGCTGCAGCCGCCGATACTTCGAGGCATAGAGGGCCGGACCGGACAGATGCACGGCCAGATGCGATAGATTGACAGTGCGCGACTGGGCAAGCCCGGCGATCAGCACCACAAGCGTCATAAGCCGGCTCTTGCTCAGCGCGAAGTGCCAACCTAACGTCGCGCTGAGAGCGGAATGAATCAGTGTCATGGGCGAAGATCCTTTTGCTGAGGAATCTTCAATCCAAACACATCATCCCGTTCTCACCCTGACTGTCGTGTACCGTGGGCCTGATGTCTTCTCCATGAACGGGTTGTAGCGCGTCTTCAGCACGCAAAATGACTCACCGGCGCTCGCCGCTGCCGATGTCGGAGTCGCGATCTGTGGTACGGACATCGCCATCGAAAGAGCCGACGTCGTCCCGAGCGCGTGCGGCAACGAAGGCGGTGGAGTTGCACCGAGAATCGCGCGTTGGTCGACCTAGCCAGAGCGCAGTGGGGTCGTCGGTGAAGGAGGTCGTCGCGGAAGCGTTCGGCGTGGCTCCGTCACAGTTGGGCGTGGCGCAAGCAGATGGCCGGCCATGAAGCTCGATCCCGAGTCCTCAAGAGCCTATCAGGGCTTGCCGGAACTGGAATACCCCTTCCACGACCGCGACATCCTGGTCACCGCCTGCGGCCGCATCTGCATGCACAGGAAGAAGATCAACGTCTCCACCGTGCTCGCCGGCCAGAGGCTCGGAATCACCGAAGTCGACGACGGCATTTGGCTCGTCAGCTTCATGCATTACGATCTCGGATATATCGACTTGGAACAGAGGACCTTGCAGACCATCGACAACCCGTTCGGCACGAGGTTGTCACCCATGTCTTAGGTACAAACTGTTACCTATGTCTCCGGGCTGGACAGGGAAGCGGCCATTTGTATGCGTTGGTGCCGGCCCTCAGCCACCATTGGCATACTGGCTTATTGCGATAAAGCGCTCGCGCACGATCTCGACCCGGCCCTGCGGCCCTCTGATATTGCCCTGCAGAAAGTCATCGAAATCTGGTGCTTCAAGTGGAGCTTTGAACTGGCCGCCGATGTAGGTGCGGACCTCGTCGTTAGCGGCTCCGAGTTCAGCGACCAACTCTTCCCGGCCGTCGATGATCAAAAGTAGGTCCTCGGCATCCCGGCCGGAGAGCAGATCGTTCCCACCTCTGCCGAGATATGCCTCCAGCTTCGTCGCGACGAAGAATGCCGGTGTTAGGCGGCGGATGATGAGGTTATCATCCAACGGACAGTCGACCGCAGTCTCGATGCCCCTTTCATACCAACGATTGCTGTTGAGACTTCTATTGAAGACTCTATCGCGACTGCCGCAGCGAAAGCGAGAGCGAAGCTTCTGAAGCCGGTGTTCGATAGGCTTGTGACGGAAACTCACGCTGAGATGTGAGGCCCCTGGCAGCCGCGAGCACATGAAAGACCAGACGCGCGACGGCTGATCGTCAGCCTCCCGCCAGCGACAATCCGCGGGCGCGCTCGCGCAACAGCGCAAGCAGGTCGCTGCGCCGCGCTTCAGGCGTGTCGACAGGCAACACGAAACACAAGGTCCTGTTGATGGCGCCATGGCCGTCCTGGATCGGCGCGGCCATGCACCAGGTGAAACGGTCGGCCAGCGCGGCGGTCTCGCTGTAACCTTGGCGGCGCGCCGTGGCGACATCGGCGAAGAACTCGGCTGGCGCAATGATGCGGCCGTCGGGAAGCCTGTAGTCGGCGGCGGGGATGAAGTCTCTCAGCTCATCCTCGTTCATGTGGCCGAGCAGCAGTCGTCCCGATGCCGTCCACGGGATCGGCACCTCGACCCCGACATCGCTTGAAATCCGGAACGGGCCGGGCGAGTCCCGGCAATCCAGAACGATATATTTGTTGCCGCGTAAACCGCACAGCTGCACCGTCTCGCCTGTCTCCGCGGCCAGCCTGTCCAGGGTCTCGATGATGCGCCGGTAGTGGGCGTTGTGATGCGAATAGGCCCAGCCGAACAGATGCATCGCGCGCCCGAAATAGACGTAGCCTTCACTGCCGACGTTTTCGAGCATTTCGGCGTCAAGCAGGCTGTTGACGATTTCGTAGGTGGTCGAACGCGGTGCGCCGATCATCTTGGCCATGTCGCCGACGCGCATCGGCGCGCGGTGCCGCAGCAAAGCCTCGAGCAGCATGATCACGCGGTCGATGCCGCGTCGTCGTTCGCCACTGCGCGGCTCCGCGCCGGCTGCCTTTTCGATCAGATCAGTAGCCCCGTCGCTCATCTCAGCCGCGTCCATTCAAGAATCATTTCGGTGCTCGTCCCAAGACGCTTGAAAGATGTCAAGGCTCGGTCTAGCATCCCATTTGTCTGATATACAGACAGGATGTCTGAAATACCAGACAAACTAACGAGCCTGACGCAGAAAGTCCCGACGAGAACAGGCGGTTTCCGAGCTCGGCAACCGACGGGTTTCGTCGTCCCGATTCCGCACGTCGAGCCACAACCTCTGAAGGGAACAGTCATGATGAAATCATCGTTTTTCGCATCCGCCAGCGCCCTTTGCCTCGGTCTCGTGCTGAGCCTCGGCGCCGGTTCGCAGGCCAACGCCGCCGCCAACTGCATCAAGGGCGACCGCAAGGCGCCGTACACGATCGGCTGGGCCAACATCTATTCCGTGCCGACCTGGATGAAACAGACGCAAGGTACGATCGAAGCCGAAGTCGAGACCCTGAAGAAGCAGGGTCTTGTCGACAAGCTCGTCGTGACCGACGCCCAGGGCGATGCCAACGTCCAGATCCAGCAGATCCAGTCGATGATCGATTCCAACGTCGATGCCATCATCCTGATTGCCGGCTCGTCGACGGCGCCGGCCCGTGTGCTGGCCGACGCCTGCGCCAAGGGCATCGCCATCATCAACTTCGACAGCCTCGTCGATACCGATCAGGTGACGGCCAAGGTCAATACCGATTCTTCCCAATGGGGCGACCAGGCGGCCAAGTTCCTGATCGACGCCATCGGCGGCAAGGGCAAGATTCTGATCCTCAACGGCCCGGCCGGCGTCTCGGTCAGCGACGACAGGCGCAAAGGCGCCGACGCCGAGCTCAAGGCTCATCCCGACGTGACGGTCCTTGCCGAGACCAACACGCCTTACAATGTCGCCCCTGCCCAGGAAGCCGTAACCAGTCTGCTCTTCGCCAACCCCGAGATCGACGGCATCTTGTCGCTCGGCGGCGCGCTGTCGGCCGGTGCCGTGCTCGCCCTAGACAAGCAGGGCCGCGAACAGGTGCCGATCACCGGCGAGAACGCCCGTCAGTTCCTCGAACTCTGGAAGGAAAAAAGCCTGAAGAGCTGGGCGACGATGCAGCCGAACTGGCTCGGCGCCTTCGCCACCTACACCGCCGTCCAGGCGCTGGAAGGCACGGATGTGCCGGCTTTCGTCAAGATCCCGCTGCCGGTGATCGACAATTCCAACATCGACGAATATCTCGCCCGGGCGAAGGATTTCCCGGCTGACGGTTATATCTATTCGCCTTACGATGAGGAACTGTTCAAGAAGCTGCTGGCTCAAAAGTAAGCCGGAAAGGCCGCATAAATTGCAGATCACGGCTCCGCTTCTTGCCGCGCGGGGGGTGTCGAAGTCTTTCTTCGGCAACCCCGTCCTGCGCGACGTTTCCATCGCTCTCCTGCCGGGCCGCGTGCATGCGCTGCTCGGCGAGAACGGTGCCGGAAAGTCGACCTTGATCAACCTTTTGTCCGGCGCCTTGCGTCCGGACAGCGGGACGATCGAGGTCGATGGACGCGCGGTCTCACGCATGACTCCCGCCATTGCGCGACAGGCCCGGATCGCCGTCGTCCAGCAGGAACTCAGCCTGACGGCCAGCCTTTCCATCGCCGAAAACATTGGCCTTGGCGCCTATCCACGCCGGTTCGGCCTTGTCGACTACCCCGAACTCGCCGCCCGGGCCAAGGCCGCGTGCGACCTCGTCGGCCTTCACGAACCACTGTCGACGCCGGTCGGACATCTGTCGCTCGGCCGCCGGCAGATGGTGGAGATCGCCAAGGCACTTTACCGCCGGCCGCGCGTGCTCATTCTTGATGAACCCACCTCGTCACTCTCGGCAACCGAAACGAAAATCCTGACCGATCTGCTGGAGCGGCTGCGCGGCGAGGGCATCGCCATCCTCTACATCTCGCATCGGCTGAACGAAATCATGTCGCTATGCCAGCATGTCACCGTTCTGAAGGACGGCACCTGCACGGCGGATCGCACCCTGGAAGGAACCGATGCCGCCGGGCTGGTGCGGCTGATGGTCGGCCGCGACCCGGGTGACCTCTTTCCGCAATGGCAGCCTTCAGCTTCGCCTGCCAACGCCATCTCGGTTCGCAATTTTTCAGCCGGTCTGATGCGTGACGTTGATCTCGATATCAGGACAGGCGAGGTGCTCGGCATCGGCGGCCTGGTCGGGCAAGGCCAGGAAGATCTGCTGCTCGGCCTCTACGGCGCCATTCCGGCGCGGACGGCATCAGCGACCGTCAACGGTGCCTCAGGTTTGCCAGGCGGCGTGCCGAAGGCCAACGCGCTCGGGCTGGCCTATGTGCCGGCCGACCGCAAGCGTGAAGGCCTGCATCTGATCCATCCCATCATCACCAACATGATGCTGCCTGCCTTTGCGCGGGTGCCGGCGCTGAAGCTGCGCAGCCGCCGCGCCGAGCGCGAGACGGCCAGAGGTCTTGCCGCCCAGCTCGGCATCAAGGGCGACCTCGACCGGTCGGCGCAGGCCCTGTCAGGCGGCAATCAGCAGAAGGTGGCGCTGGCGAAATGGATGCCGCACGACCCGCTCGTGCTTCTCCTCAACGATCCGACGCGCGGCGTCGACGTCGAAACCAAGCGTGAAATCTATTATATGCTTCGCAACTTCGCTGCTGCCGGCAAGGCGGTCGTGCTGCTCAGCTCCGACACGCCCGAACTGGTGCATCTTTGCGACCGTGTCGCCGTGGTCCGCGAAGGCCGCATCGTCGCCATGCTGGCGCGCGGGGCGCTCAGCGAGGAAGCCATCGTCTCCGCCGCCATGGGCGCCGGACAGCGGAAGGTTGCGGCATGAACACACCTTCCTCCGCAAACCAGACCGGCGCGCTCTACTGGCCGGTTCAGTTGCGCCGCAATGTCGGCGTGCGCAGCCTGTTCGCCGTCGTCCTGGTGTTTCTCGTCGCCTATGGCATCCTCTTTCCCGGCCTCTTCACGGCCGCGGGCTTCGCCAAATTCACCCAGAGCTGGTTTCCGCTGGCGCTGGTCGCCATGGCGCAGGCGATCCTGATGCTCACCGGCGGCATCAGCCTGGCCATCGGCGCCACGGTCAGCCTGGGCGCGGTCATCGCAGCGACGACGATGGCGGGGCCGCTGGGCGTCGCCGGCGGCACCGCCGCGGTGGCGCTGACCGGCCTCGGCATTGGGGCGACGACCGGCTTCATCGTGGTGCGGCTTCGCCTGCCGGCGATCGTGGTGACGCTCGCCGGTTCCTTCATCATCGGCGGTGCGGCGCTGCTCATCCTGCCGCGGCCCGGCGGCGCCATTCCAGCGTGGTTGTCCGATCTGCTTGCCGGCAACACGCCGGCGGCATTCGCGCTCCTGCTGCTCATCGCTGCGCTATGGAAACTCTATCTCGCCACGCCACTCGGCTTGAGCCTCTATGCCGCCGGCGAGAATCCGGTCGGCGCCTATCGCTCCGGCGTGCCGGTCGATGGTGCGCGCATCGCGGCCTATGCGATCAGCGGTCTGCTCTCCACGGGCGCCGGCCTATTCGTCGCCGCGCAAACGGGTTCGGGCGATCCGGTCATCGGTGCCGCCTTTACGCTGAATTCGATTGCCGCCGCCGTGCTCGGCGGCATCGGCTTCCTTGGCGGACAGGGCACTATGCGCGGCGCGCTTGCCGGCAGCCTGCTGCTCAGCCTGATGATCAGCGTCATGTTCTTCCTCGGCTTCACGCCAGTCACCCAGTATGTCGCCCAGGGCCTCATCATCATCGGCGCGGTCGCCATCCCGCAATTCCGCAAGGTGCAGCAATGACGGCATGGACTGAAAGCGCGGGCGGCAGACGCGTCTTGACGGTCCTGCGCAGCCGGCCATTCCTGACCGTTGCCATCGTTGCTGCGGTCTGGATCGTGGCGAGCTTCGTTTCGCGCGGCTTCGGCGCCTACGGCCATTTGCGCTATCTGATCGAGCTCGGCGCCGTCATCGGCCTGGTTGCGGCGGGGCAGACCTTCGTGGTGATCGCCGGCGGCATCGATCTTTCGGTTGCGGCCATCGTCACGGTCAGCGCAGTCAGCCTGCCACTGCTGTCGTGGCAGGCGGATCCGACCGGCATCACCGCCATCCTTGCCGTTCTTGCACTGACGACGGCAATCGGCCTGGTCAACGGGCTGGGCGTCGCGCTGCTGCGCGTCCACCCGATGATCATGACATTGGCCATGGCGACATTCCTGCAAGGTCTGCTGATCATCGTCGCCGGCGGCAGTGCGGTGACTGCTGAAAACCCGCTGGTGCACTGGCTCGGCAATGCGCGGCCGGCCGGCATTCCGGCCGGCGTGCTGTTGTGGGTGGTCGTCTCCGTCATCGTGCTGACGGCGATGCATGCGACATCCCTCGGCGCCCGGATCTTCGCCATGGGCGCCAATCCACTCGCCGCGGCACTATCGGGGGTTCCGGTCACATCCACGACACTCACGGTCTACGGCATCAGCGGCTTCTGTTCGGGACTTGCCGGCGTGCTGGTCCTCGGCATGAACGGACAAGGCTATGTCGGGATCGGCGATCCCTACCTGCTCGCCTCGATTGCCGCTGTGGTGCTCGGCGGCACCTCGATCCTCGGCGGACGCGGCACCTATGCCGGCACCATCCCGGGCGCCATCCTGCTGGTCACCATCACCGCGCTGATCACCGTCGTCAACGCATCGCCCGGTTGGCGCAGCATCCTGTTCGGCTCGCTCATCCTAGGCCTGCTGCTTCTCTCAGGCCGGGAGCAGGCGCGCCGATGACACATCATCCAGCCGGTAGATGCGCCTTGCGTTGCCGTAGAACAGCGCCGTCTGTTCGTCTGCGGAAAAGTCCACCGCTATGGTTTTGAAGCCATCGTATATGTCGTCGAACGATGCATGCAGGCCGGCGACCGGAAAGTCGCTGCCGAACATGGCGCGCCCGGTGCCGAAACAGTCGATGCAATGCAGGACGACCGGTTTCAAACTGTCGAGCGTCCAGTCATGATCGTAGGCGACCAGATCCGATATCTTGATGGCGACGTTGTCGTGCTCCGACAACAGCTGCAGACCGTCGCGCCATCTGCGCATTCCCTCGGCGTCACGATCGATCGGACTGCCGCAGTGATTGAGAACGAACTGCTGGTCGGGGAAGGCGGCTGCAAGCCGCACCGCGTCGGCGAGTTGGCGCGGAAACACCATCAGGTCGAAGGCGAGCCTGTATTGGCCAAGCAGGGCAAGGCCGGCGCGCCAAGCCGGATCGTCCATGGTGCCGTCGCGGGTCGCGAAGCGGCGGGCCGGGTCCGGATCCCAACTGAGTATGTCGCGCACACCGACGACACGTTCGAAGGCCGCCTGCGCCTCGATCAAAGCCCGCGCCTGGCGGTCGGCGAGCGGCACGTGGACGACATAGCGCGCGGCGACGCCCCGCGATTTGTCGAGTGTCTCCAGCCACCGCGTCTCGCCGATGCAGTCGTCGCTCGCCCAGCCGGCTTCGACATGCACGGTAGCGACGACATTGTGCCTGCCGGCGTCGCGCACATAATCCTGCGTAAGGTAGTCTTGGCGCAACGGGCCAAGCGCGCCCAGCCCGCCGCGCTCGCCGGACGTGTCGGCGAGCCAGGGATGCCGCCCCAGGCCGAGATCCCAAAGATGATGATGGGCGTCGATGATCGGTCCGGAGTAGGGTTCTGGCACGCGTCTCTCTCATGCGGTGACCGGCATCGGCAATCGATCCCGGCAGGGTTCTGCGACGGCGAAAGGGTTAGCATTGGATGACTGAAAACTCATCAGTCTCGCTTGGCGTGCGCGAAAATTTTCTGCTCGACGACCGCATCCGCGGCGTGCCTCCCGGCACTTCCGGGCTGGACAGCAGCCTTGTCGCAGCCGAGCACTGGCATCCAGCCGAGGGACGCATGGCGCTGCCGGTACTGACCCTCGACGAGGCGGCCTTTGCCGCCAACCGCGACCTGTTCCTGCGCTATGCGCGCGAACAGGGGGTTGCGATCGCACCGCATGCCAAGACGCCGATGGCGCCCGACCTTGCCCGGTCGCTGGTCGAGACCGGAGCATGGGGCACCACCGTCGCCGATATCAGGCAAGCGACAGTGATGCTCAGGGCCGGCCTGACACGGCTGATCATCGCCAATGAAGTCGGCGGAGCGGGCGGCGCAAGCCGGCTGGCGTTGCTTGCCGGTGCCTGGCCGAAGGCCGAGCTCTTCGTCTTTGCCGACTCGGTCGACGCCGTGAACGCGCTTGCCGAGGCTTGGCGCGCCAATGCGGCACTGCCGCCCTTGCGCGTTCTGGTCGAACTCGGCGCGGGCAGGGCGGGCGCCCGCACGACCGCGCAAGCCGAGGCCATCGCCGATGCGATCATGGTTGCCGACGGGCGACTGCTGATCGCCGGCGTCGCGACCTATGAAGGGGCGGCAGCCCAGCCCGAGCCCGGCCGCACCGACGAGGCGATATCCGCTTTGCTGGCCATGACCGCCGACATGGTCCTGCGGCTGCGCGCCCGCGTCGGCGGCAACGCGCCGCTAATCGTCACCGCTGGCGGCTCGGTCTTCTTCGACAAGGTGGTCGCGGCACTGTCGCCGGTGGTTTTCAGCGACAGCAATGCGACGCTGGTTCTGCGCAGCGGCGCCATCTTCTTCCACGACCATGGCACTTACGATCGATCGCTCGGCGCCCTCGATGCCCGCAAGCGTTTTACCATCGGCGGCATCAGCGCTTCAGCGCGACATGCGTTTCGGCCCGCGCTGCGCTTGTGGGCCGAAGTGCTGTCGCGGCCGGAACCCGGCCTCGTCATCTGCGGGATGGGCATGCGCGACGTGTCGTTCGACCAGGGCTTTCCAACGCTGCTCACCGTCTTTCGTGCCGGCAAGCCGTTGCCCATGCCGGCAGCGCGCGCCGAGGTTATAAAGCTCAACGATCAGCATGCCTTCCTGTCGATTGCGCCGAGCGACGACATAGCCGTCGGCGACGTCATCGAATTCGGCATCTCGCATCCCTGCACCTGCCTCGACCGCTATCGCGTGATCTTCGGCGTCGACGCGACCGGCCACGTCCGCCACGCTTTCCCCACATGGTTCGGCTGACCAGATCCCCCAAAAAGAGAACCTCGAAAGGATCCGATATGATCAAGTATTTTCAGTCCGGCTCGCGCATGTCGCAGGCGGTGGTCTATGGCGGCCTCGTGCACATAGCCGGCCAGGTGGCCGACGACCGCAAGGCAGGCATCGAGAGCCAGACCAGTGACGTGCTGGCCAAGGTCGAGGCGCTGCTGGTCGAGGCCGGCAGCAGCAAGTCGAAGCTGGTGGCGGTCAACATCTTCTTGCCGCAGATCGGCGACTTCGACGCCATGAACGGCATTTACGACGCCTGGGTCGACCCTGCGCGCCTGCCGGCTCGCGCCTGCGTCGAGGCGCGTCTCGCCGACCCGGATTTGCGTATCGAGGTCACCGCGGTCGCGGCGGTCTGAACAATGCACACTGGCCACAGCCATACGCTCGACTTCGACCGCGACGGCAAGACGCTGAGCCATCTCAGCATTCCGTTCTCGATCGACCGTTCGCCCTATTTCCAGGTCACGTTGCCGATCTGTCTCATCCGCAACGGCGAAGGGCCGTCGCTGCTTTTGATGGCCGGCAATCACGGTGACGAATATGAGGGCGAGCTGTCGCTGGCAAAGCTGGTGCGCCGGCTCGATCCGCAGCGGATCAAGGGCCGCATCACCATCATGCCGATGGCCAATGCGCCGGCCGTAATGGCCGCCAAACGCTGCTCGCCGCTCGACGGCGGCAATCTCAACCGCGCCTTTCCAGGCGATCCCTCGGGCACGCCGACCAGCCGGCTCGCCAATTTCCTCGAGACGGAATTGTTCCCTCGCCACGACGTCATCTTCGACATCCATTCGGGCGGCACATCTATGGAGCATTTGCCGACCGCACTGGTCGAACGCAATGCCGATCCCGAGCGCCATCGGCGCGGGGTGGAACTGATGCGCACGCTCGGCATGCCCTACGGGTTCGTCGCCGACAACGGCCAAGCTTCGCCGACCTCGATGGGTGCGGCGCGCCGGGCCGGAGCCATCGGTGTCAGCGGCGAGTTCGGTGGCGGCGGCACCGCCACCGTCGATTCGATGGCGATCACCGCCCGTGCCCTCGACAGTCTGATGGTAGCACTGGGTTTGGTCGACGCACCGATTCTTGGCGCGGGCGAAACGCCGTCGGCGCCGACACGGCTGCTGTCGCTGTCCCGGCACAGCCAGGGCGTCTACGCCACCCGCCGCGGCTGGTTTGAGCCCGCCGTCAGGCTAGGCGACAGTGTCAGCGCCGGACAACTGGCCGGCTGGTATCACGATCTCGAACGGCTCGATGTTGCCGAGGAGGCGCTGCATTTCGCCGATGGCGGCCTCGTGCACATAGCCGGCCAGGTGGCCGACGACCGCAAGGCAGGCATCGAGAGCCAGACCAGTGACGTGCTGGCCAAGGTCGAGGCGCTGCTGGTCGAGGCCGGCAGCAGCAAGTCGAAGCTGGTGGCGGTCAACATCTTCTTGCCGCAGATCGGCGACTTCGACGCCATGAACGGCATTTACGACGCCTGGGTCGACCCTGCGCGCCTGCCGGCTCGCGCCTGCGTCGAGGCGCGTCTCGCCGACCCGGATTTGCGTATCGAGGTCACCGCGGTCGCGGCGGTCTGAACAATGCACACTGGCCACAGCCATACGCTCGACTTCGACCGCGACGGCAAGACGCTGAGCCATCTCAGCATTCCGTTCTCGATCGACCGTTCGCCCTATTTCCAGGTCACGTTGCCGATCTGTCTCATCCGCAACGGCGAAGGGCCGTCGCTGCTTTTGATGGCCGGCAATCACGGTGACGAATATGAGGGCGAGCTGTCGCTGGCAAAGCTGGTGCGCCGGCTCGATCCGCAGCGGATCAAGGGCCGCATCACCATCATGCCGATGGCCAATGCGCCGGCCGTAATGGCCGCCAAACGCTGCTCGCCGCTCGACGGCGGCAATCTCAACCGCGCCTTTCCAGGCGATCCCTCGGGCACGCCGACCAGCCGGCTCGCCAATTTCCTCGAGACGGAATTGTTCCCTCGCCACGACGTCATCTTCGACATCCATTCGGGCGGCACATCTATGGAGCATTTGCCGACCGCACTGGTCGAACGCAATGCCGATCCCGAGCGCCATCGGCGCGGGGTGGAACTGATGCGCACGCTCGGCATGCCCTACGGGTTCGTCGCCGACAACGGCCAAGCTTCGCCGACCTCGATGGGTGCGGCGCGCCGGGCCGGAGCCATCGGTGTCAGCGGCGAGTTCGGTGGCGGCGGCACCGCCACCGTCGATTCGATGGCGATCACCGCCCGTGCCCTCGACAGTCTGATGGTAGCACTGGGTTTGGTCGACGCACCGATTCTTGGCGCGGGCGAAACGCCGTCGGCGCCGACACGGCTGCTGTCGCTGTCCCGGCACAGCCAGGGCGTCTACGCCACCCGCCGCGGCTGGTTTGAGCCCGCCGTCAGGCTAGGCGACAGTGTCAGCGCCGGACAACTGGCCGGCTGGTATCACGATCTCGAACGGCTCGATGTTGCCGAGGAGGCGCTGCATTTCGCCGAAAGCGGCATCGTGCTGTCGCGGCGGCTCCACACGATGTGCGAGGCGGGTGACTGCCTGATGCAGGTCGCTGAGCCGGTCGAGGGCTAACCATGAAGCCGTGCCAGGCCGGGCGCCGATATCAAGATCAGGACTGAGGATATTCGATGCAGCAACTGTCCATGTGGACTTATCCCTGGGACATCCAGGATCTCGGCCTTGAGACGGTCGAACGCGATCTTATCGAGCGCGCTGGGCTCAACATGATCAGCATCGCGACCTCTTATCATGCCGGCCGCTTCCTGCAGCCGCGCAGCCAGCGCCGCAAAGCCTATTTTCCCGAGGACGGCACCATCTATTTCAAGCCGACCGCGGCGCGCTGGGGAAGCCTCGCCATGCAGCCCAAGGTGGCTGACGTGACCACCGAGGGTGGCGATGTGCTTGGCAACCTTATCCGCCGGCGCGACGCCGGAGGGCTTGGCGTTTCGTGCTGGACGGTCTGCCTGCACAACACCCGCCTCGGCATGCTTCATCCGCAGGCTGTCACCCGCAATGCTTTCGGCGATGCCAATTACTACAATCTCTGCCCGTCGCATCCCGATGCGCGCGCCTATGTCCGTGCGCTCGTCGCCGACATCTCGCACAGCTACCGGCCAGACAGGATCGAACTCGAAAGCCCATCCTTCATGGGTTTTGCCCATGAATACCATCACGAGAAGGACGGCGTCGGGCTGACGCCGGAAGACGATTTTCTGCTGTCACTGTGCTTTTGCCCGTCCTGCCTTGCGCGCGCGGCGAGCGCGGGAGTTGATGGCGAGCCGGCGCGCAAACTCGTCAGGCATTGGATTGCCGAAACCTGCGAGCACGCGGTGCCGCAACGGCGTTTTCCGGATTTTCCGGTGAGCGGCCTCGAGACGTTCCGACCCT
>NZ_JAMYLL010000029.1:0-74311 GCF_040318045.1 Mesorhizobium sp. M1338 | reverse complement strand
AGCATCGAACTGCTCGTCAAACCCGATAGCCTGCCCCGGCTACAACCCATCCAACCCGTCGAATCCTCTGTGCACAGGTACTAGTTCGAATCCTGTCGGGTGCGCCATTTTTACCATACGTTTTTCGGCGGCGGCAGAGCATGACGGGCTTCTTCAACAAGGAGCCTGACCATGACCCATCCCGCATCGCATGCATGATCACCGCCAGCTTGCGCGCTAGGGCCACGGCCGCTCGCTTGAAGCCAAGCCGTTCTTTCAGTTCCAACGCCCAGGTTCGCAGAGTGCTGGTGTCCGTTGATCGGTTCAGGATGACCGCCGCCGCCTCGTACAGAAGTCCGCGGAGCTGACTATCGCCACGGCGCGAGATATGACCGTCATGATCGATCTCGCCGGACTGATAGCGCCTCGGCGTCAGGCCCACCCACGCGCCCACTGTGCGAGAGTTCCTGAAGTTCGCGGGATTCTCCACGGCTGCGGCAAAGGCGGTGGCTGTGACAGTGCCTACACCGGGCACTGACATGAGCAGTCGGCAGTGCTGGTCATTTGCGCCATCGCTGCCAACTGTTTGCTCAGCTCTGCTGTCTGGTGCCGGATATCACTCCAGGCCCGAAGCATCGGAACCACGATCCGCGCCAGCTTGTCCTCACCTTGAAGAAGGTCGCGGACGTTGCGCTCGAACACACTGCCGGCGCCCTTGGGCACGACGAGGCCGAACGTCTTCATCAGCCCGCGAATCTGGTTGGATATCTGCAACCGCATCTGAGAAGCTGGCGCCGTGCGGTGATCAGCGTGCGGATCAGCATGCTGTCAAAACCCTTGACCCGAACTTCTCGGTAGAAACCGACCTCGGCAGATGTGCCAGGCCATCCGCATCATTCGCGTCCGTCTTGTTCGCGGCCAAATCGAGCGCGGCCTTGGCATGCCGCGCGTCCATGCAGATTCACGGGCAGTCCCTCTGCCGTCAACGGTGGTAGAACCACACCGACAGCGGCCCCGTCTCGAATACCACCCGCCGGACCTGGGGTGCTTGCGGATTGCCGCCGCAATCAGTTGCGGGTCGGACGCGCACTTGCCCCGCCAGATCCTCTGCCGTCCTGACGGATCGAAATTGCCGTCTCTTTCGTGGATACGTCGAGAGCGATATACTGCTTATGGCTGTCCTCCGTTCGATGCCTGGGCCTGGTGTCAATCGAGAGCCCGTTCTTCATCCTATCGGGGGAAAGCCAGCCGGCTAGAGGTTCGAACATCGCCGCCACGTCTCAGGTGGCCACCGCTCCCGCAATTATGCTTCGGACGGGCGAGCTATTTGATCCACACGGAGGAACGCGAGCCGCGGCCTGATACTTCAGTCGCTCGCTAGCGACGATTCCGTCAGACCATTCCACCAACAGCGTTCTTACAGGGGACGCATCGAGCTGTCCCTGCCGGGACGTGGCTGAGACCATTCCGCGAAGCGGGAAGCAACTGCCTCGGCAGCAGATTGCGCAACGAACACAGGAAGATCTCACCTGCGAAACTCATCCTGCGGCGATCTTGCATCGACCTCGAAGACGACCCTGTACCCCGCATGCGGACGAACGAGCATCGACAGAAAGGACGACGGCCTTGCACTCACTGGGTTTGGACACCAGTTCGAGAGCCCTGAGGCGCTGCTGTCACGTGGGATGGCTCCTCGCAGGCGCCGCCCTCCGATAGCTCATGGGCGGCTTGAGGCGGCGATCGCGGGATAGTCGGTATAGCCAGCGGAGCCGCCGCCATAGAGCGTCGCCGAGTTGAACTCCGTCAGCGGCGTGCGCGTCTTCAGCCGTTCCACAAGGTCGGGATTGGCGATGAACGGGCGCCCGAAGGCGAAGAGGTCCGCCTTACCCTCGGCGAGCCGCGACGCCGCGAGTTCGAGGTCATAGCCGTTATTGGCGACATAGGTATTGTTGAAGCGCCGGCGGAGCGATCCGAAGTCGAACGGCGCGACTTCACGCGATCCGCCAGTGGCGCCCTCGACGACATGGATATAGACGATGCCCAAAGCGTCGAGTTGATCGACGATATAGTCGAACTGCGCCTGGGGGGCGCTGCTCGAGACGCCGTTGGCGGGCGAGACGGGCGAAATCCGGATGCCGGTGCGCTCTGGGCCGATCTCCTCGACCACCGCAGTCGCAACCTCCAGCATCAGCCGGGCGCGGTTCTCGACCGATCCGCCATAAGCATCCGTGCGGACATTGGCACCGTCCTTGGCGAACTGGTCCAGCAGATAGCCGTTGGCGCCATGAATCTCGACGCCATCGAAGCCCGCCTCAATGGCGTTCGCGGCTGCTTGCCGGAAATCGTTGACGATCCCCGCAAGCTTGTCGAGCGCCAGCGCGCGGGGCTCCGAAACCTCGACAAAGCCGTTGTTCACGAACGTCTTGGTCGCGGCCCGGATTGCCGAGGGCGCCACGGGCGCGGCGCCGTTCTCCTGCAGATCGACGTGCGAGACGCGACCAACATGCCAGAGCTGCAGGAAGATACGTCCGCCCTTGGCGTGCACGGCTGTCGTGACCTTGCGCCAGCCGTCGATCTGAGCCTGGGAGTAGATGCCGGGCGTGTCCTGGTAACCTTGTCCCTGCCGCGAGATTTGTGTCGCCTCGGAAATCAGCAGGCCGGCCGACGCGCGCTGGCCGTAATACTGCGCGGCGAGATCGCCTGGAACGAAGCCCGGGCCAGCGCGATTGCGCGTCAGGGGCGCCATGACGATACGATTGGAGAGGGTCAGCGAGCCGAGAGAATAAGGCTCAAAAAGTGCTTTGTTGGTCATGGGTCACCTTGTTTGTCCCCGCCGCGACGAGGTCGTTATCAAATGGATTCGTTGGTGCTCAGGCGACCTTGCGGTACCGCTCGGCGGGATGTTCGTTCCGATAGTTCGGAAGCATGGCCTGGCGCGCGGCCTGAAGCGCGTCCCACTGCCCGGCATCGGGAAGCGGCGGGATGGTCACCGGTTCGCGACGGTCGAAGCCGACCAGCGCCGCATCAACCAGATCGTCCACCTCCATCACGTTGGAGAGCGCGTTGACGTCGGCGCCGACGTGGCCCCAGATCTCGGTTCGCGTCGTGGCGGGCAACACGGCCTGGACGTAGACGCCCTTCGACCCGAGCTCGAGGCTGAGCCCCTGTGACAGAAACAGCACGAAGGCCTTGGTCGCGCCGTAAACCGTCATGCCGAACTCGGGCGCCAGCCCGACCACGGAACCGATGTTGATGATCGCCCCTGCACCCGTCTTCGCAAGTCGCGGAGCGATGGCGCTGGCAAGCCGCAGAAGCGCGGTCGTGTTGAGCGCAACGAGCCGCGCCACGTCATCGGTGCTCTGTTCGACGAAGCTTCCGCCGATGGCCGTTCCGGCGTTGTTGACGAGGATTCCGATGCGGGCGTCGTCGCGCAGCCGCGTCTCCACCGCTGCAAGCTCGGCAGGTTGGGTAAGATCAGCCTGGATGATGTCGATCGCCACGCCGGTCTCCTCAACCAGGCGCGCCGACAGAGCCTCCATTCGTGCCACGTCACGGGCAACCAGCACGAGGTCGTGTCCGCGGCGCGCGAAGCGCTCGGCATAGGAAGCTCCGATGCCGGTGGATGCGCCGGTGATGAGGACTGACGGAATGACGGTCATGGCATTGCTCTTTTCTCTGATGGAACCTACATTCATGACGATCATCATGATTGCGGCTAAATATGATGGCCATCATGTAAAAGTCAACAGGCCTATCGGAGAATTTTGAAATGAAGGTGAGTCGAGAGCAGATGGCGGAGAACCGCCGCCGGATTTTGGATATCGCCAGCCGGCTGTTTCGCGACAAGGGGTTCGACGCGGTCAGCGTGGCGGAAGTGATGAACGCCGCCGGGCTCACCCATGGCGGCTTCTACGGTCACTTCAACTCGAAGGACGACCTGATCGCGCAGACCCTTGCCCATGTCCTCGCCGCGGACTCAGGCGTAGGGGGCGATCTTCGCGCTTATGTAGGTTCCTATCTTTCTCCCCGGCATCGCGACAACTGCGCCGGCGGTTGCCCGACGGCGAGCCTTGCCGCAGCCATCCGCCATCAGGCCCCGGCTGCTCGGTCGGCCATGACGGAAGGCCTTCGGTCGCAGATCGACCGTATGGGCAAGGCGCTCCCGGAACTGGATGCGGCAGACGGACGCCGCGCGGCGATCGGAAGCTTTGCGGCGATGGTGGGGGCAGTGATCCTTGCCCGGGCGATCGATGATCCAACGTTTTCGGATGAAGTGCTGGAACAGACGCGTGCTTGGGTTGATGCGGGGCTTGGTAGACAGTTTGCCAGCCAGCCGGGGCCCTCTGCATGAAGCCGAGAGCGCGCTTAGCGTCGCCACCAAGGGCTGGCACCCATAGCGGGCGACACGGACCTCACAAATGCGTCCGCGCCGCGTCTTTCCCTGCCGCGAGGATCCGATCGGACAATTCGGTCCCTTTCACAGCGCGAGCCATTTGAAGCGCACCGATGACCGTCGCAAAGACAGCAAGCGCCAGGCCTTCCGGGTCCTTGGCCCGCGGAAGTGCCTCAGCCAATTGGCGCACCAAAGCCAGCAAATGGTCGGTATAGGCGTCGCGCGTTTCAGGTGGCTGACGCGCCAACTCCGGCAGCAGCGCGGCTGACGCGCAGCCCTTTCCCGGATTGTCCCGATGCTCGGCCGAGAGATACGCCTCTATGGCCATCTCCGGGCCACCCGAGGCCAATGCTTCCGCCATCTGCTGCGCCTGAAGCTCCATGGCTGCCGCCACGCTTTCGCGGACAAGCTCCGCCTTGGATTGGAAGTGGGGATAAAACGCGCCATTCGTCAGCCCGGCGTCGCTCATGATGGTCGCAAGTCCGGACGCGGCTATGCCGTCGCCGCGAAAGCGGTCGGCGGCGACCTCCATGATCCGGCTGCGTGACGCGTCTTTCCGGCCCTTTTCGTAGCGCATGGCTGCTATTCCTCATTGCTATTGCATTATGTTCATAATCTGATAGTATGACTGTAATTCAACGGGCACAGAAAAGCTAGCCCCCATGAGCTTGGAGCACGAAGTGACTATGAATTCGGGAAAAACCGCGATCGTTACCGGAGCTTCCTCGGGCATTGGCCGCGCCAGTGCCGAGGCGCTAGTGCGGGCAGGGTTCACTGTCTTCGGAACGAGCCGCCGCAAGGCCAACGGCCCGGACGGGGTGACGATGCTGATTTGTGACGTGACCGACGGTGAGGCCGTCGCCGCACTTGTCTCGACGGTGCTCGCGCAGACCGGCCGGATCGACCTGCTGGTCAACAATGCCGGCGTCGGTCTGCTTGGAGGCGCCGAGGAATCCTCCGTGGCACAGGTGCAGGCCCTGTTCGACGTCAATCTGTTCGGTGTCATTCGCATGACCAATGCGGTGTTGCCGTCGATGCGGCGGCGCGGCGAAGGGCGCATCGTCAATATCGGCTCGGTATTGGGACTCGTGCCGGCGCCGTATTCAGCGCATTATTCGGCGGTCAAGCACGCGCTCGAGGGCTATTCGGAATCGCTCGATCACGAGGTTCGTGCCTTCAATATCCGCGTCTCGGTCATCGAGCCGGCATTCGTCCGCACCGTCTTCGACCAGAACGGGATCGAGCCGGATTCTCTGTTGAAAGAATACGATCGGGCTCGAGCCGGGCTCGAAGCGCTGCTTCGCGATGTGATGCCTGTAGCCGATCGACCGGAAGTGGTGGCGCAGGTGGTCGTCAAGGCGGCGACCGAGGCCAATCCGCGACGGCACTACACCGCCGGCAAGGCAGCGCGGCAGGTCAGCCTGCTGCGCCGCTTCGCCCCCGCGGGAATATTCGACAAGAGCCTGCGCAAGCAGTTCCGCCTGCCGGTTTGAACAACAGCGAGCAGAAGGTTTCACGCACATGCGACTAGCAACGACAACGCAATTGCCCGGGCCCCACCAGATGGAGGTGCCAAGCATGACGCATGGATTCAGTCAGTCGCCCCGCTCACCGGTATCGTTCCAGGATACGCCAACGCGCTCGGTGCATGTCGGCGGCACGGCGTTCGTCTACCGGGAGCTAGGCCCCAAGACCGGCGTACCGGTGATCCTGCTCAACCATCTCGGCGCTCAACTGGACAACTTCGATCCACGCATCGTCGATGGCCTCGCCGCGAACCGTCGAGTGATTGCCTTCGACAACAGGGGCATCGGTGCTTCGGGCGGCAAAACGCCGTCAAGCATAGCCGGGATGGCACGGGATGCGGTCGCCTTCATCAGGGCGTTGGGATTCGAGCAAGTCGATCTCTTCGGCTTTTCGCTCGGCGGCTTCGTGGCGCAGGAGATTGTGCTGACCGAGCCCACGCTTGTGCGCAAGCTAATCCTGGCCGGCACCGGGCCGGCCGGTGGCGAAGGCATCGACAAGGTGACGCCGTTGACGATCATCGACATGATCAAGGGGGCGCTTACTCTTCGGGATCCGAAATACTATCTCTTCTTCACAAGGACGGCGAATGGGCGCCGCGCCGCCAAAGCTTTCCTGCAGCGGTTGACGGAGCGCCAGGCCGATCGCGACAAGCCGGTATCGCTGAGCGCGTTCGGCGCCCAGCTCAAGGCGATCAAGGCTTATGGACTGCAGGCGCCGCAAGACCTGAGCGCCATCCGCATTCCTGCCTTGGTTGCGAATGGCGATCACGACAGGATGGTGCCAAGCGGCAACACCCACGATCTCGCCCGGCGTATCCCTAGAGCGCAACTGGTGATCTATCCCGATGCCGGACATGGCGGGGTTTTCCAGTACCACGCCGATTTCGTCTTGAAAGCCCTGGCCTTCCTTGATGCCTGACGCCTCTCGTCCGGGCGGTTCCCTCCCGGAGCATCAACAAACATTTTCAGAAAGTCACTGCCATGAAGGCATTCGTCGTCGACAAATATAGCAAGAAGGACACTCTGCGATTGGCCGAGATGCCGGAACCGGAACTCGGGGATAGCGATATCCTGGTCGAGGTCCACGCCGCGGCGGTGAACCTCCTCGATTCCAAGGTCAAAACCGGAGAGTTCAAGCTTATCCTGCCCTATCGCCGGCCCTTCATCCTGGGCCATGACGTGGCTGGGACGGTTGTCCGCGTGGGATCGAAAGTCCGCAAGTTCAGACCCGGCGACGATGTCTATGCGCGGCCGCGCGATGGCCGGATCGGGACATTCGCCGACTTCATCGCCATGGATGAAGCCGACGTGGCCTTGAAGCCCAAAAACCTCAGCATGGAAGAGGCGGCCTCGATCCCGCTGGTCGGTCTGACCGCCTGGCAGGCGCTCATCGAAAGGGCAAACCTGAAGAAAGGCCAGAAGGTCTTCATTCAGGCTGGCTCCGGCGGCGTGGGGACATTCGCCATCCAACTGGCAAAGCACCTCGGCGTGACGGTTGCGACCACTGCGAGCGCAGCCAGCGCAGACCTGGTCAAGGGGCTCGGCGCCGATGTCGTCGTCGACTACAGGAAAGATGACTTCGAGAAAGTCCTGTCGGGCTACGACGTGGTCTTGAACAGCCAGGACGCCAAAACGCTTGAAAAATCCTTGAATGTGCTGAAACCGGGTGGGAAGTTGATCTCCATCTCCGGTCCGCCGGATCCCGACTTTGCCCGGGAAAAGGAACTGAACCCCGTGCTGAGGCTGATACTACGCTTGTTGAGCCGCGGTATCCGGACCAAAGCCAAACGCCGGGGCGTGGGGTTTTCATTCCTTTTCATGTGGGCGCAGGGTGATCAACTGGGCAAGATCACGTCGCTCATCGAATCCGGAGCAATCCGCCCGGTTGTCGATCGCATCTTTCCGTTCGAAGCGACCAATGAGGCTCTGGCCTATGTCGAGACAGGACGCGCCAAGGGCAAGGTGGTCATCAAGGTCAGATAGCAGTTCCCTTTTTTGGAACGCAAGACGGCCTATATCCGCTCATGGCGCTACTTGCTCGTTCCGGTGGCCGCCGACCGACTGTAAGAAGCGAGCGAGTTCGGGTGCCTCTTTCAAGGCAGGTTCTGCCCGACAAGAATCACCGTTTGTTCTCCCTAAGCGTTGTTTAGCGTACTTTCAAGGCGATGCCCTCTATTATCGTGGTCGAACAAGGGTACGTGCTGCCTCTGCCCCCGCCGTCAGGATGCGGTCGGACAGTTCTGCGTCGTCAACCGTCCGGGCCAGTTGCAGCGAACCGATAAGGGTTGCGAAGACAGCCATCGCGACGCTTTCCCGGTCGGCAACCTGTGGATCGAGTTGATCGGCCAGTTGATGCACCAGGGGCCGTACATGCTCGGTGTAGAGGTGACGCGTCTCGGCTGGCTCACGGCCGAGCTCGGACAGCAATGCCGAAGATGCGCATCCAATGCCGGGGTTGTCCCGATGCGCAGCCGACAGATAGGTGTCGATCACCATGTCAGGCCCGCCGGCGACCAGCAGTTCCGCAATCTGTTGTGACTGTTCTTCCAGCGCCGCCGACACACTCTCGCCGACCAGCGCCGCCTTCGATTTGAAGTGCGGATAGAAAGCCCCGTTGGTCAGGCCGGCCTCGGTCATGATGCCGGCTAGTCCGGTGGCGGCAATGCCGTCGGAGCGGAACTTCTGCGCTGCAATCTCCACGATGCGGCGCTTGGATGCCTCCTTCCGGCCCTTTTCGTAGCGCATGTCTGCTCCTGCGTTTCCACCATTGCATTATTATCGTAAGGTATATAAGTGATTGCCATGCAATAACACGTCGCTGGTAAGAGTTCCAGCGTTTGGAGACAGCGATGGCCTCAGATTCCAGAAAAACCGCGACAGGGACCCATGGTCATATCGATGTTGAAGAGCACGGCAAGGTACTCGTCGCTCGTATCGATGGAGGACCGCATGCCTTGTTCGATGCTGCGCTTACCAAGCAACTAAAAGAGCTCGTTGATCGCGCAGACCGTGACCCGAACATTCATGCAGTCGTCTTCACTGGCACGCACCCCGATCGATTCTTGAGCCACTCTGATGTTACGTGGCTCCAACAGGGTGGTATCGGGTTCCCGCCGATCAACACGCGCATCGCCGGAATTGTCACTCGCATGGCGAGACTCATCAATAGAATCCCGATCGTTAGAACGCTTGCGGGAATGACGCGACTCAAGACGCTTTTGCAGCTCGATAGCTTTCACGCGACTTTCCTGAAGATGAATGCAAGCGGCACTATCTTTGTCGCGGCACTCAATGGCTCAGCGCTTGCCGTTGGCGCGGAGTTCGCCTGGGCGTGTGATTTGCGTATCATGGCGGACGGTGACTTTGTCATCGGCCTTTCCGAAGTCCTACTCGCGCTTACACCAGGCGGTGGCGGCTCCCAGCGACTACCTCGCTTAATTGGCGCCCAGCGATCGTTAGCCGCCATTCTCGAAGGCAAGCCGTTCACGCCAGCAGAAGCCCTCGCGCTTGGCGCAGTCGACGAGGTCGTTCCTCAGGACGAGGTGCTTGCACGAGCCATAGAACGCGCAGAATATCTGAGCCGCCGACCCAAGCAATCTCTTGGGGCGATCAAGCGATCCATCTACTTTGGCAGCTCGCTCCCGCTGGAAGAGGGCCTGCAGCTCGAGCATGCTGAGTTTCTGGTGAGGGATCAGTCCAAGGAAGCTCAGCAGTTGATGCTCAACTACATTGCTGCGACGGAAGCGACCGGCGAGCTGCCACTTATGGACCGGAAGATCTATGCGCGTGCGCTGACCGCGGGGCGTTTGGGCGACTAGCGGCTCCAGTCCGCTTGTGGCCGGGTGCCGCCGCAGATGACGCCCTCGGCCGGCGTCTATACCGATACAGGTCACGGTCACGCCGTATGCCTGGCGGTCGTAACCGATCACAAATTCCTCGGAGGCGCCGTCCAACTTGCCTTTCAGGCCGGCCTCGAGTGCCGCACCGCTACCATCGACAAAGGTGACCAGCGCCGACAAGGACACAGCCGGACGGCGCAAGACGGCTGGGGCTAAGTGGCTCGCCTCCAAAGGCTAACCTGCCTCGCCTGCATAAGAGTTGAACGCACCGCGTCCACCATGCTTGCTGCGTAAAGGGCGAGGTCGGCTTTCCGCAAGAGTTCGTCCAACGAAAGACCATCATCGGGCGCAACCGATATCCCAATGCTGGTGCCGATGGACACCGTGCACCCGCAGACCTCGAACGGCTCCTGCATTGCCGCCACCAGACGACCTGCCAGGACCGCGGCACTGACTGGCGATGAATATCGGTCTGCACAATGGCGAACTCGTCGCCGCCGAGACGAGCGACCGTGTCGTGCTCGCGCCGCTTGCACTGGCCTTTTTGGCGTGGCGAGCGCTACGAACTGTCGACGCCAATAGGTCGGAACGTTTCCGGTGCTGCCAAGAGACATGCCTTTGGCCCGCCGAAACTTCGTCCATCCATCGCGCAGGCCCTTTGGCGGGCCAACTTTCTGCCAGGAACCATTCCGTCCCGGTTGGGTTCGGCGTGTAGGCACATGTTCCGAAAGCCCCGAACATGACAGAACTTGATCGCTCAAGGCAGAAGGCTATTGCCGAAATCGTGCGGCGTTGGATGGGCACGGAAGTCCTCCGCCGGCACCTGCGCAAGCTCCTCAACTGGCGGTTCGAACCTGATCTGCCGCCCAACGTTGCTACATTGGTTGATGAACTTGACCGCACAGGACCCGATGCCAAGCGGGACGACACACAATCACAGCGCTAAACACTCTGCCCCCCGATGACGCAGCGATACAATATGGTAAAAACGCCTGAAGGCACGTGGGACATCATCGACATGTTCACCGGCATGCCTGTTGTCGAGGTGGGTGTTCCATTGATCGACATGCCCATCGATGAGGCCGACGATCTGGTTGATCTTCTCAACTTTCGCGACAGGAAGCGGCGGCAAGACAGCTAAGGCCACCGAGTCTGCCATATTGGCCCTAGCGGCCCGGCGTCGAGGGTGGAGGGGCTGGCGCTGAGCCTAAACCGGTACGGGTACTTCGCCTGCTGCATTAATATGTGCTTAAGCTAATGTACGTGCAAAGGGGTTCTTCAGACGGGTGTTCAACGCTGTTGCACCTGCGCGAGCAGCGCCTCAACCATAGGGAGCATGTTTCTAACGATGATCGCATCGCCCGCTGCATTTGGGTGGTCGTTGTCCGCTTGCAGCAACTCCCGATGCCCAGTCACGCCCTCCTTGAAGTCGGCGTAGAGCAAGTCTCCATGCTTGGTCGCCAGCTCGGAGAACATCTTTGAAAAGGGCTCGGCATAGTCAGCCCCCTGCCCAGCAGACAGCATAGACGAGCAATAGCCATAGGCCGCGGTTCCAACCACAAGCACTGGAACGCGCTTGTGGTCGAGGATAGTCAGAATCTGGTCGAGGTTCGCGCGCGTGTGATCCAGGTCGATACGAGCGCAATCGTTCTGACCCAGTTCAACGATGACAACGTGGTTTGCAGGGTTCGCCTGCAGGTCAAGGCCCTCCTTGGATTCCGCCAGCCAAGCGAGACCCCGTTTGCTGGTCCCCGTGTACCCCACCTCGGCAATTGTCACTGGGTGCCCGGCAGCGTTCAGCCCAGACTTTAGCTTGGTCGCAAAGCTCTCAGTGGGAGCTACTCCACCGCTGTTGATGTAACTGTCGCCGAGGGTGACGATTGTCGGAAGTGCATCCTCGGCATCCACGTTGCCGGCTAACCCCAACATTGCGGAAAATGCGGCAAGGGCCCCAAACGAAACGTCACGCACTTTTGTCATGGTCTACCTCCCTGCGGGACCATTAGGGGCTATCCTGGCCTAACGTCCATGGCAGTCTTCTCAGGGATGATCGTCTCCAGGAGCAGGCGCAGTGCCGGAATGTCCCACTGGCCGTCGCCTAGCGCATAAAGCAGGGCGCCGTGTGTCTCGTCGGGGTCGACCTTGAAGGTCTGATAGAAGGAGCGGCTGGCCGCCAGCACATGAAACTTTTCGTCGAGGACCAGGAACGGTGCGGCAATCGTGTTGACGATGGCCTGCGCCAGCGTCTGCGCGTCCTCGATATTCTCAATGGGGTGGAACAAGCTCAAAGCCGATCTGAAGGCGCCTTCGCCTCCCGTTCGGCCCTTGTTACACACTTGCCGGCTTCGTGTCCCGAATTGAATCGAACCGGCGCGTCACGACAACGTGCCAGTCGGACCGTTCGGTCGGAACCTGCAAGCGCGTATAGCTGCTGACGTTGCACGCCAGCTAAATGATCATGGTGGGCTGGCGACGCTAGGTATCAATGGCGGCAAATCGTCGAAACGGCATTTACCCATTAGAGCTCGGCCTGGCGGGCATTCTTCCGCAGCCAACACCCGTCCGCGCACCTCATTGCCCAGCGTCGCTATCATCGGGACAGCGGTTGCGGCGCTGTATTTCGGGCGCGAAGTGTTCCTGCGGATCGCCATTGCGCTGCTTTTGACCTTCGCGCTTGCGCCCGTGGTGTCGGCTTTGAAGCGCGTCGGCATTCCCCGCCTTCCCGCTGTCATCGTCAGTGTGCTCGGTGCTTTCGCGGCACTCGCTCTGTTCTCTTTCATTGCCGCATCGCAGGTTAGCGAACTGGCGCAGAACATCCCGGCCTACCAGACAAACATCCTGACGAAGATCTGGTCGCTCAAGGAAACGGAGCAGGAGAAGGGATCATTGCCAGATTGAGCCAGGTGATCGAGCGCGTCGCGCGATCGATCTGCAGGAAACGTCGCCGCCCGCCGCCGACACGCCAAACCTCGACGACAGCGCACACGAAGAAGCGGTCGAAGAGGATGAGCCGGCCGCCGCCGGGTACGGCAAGAGGGATGCGGGAAAAGAAACAGCCGGGGAGGGCAAGGAAGCCGAGGACGACAACGGGGTGCAGCCACATGCGGCCGGGGCTGAAGCGCCATGCCTGATCCAGCGCGCCGGCCATCAGCCGCTTGCCGAAGCCACGGCCGATCAAGGAGGGGAACAGGGCGCTGCTGTTGTACAATTCGACCATGCCGAGATACGCGCCGGCCTCGTCATGATGTAATAGAGATGCTGGCGCGGAACGGCAAAATGTGCCGCGATCTCGGCATCGGACATTGCGGAAACGCGATCCCACAGCCCAGGGCGCGCCGATCTCGAGGAAGATTGCCCGATGGGAAGCGCAGTCGGGCATTGTGATCCGGGTCAACGCCAGAGGTTGCGCGAGATCGGGCTGCGGAGCGCGCGCCTCCATTCACGTCACCGGATTGGCGAACTTGCCAAGCCACAGGCGCCGGTAGCCAATGGAAAGATCGGTGATTTCGGCTGGCATCGTGTCTTCGCTGATCAACGCATTCCTCGTCATGTCTTCCAGACAGCAGTATCGGCGTGCTGCATCCGATGCGAACTCCCAGCGGCATCGAACGGGTGCGTGGCCGATATGGCGTTGGGCTGGATTTCCTCGGCAAAATCTATCCTCGAGGAGCCGATCCAGAAGGTGGACGGTAACATGCGGGCGGCCAAGGAGCGCACGACGAGCTACATCGGCCGCTACAGCGCCAGGCTACATATCGGCGAGGCCTTCATTTCGGAAATCGATCTGCGCAAGTAAAGGAAATCCATCCCATCGCCGCGATTCCCCTCCTTATGCGGCACAGGTGCCGAGTATCGGGGTCATCGTTTTCACATGCTCATCAATCCGCTCGAGCACCTTCTCCGGAATAACGGCCCGTTCCGGAAGGCTCCACCAATGATCGTTGACGCGCTCGACGACCTTGATCACCGTCCTCAGCACGGCCGGCTCTGGCAGCCTTGCACGGTTGGCCAACGCCTTCCATCGAGGGGCAGCGAGCGCCTTGAAGGAGCGTTCGCCGCCGAGCGAGAGCGCCATCGAGTCGGCGGGATTATAGGGCACGGTCGACAGGACGTCATAAATTGGCGCAAGCTCTGGCTTGTCGCCCGTGCCCCGGTAGATCAGCGACCAGTTTTTGAGGTGCATGTCGCCGTTGCCGGTGATGACCGTCAGCGCCAGACGGCGCACGAATTCGAGCGCGGCCGTCGGCGAGACGGCCGCGCTCATGGCTGAGGCAATGTCATGATATGCGGCGCCCTCATATTTGCGCGAGGGATAGACACCGAAAACCTGCGCGAAATCCTCGATATGGACGCGCTCACGACCAGCGACGCGATCGAAGCGTTTGACGAGGAGAACCTTGCCGTCCGACAGCGTGTCGAACTCCTCGGGAATTCCCTCGAAATCGGATTTCTCGACAAGCTCGCGCTCGGGCACGTCCATGCCGATCGCCGCCGCCAGCGCTAGGTTGGCAAACTCATTTTCAGAGACGCCGGGGAACGCCGACGATGGAAATTTGGCGATGTACTGGCCTTGCTCGTCGCCCATAGGCAAGGTCAACCCACCTCCCTTGCCGGTGTTCTTCATCACAGAGAGTTTCATCTGTACGCCCGCGAGCGAGAACCGGGCTTTTGGCCTATCCTTTGAGGCATCCTCGGCAACCGCCGTCGTGGCATCGCTCGGCAAGACACGCACGGCGCCGGGAAGATCCGCACCCAGCGCGGCCAGCAGATCAAAATCGTTTCCTGCGCGCACATTGCCTGCGTGGTGTTTCTCCATCGCTTCGCGCAGTTTGTCTTCTGGAAGAAGGTTGGCGAAGAATGCAGGTAAGGCCCCGGCAAGAGGCTTTGGATCCTTCCGCAATCCTCCTGCCGCCGCGCGGAAAGAAAGGCTAAGGATGGGAAAGCCCCCGGTCGCTCGATAGGCGTCGTCGAAATTGAACGCATTGAAATCGCCTGGCGTCCTGACGATCGTTCCGACCTTCAGATCGTTCAGCAGCACGTCAAGGGAGGGGATGGCCTTGGGTGCTTTAAACATTCGGGGGACGATCATCCTCGTCGGGTTGGGAAACAAAGGCGGGGAGATCGTCGTCATGCGGCCGCAGCAAGGACTTGACGGCAGGAACCATGGACTGTGGGATCAGCATCATTTCCAGGCCTAGGGCGCGGGTGATGTTCATCAGGGTGGTCGCACGTGCCGCGGCTGCGCCCGTTTCGATGTCGCGATATCGGGGACGCGATATGCCGGCCATGTCGGCGACCTGCTCCTGCGTCAGCGACGCGGTAAGCCGCGCCTGCTTCAGCAGGTGACCTATTTCAAGCAGGGCCGCAGATTCCGATGGCATGGTGATACTTATGCGTTTCATTCCAGACTGGTTTGATACGCATAAGCATCTTTTCCTCCATTAATGTCAAGGAGTCTGATCTGTTTGAAGATCATTTGTGATATAAATGAACTGTTTGGGGATCGCGACGCAAGAAGTTGCACGCTGGTCATCCCTCAAAGAGCGGCAAATGGCCGGCGCGACTTTAGGCAACGCTGCTTCACTAGCAGCCGGGCCGGCCATCTGCAGTACGCTGGGCCGAGACCGCACACTGCCTGCGAGGGATCCGGCAAGCGCGCCGCTATTCGGTCTTTGCCGGCACTTCTTTCTTTATAGTTTGAGTGTCCGCAGCCTTCGACATATCGGCCTTCTCGACGCTCGCTGTTTTCTGCGTTTCGACCGATGCCTGTACCTTCTCGTGATATGGGCAATCGGCATGGGCAGCGGATACGGACAGGGTCAGCGCGGCGGCCATTGTGAGGAATGTTTTCATCGTCTTCTCCTCATTCGTTGAAGACGCATCGTAACCTGTCTGGTGCCGACCCGAAAATCACATTCCAACTCTAGGCCAAGGGGTACTTCAAGACCCGGTCGACTCCACGCCCCGCACCAACAAAGACGTCATCCCGCAGGTTTTCGGATTATTTTTAGGGCGCGGAACACTAATGAAGCGCACTGCGGAAGGCACTGGTTATCTCTGCGATGATTGACAACACACCGGCCGCGACTGCGATGAGGCGACGATCATCGCGCCGGGGATTGCGAGGATCGGACTATAAAAGACAATATTCGCCATTACATGGAGAGCGCTGTGACCCTGGACTACATCATCCCGACCGTCGACACAGCGAACGGGGATATGATCCTGGTGTTCAAGACCGAAGACGCCAATGGCGGGCGCTCATTCCGCATGTATCCCGAGAGGGTGCGCAGTTTCGTTCCCATTTCTCCCTGACGATCCGGTAGAAGGCGAACTGACTCCCTGAAATCATTCCGCACACGAAACGATCAAGCCACTGCCTCACGGTGACGGGCTTTTTCGTTGCCATCATCGGCCGGCGTCGAGTTCATCCCCGAGAATGGCGGCGGCGCTGGCGTGAGGCTGCGGAAAAGATAAGTCGCGCGTTATATTTTCTGCTGTGCGATGCAGAACCATAGGAGTACGATCGAGGTCGCATTGACGAATACTCGACTTGGCAACTATATGTCGGTAATGGGCATAACATTCGCTGTCTCGGTCGCGAACTTGTTTCTGATATTCAGCTTCGCTCACACAGCACCAGCTTCAGCAAAACTGGCGCTAGCCTTGTCAGTTTTTAAGATATCCTGTTTCGGCGCTCTCGCAGGAAGGTCAACTCTCCAGGAGATCAAGGCACTCAACCAAGACTATATCGAGGCGAAACTGGAAACCCACCACGCGAGGTACGCCGCCGAGGTCCCGACAGATTTGTTCGCCCCGTTGACGGTAGGTCTCCTCGTCTTGATTGGGTTGGTACAACTCTGGATGCTGTTTACTATTTGAGGCGACTGATCGGGTCGTAGAGCAGCGCCTGGCGGGCTCAGCAAGAAGATATTGGTAGCCGTTCGTCGTCATCCACCGAGCGCGGGCAGCCGTGACCGTTCATGGTGAAGATGCGGACCTTGCCGGCGTCAAAGACGATCTGCGATCGATAGCCGTCGAACTTGACCTCGTGAATCCATCCGCCCCCCTCGGAAGGTTCCTCTACGAGCGGCGGAGCGCCGCACGGAAAAAGGCCTGGTGGCCCGTGCCCTGCCTCCCCCGTCAGGGCGCTGCGGCATTGTCAGGTTCGCAAGGCGGCTGGCCTTTGAAGTCACGAGCAAGGCATCCATACTCGTCGAACGTCTGCCCGGTTTCCCTCGCAGCTTTGGCCATACCGCAGCCCGATATGGCCAGGCAGGAGAGCAGAGCAATCGCAGTTCTCTTAGCGAGCATCGATTCATGTCTGTCTCGGGGTAACTTAAAAGCAAGGATTCCCGTCCGGAAAAACGCGAGGCTGCATTGTGACTTCTCTGACATCTGACATTCCTCTGACAGCTTCGTCATAAGGCTTCGAACATCCTCCCGGCAGGGCTCCAGTCCCCTATTGGCCGGCGCTGCGGGACAGGAGAAATGGATCGGACGCGGTAGCCGCCTGAGCCTGGCGCGTGCGGGTGATGCCCCCATCTCCCGTCCGGACCGCACCGCGTCCTTAAAGCCCATTTAGCATGCCATTGAGGTGTGAGAGGGTAACATGCCAGTGAACGACGAGCGCAACCAACCCCTCCGCCGCTCGTTGACCCTGGTTGATCCCAGCACTCCAGGCCCTGCCGCCTTCCCACAGGCGGGCTTTTTTGATCTCAGCAAGATCCTCAAAGGCTCAGAGCAGCAGGTGAATTGCCAGAAGCTCGATGATCAGCAAAACGGCGCACACCGCGCCCCCAAGGGCATAGCCTCGCCAGTACTGGCGGATATCCTCATCGGTTTGGAATGCTTCTACCCAGAGCGCTTGAGGGGCGAGGCCAAGGCAAATGGGGACCGGCATCGTGGCGGGCACGACTGTATCACGCGCTAAGGCAGGTCGATCCGACATGCAGGCGGCCCTCTCGACCGCGAACAAGTCAGCATATTAGTTGTCTCTAACTAATGGCGCAATCGCCTTCGACTGTCCGACGTGCACAGGCACACATTCGCCGGTCTGTATGACATCTGCCTTGCTCTTACCAAAGGGCAGCGGGTCGTCGGCAATGATCTGGATGCGGACGACAAGAACATGGTCGTCATCACCGGCGCCAACCAGGGCGGCAAGTCAACGTTTCTGCGCGGGGTTGGCCTTGCGCAATTGATGATGCAATGCGGCATGTTCGTGCCGGCGGCCTTTTGCGGCAGTGTCTGTGATGGCGTCTTCACACACTACAAGCGCGGGGAGGATGCCACGATGAAGAGCGGCAAGCTGGACGAAGAATGAGCGAGATCGTGGATCATATGGCATCCGGCTCAATGGTCCTGTTCAACGAGTCGTTTGCCGCGACGAACGAAAGAGAGGGATCGCAGATCGTAACCCAAATCGTAAATGCGCTGACCGAGGAGGGATCACGGTCTTCTTCGTCACGCATCTGTACGAGTTTGCACATGATCTTCACGACACGAAACGGCCTGGCGTGAAATTCCTGCGTGCCGAAAGGCAGGCGGATGGCTCACGAACTTTCAAGTTGAGTGAGGCTGAGCCGTTGCAGACAAGCTACGGCGAAGATCTGTATCATAGGATATTCGAGGCCCCTTCGACCGGCTATGAATCCCACCAGTAGTAGCATGCATGCCGCAAGTCCAAGCACGCGGGGAGGCCGGGTCGTAGAGGCAGGACGATCTGAGGACCTTTTTGACAATCCGCAGAGTCCACGTCTTCGGCGCTTTTTGATGCTGTGCATGCCCGGCCACGTGCGTGATGATCTACAGTCCACGTTAATAGCGATAGGGACGAGGATAAACTAATCCGTCACTTTACACGCGGAAGATCGTTTGGAATGCGAACTTCGCAGGCGACCGCAGAATGAGCTCGGCTCTTCGCGGGTACCACTCTCCACAATGCGCCAAACGCGGCCGCTCTCGTAGGATAGCGAGTAGCCACCTGCGGTTATTCTCGGACGGGAGAAACCCGATCGCTGCCCCAACGAGATTGCCGCTCTCGCGGCTCTTCAAATGGCGCGCAGCCAAGCCTCCCAACGCGGGTCGTACATGACATCGCGTGCGCGCATATACTTCCAGACACCGTATTTCTGTAATCGAAATCCCACGTCTTGAGCTTGCGATTCACCACCGCCCAGGACGCCCATTTGACGTCGGCCAATGCGCGGTTGAGCATAACGCGGGCGACAATATCAGGTCTGATCGAGCCATAATATTGCTCGATCAGCTCAAGGATGAGTTTCTCTTCGTAGAACATTTCCGCAAACAGGACGCCGAGTTCGTAGGCGCGCTCATTGTTGGAAGCGAACTCGTAGTCGATCAGCTTCATCGGCAGCTGGTCCGCGGTGCCGCCGAGGCTGATCAGGAGTTTGCCGGGCATCGGGTCATTGAAGCAGGGAACGAGATCCAGGCCGGACGCCATGAATGCGGATCTGGCTTGCTCGTAGCGATGTTCGATCCACGGCATGGCAGGCGGAAAATGCGAGCCGAGCTGGCGGCCATGGTCGATGTGCTCATCGATCATGTCGAAGATGGTTTTAGTCAGCGACAGCGCCGGGCTCGCGTGAACACGGCGATAGATGTCGAGAACCGCGCTCTGGATCGCGGCGTTGGAGAAGTCCGCATTCGTACGGGCCCGATATCCCTGGAGGAATTCGCTGATCTCGACGCCGTCGACAGGGTCGAAGAACACGACCCGAGGGCCTACGCCAATGGCATGCGCGTTGCGTGCGGCCTGGTTGGCGACCACGCGGTCGACGAACATTTCCGATCCCGCGCCCGGGACCTTAACGAAATAGATTCGGCTGTCTCCGGCGACCTCGACGACCCAATTCTGGTTCATCAGGCCACCGACGAGTGCGCCATAGCGGATATCGCGGCCCTGCCATTGCGGCACCCGGCCGATGACCTGTTCCAGCGTGCGTTCGTGATCGTTGGCTGCCTGGCCAAGGGGCTTTCTGACGGACATCAGATCCTCCGCAGCGCTTGGCCGAAGCGCGGGTCGCGCAGGGCCATCCGGCAACGCAGGAATCGCCAGCTGGCGAATTTGTAGAATTCATGCGTATCGCGCGACGACTTCGCCGCAACCAGCGCCCCGATCAGGCCCCAACGCAAATCATCGGCGATTCCGTAGAGCCACGCCCGGTTGAAGGCTCTTTCGTCGAAGCCGCCGGTCATGCGCGAAAAGGCGTCGCGGGCTTCGGGCACCTCGTCGAAGGCCTCGACAAGAAAACTGCCGAGATCTTCCAGCGGATCGGCATTGGCCGCCCGGTCCCTTTGCCGAGCTCAGCCACCTGTTCGGCCGGCTCGACCCAGCGCACCCCACGACGAAGTCGGTCCTGAAAGTGGTTGCAGGCACGATTGAAGACATCCCAGTGCACCGGCTGCATGCACCCGACGCCACCGCCTGGGGACGCGCCGGCATGCTTGCCGGCCTGCTGTTCCGGCTGAGCCGTCTGCCGAAAGGGGAGGGGCATGAACGCCGCTTCCTCAACGATGCGCTGATCTTTCACCAGGCCGGTCTGCTGGGCGCGACGGTCCTGACCGGCAATGTTCGGGATTTCGATTACCTCAACCAGCTTGTTCCGTCGGTGCGTGTGATCTTCTACCGACCGGTGACAGACTTGCGCCCGCAGGGTTGAAAGCGTCTGTGGCAGATATGCCCGTGCACCGTGATCGTCCACCCTCTTTTAATGACCACCAGTCTTCAAAAAGGTCGCTGACACTCTCCTGCGACCGTTGAAACGCGGGCGACAACGGCCATTTCTAACGTAAGGACAAAAACGAGCGATAATGCCTCCGCGCGTTCGACTGGGGCACGTCGCATCGTGGCCTGCATCCTTCGCTAGGGGCTGCCTTCGCCAATTCCTGCCAGCCCTTGCAGCTGGGAACTGCATCATGCGGAAACCATCGGGGGGTGACCCCGCTGACTTTCATGACCTGTGATTCGCTCACGCACAGATGGCATCAGTCGAACAACCTTCGCCTGCCAGTGAACACTCAATGCCCAATCGATTGCACTGTTTGTCAAACAAGCGCTGGAAACATGGTGCTGTGCGTAGAAGCAATCCGCCTGCCCATCACCACTGGGGCAGGAAGTCCGATCGATCCGTAATCCGTTATTTCACCGGGCCGCGTGCTGCGCGAACGTCCGCCGGGCGAACGGAGCCCTTGGTCTCACCGAAGTGGGCCAGAACGAAATTCGCAAGCTGAGCAACCTCAACATCTGAAAGGATGGGAGCGAATGCCGGCATCGTTTCTCCTGTTCGACGCTCTTCGTTCGATGAGCCCTGCAGGATTACCCGCAGCAGATTGGCCCCCTTCGGATCGGCGAAACTATGGGCGCCGTCGATTGCCGCGCGCGGGTTAGATTTGCCCAGGGCATCCCACCCGTGACAGGCGGCACAGGCGCCGGCAAACAGTTTGCGCCCGGGATCATCGGATGTCGCGGAGATCTGATCGAGACCGGAATTCGTGCGAATATTTCTGTCCACGCTTAGTGAGAGACCGGTGGAAACGGCGGGCACTGTTCGCAAATATGCGACGATGGCCTCGATGTCGGTTTTCGGAAGCTTGCTCAAGCTGAGATCGACTGCCTCGCGCATAGAACCAGATGCTGATCCATGGCCATCAGAATGGCCACTGGCAAGATAGTCCGCAATCTCGCCGTCAGTCCACCAGCCGATGCCGGTCTGGTTGTCGCTTGTGATATTCCAAGCTTTCCAGCCGTCGACCTCGGCCCCGGACAGAGCTTTGCTTTGCACCCGCTGAAACATGAGGCCACGAGGGGTATGACACTCGCCGCAATGGGCGAGCGCCTCGACGAGATAAGCACCCGTGTTCCACTGCTGGTCGTGCGCGAGATCGGCCTTCATTGCGTCGTGCGGGACGAAAAGAATTTTCCAGGCTCGCATCAAGTAGCGCTGATTGAAGGGGAAGGCGAGTTCACTCGGTCGGGATGCAGCCGCCACGGGCTGAAGCGTACTGAGATAGGCTCGGATGGCTAGAACGTCGTCGTCGGAAAGAAGCGCATAGGACGCATAAGGAAACGCCGGATAGAGATCCTCGCCGTGTTTTCCAACTCCCGCCTTCACGGCACGGACAAATTCTGCGTCGCTCCAAGCGCCGATCCCTTCGACCGGATCAGGCGTGATATTCGATGAAAATATTTCTCCGAACGGAAGCGCAAATGCGACCCCTCCCGCGAATGGCTTGCCGCCTTTCGCCGTATGGCAAGCTGCACAGTCGGCGGCGACCGTCAGATACCGGCCACGTTCCACCAGTGTCGTACCGGTTGGCTGCCTGCTGCTGGCAGAGACCTCATTCAGACCGTGGGGCCAAAAGAAGAATGCCGCCGCGCCCGCGGCGCAGATCACGGCGACCACAGCCACCGAATAGATTGCTTTATGAAATCGCGTCACGGCCGATACCTTTTTGAATTCGACTGACTGAGCGAGCCCGGGTTACCGGGGCCTCGGCTTGCCGAACACGATGCGTCCCCATTTAGGGCACGATCTCGTAGCCAGTTGTTCCGGGGGTATATTGTAGGATTCAGGCCCGGGACCGCCGGTCGCTGCGAACTGGCTCCTTTGAAACCCACGCAGCGCTGGATGATACAATTCTTGGAGCCCGTCGTTGAGTATCCAAGCGCGAGGCGTGGTCCGTCCGTGCATGCGCTCCGCTGAGGGAGCTGTTGCCGACGATCCCCAAAGCGAGATGAAAAATCGATGAAAACCCTGATGGTCAACGATCGTCGTTACGAGGTGGACGTTCCCGATGACATGCCACTCCTCTGGGTCTTGCGGGATGTCATGGGGATGACCGGTACGAAATACGGCTGTGGTATCGCTCAGTGCGGGGCCTGCACTGTCCACCTCGACGGCGAGGCCGTTCGGTCTTGCCAGATTACGATGGCAATGATTTCCGATCAGAGGATTACCACCATTGAGGGCGTAGGTTCGACTGAAACCGGCAAGCGCGTGCAAGCCGCGTGGCTGGATAAAGAAGTCGTCCAATGCGGATACTGCCAGTCGGGCCAGATCATGTCGGCGGCGGCACTCCTGAATGTTCAACCACTTCCGTCAGATGAGGACATCGATGACGCGATGGCCGGCAACATCTGTCGATGCGCAACTTACATGCGAATTCGTGAAGCCATCCACCAAGCTGCATCAGTGTGAGGGTCCGATGATCGAAAACCTTGTTTCACGCCGCGGGTTCTTGAAGGGAACCGCGCTTGCGACCAGCGGCCTTCTCCTCTCGTTCGGGCTGCCCGGCGTTCTGCGCAGTCGTGCCGCGTTGGCCGAGAACACGGCGCCGAATTTCGCTCCGAATGCATTCATGCGGATCGACGGGGACGGGGTCACGCTCATCATGCCGCACACCGAAGTCGGGCAGGGCATCTATACTTCCAGCGCCATGTTGTTGGCCGAGGAGTTGGAACTCGAGCTGGATCAGGTGAAGGTTGAAGCAGCGCCTCCGGACCTGTCCAAATACATGGATCCGATCTTGCACGATCAGGCGACGGGTAGTTCGACATCCACTCGATCGGATTGGCTACGCCTGAGACAGGCCGGTGCTGCCGCTCGGCTTATGCTGGTTGCCGCAGCGGCCGCGCGCTGGGGGGTGGATGCCGCCACGTGTCGGGTCGAGAAGGGCATTATCCGGGATACTTCCTCCGACCGAGCGCTCTCCTATCTCGATGTCGCCACCGAGGCCGCGCTGCAGCAGGTCCCACAAGCGATACCTTTGAAGAAGCCCTCAGAGTTTCGACTGATCGGCACTCGAGCCAAGCGTCTCGACACGCCGGCCAAGGTCAACGGCTCTATGGTCTATGGAATAGACGTCCGCGTGCCGGACATGAAGCATGCCACGCTTGCACTCAGCCCCGTGAAGGGAGGTTCGATCGCCTCGATGGACCTCGCTGCCGCGCGAGCAGTTCCTGGCGTCATTGAGATCGTGACGTCGGCCGGTGAGGCGGTCGCTGTCATCGGCGAACATATGTGGGCTGCGAAACAGGGTCTGGAAGCTCTGCAGATCGAGTGGAACGCGGGAGTACATGGAACGGTCAGCACCGGTTCGATCATTGCGAAGATGAAGGCCGCCTCGCAGTATCAAGGGGTGGTGGTCCGCGACGATGCGAACGCTGTCGAAATGATAGAGGGCGCCGCGATCAAGTTGTCGGCGGTCTATCAGTCTCCATTCCTTTCACATTCCCCGCTCGAACCTCTGAACTGTACGCTCCATATTCGTGATGATGGCGCGGACCTTTGGGTGGGCACGCAAGTACCGGTTCGAGCCCAATTGGCCGTCGCCCATGCGACCGGCCTGGCTCCCCAGAATGTCACGGTGCCTAACCTGCTCATGGGTGGGGCGTTCGGCCGACGGCTTGATATCGACACGATTGAGGTCGCTGCGCGTCTGCTGAAGGACATCCGCTATCCCGTCAAGCTCGTTTGGACGCGCGAGCAGGATATGATGCACGACTACTACCGGCCCTATTACTATGACAGGGTCGCCGCGGGCCTGGACAAGCATGGGAAGATCGTCGGTAGGACGCATAGGGTCACGGGTTCGTCCATCTTCGCCCGATGGGCGCCGGCCGCTTTCAAGAACGGGATAGATCCTGACGCAGTAGATTGTGCCGCCGAAACGCCCTACGACGAGACTGCCGTCTTGGCGGATTACGTTCGCGACGAGCCCGATGGCATGAATACAAGCTGGTGGCGCGGCGTCGGGGCGACCCACAATCTCTTCGTGATAGAAAGCTTTGTCGATGAGATGGCCCACGCCGCAAAGCTTGATCCGCTCACTTTTCGCCGCCGGATGTTGACGAAAAATCCCCGCGCTTTGGCGGTCCTTGATCTTGCGGCCGAAAAGGCAGGTTGGGGCAAAAGCCTGGCGCCGGGGCGGGGGCGTGGAATCAGCCTACAGGTGGCGTTTGGCAGCTACCTCGCCCATATCCTTGAAATCGAGGTCAGCGCAGATAACACGATCCGGCTGCTTCGTTCCGTAATCGCTGTTGATTGCGGCATCACCATCAACCCCGATACTGTAAGAGCGCAGATGGAAGGGGGCGTCCTGTTCGGACTGAGTGCTGCGATGTTCAATCAGGTGACTGTCACGAATGGCGCAGTGGACCAGGCGAATTTCGACAGTTATCGCGTCCTGCGGATCAACGAGGTCCCTCGGATAGAGGTTTACCAAGTCGTAAGTGACGAAGAGCCTGGAGGCGTGGGTGAGGCAGGAACAGCCGCAGCGGCAGGCGCGCTGGGGAATGCCATCTTCTCGGCCACAGGTAGACGAATTCGCTCGCTTCCGCTAGCCTGCAACCTGATATAACTAAAAGCTGCCCAGCATCGTAACTGGGCGCTTCCGCATCCTTGCCGATCTCATCGTGTGAACACGGCCCGAAGTAAACTCCGGGGTGCGTCATGTGCCTGATCAAGGTGCGCGCGGAACTCCGGAAGTCGCGGATGCAGTATCTATAGAGGCTTCAACGCTCATGCCCGGTCCAAGGCGCTCCGCATTCGCCTGATCCGGGTCGATTGCGATCTTGACTGAAATCCGTTGTGGTATTTTGGTGAAGTTGCCAATCGCATTGTCTGTGCGCAAGACGGAAAACTCCGAGCCGGCGGCAGGCGATACCTCCTCAACCGTTCCCCGAAAACGCGCGCCGGCAAGCGCGTCGACAGTGAACAAGGCTTTTTGACCGGGTAGGATAGCCGCAGTCTGTCCTTCCTTGAAATTGGCGATCACCCAACGGACGGAGGGAACAAGGAAAAGTAACTGGCTGCCGTTCGTCACGTACTGTCCTCGTCGGGCGCCTACGTCGCTCAGCCGGCCTGCTTCCGGGGCAGTTACAACCGTGTACCCGAGATTAATTTCGGCCATCTGCAGCTGCGCACGCGCGCTTTCGACACTTGCCTCCAAGGCCTTTTCATTGATTTCAGCGGCAGCTTTGGTCTGCACTGCACTCTCGCGGCCCGCCTGCGCTTCCTGAAGCCCTGCTGCTGCTGTATCTTTAGCCGCACGTGCAGTGTCTTCGCTGCTGATCGAGCCTGAACCCTGCACTGCCAGGTAGGCCGCTCGACGAAAGTCCGCATTGGACTTAGCCAACTGAGCCTTGGCGCTAGCAATCTTTGCGTCGGCGGTCACGATATCGGCCACCCGCTGCGCGATGGTCTGCCGATTGCTTGCGAGGTTCGCAAGAGAAAGATCCAGATTGGCCTGTGCTTCTGCGACTTGGGATTTGTAGATGCGATCGTCGATCCGAAGCAGTTCTTCGCCCGCGGCGACGTTCTGATAGTCGCGTGCGGTGATCCGGTTGATGTAGCCGCTCACTTGCGGGCTGATTACGGTCGTGTGGCCGCGGATATAGGCATCGTCGGTCTTCACGATTGCCGTCGCGAAGGGTGGCAATTGCCAAGCCGCGAGAATAGCCGTCACCCCGCCAGCGACGAGCAATAGCGCGATCAGGTAGGACGGGAAACTCGTGGCCGCCGGGCGCCAAGAGCTCGGAACCGCGCCGGCCGGAGTTTGCAAAGGGCCGCCCGGAATGCCTTCGGTTGCAAGGGAAGGAGGTGTGCTCATGAGAGATTTCTCCGGGCTTGTTTGAAGACCGCGATCAGGACCACGCTGAGAAGCATGAGAAATCCAAGGGTCGCGACCAAAGAAATGGCCAGATAGACGTCGTTGTAGGCCGCCATTCGAGCGTTCAGGAGAATCTGCTGTGATAGTGCCTGGACACCTTCCGCGGCTCGTAGCGTGGGATCAGCAAGGACTGCCGAGTATTGTGAAGCGAGCGTTGAGGCGGTTCTCATCACCGTCGGGTCAGACCTCTCGACCTGTGCCGCAAAGTTCGCGAGATGATATTGCTGAGCGTGAAACAGGTAACTCTGCAAAAGAGAATTGCAGATCAGGGTTCCGACCGATTGAGTAATGCCGAAAACCGCGATGAAGCTTGTAAGCCCCACACCCCTCCTGATGAGCACCTGCCCGAGACCGAAAATGAAAACCGGGCCAAAAAACATGGTGGTCGCCACACCCATCATCGCCTGAGATACCATCAGCTGCTGCCCCCTTGTTTGAAGGCTCGAGGATGAATCGAGAAATGCGGCGGTCGCAGCGAATGCCAGCGAGATCAGGACGAGAAGGGGGAGGCGTGTCGGGGAGGCGAGGGCAGCGCTCGTTAGAAGACCAACGCCTGCACCGGCCAAAATGACCAGCGTTAGCGGTCTGAAGTCGTCGTTGGTGAGACCGAAGTCTCGCAGCATCGAGATTACACCGACCGCTTGTTCCGATTGAGCGAGCCGGCAAATAACGGCGATCATAGCCCAACGCACGAACGTGCCCGCGCTTAGCCATCGCACATCGATCAGCGGGCGCGCCCGGTGATACTCGATGGCAGCCACCAGCGCCAAGCACGGTAAGGCCGCCGCCAGGCACCAACCGATCCAGGATACGTTCGTCCACCATAGATAGCTCCCGACACCCATCGCCGCCCCGAAAAGTCCGATACCCGCCGCGTAGAGGCCGAAGGTCAGGGCGTCGAGCAGTTCAAATACCCGGGCCCTGATGGTTGGCGGGAGGCGGACGATCATCACGAGACCCAGGCTGACAAGGGAAAGTCCGAGCTCGAACAGATACAGTCCGCTCCAGCTATCAAATGCCAGGAAGTCCTTCGGAATAATCCACGCGATAGGCAGGGCGAGCTGAGGGGTGCCTAGTCCAAGCGTGACGGCCATCAGCCGACGTGTCGCGGACATCGCCTGGATCATGTAGAAGACACCGAGCGTGCTCATCGCTGAAGCACATATTCCGCTAGCCGCTCGCACAAGGATCGCGCTGGCCAGACTGCTGACGAGAAGGTGCGCGGTGATCAGGACGGCTTGCAAGGTAAGGAAAATCAGACAAAACGATCGTATACCAAACTGTTGGCGATATTTGACGAGAATGCAGCCGGTGATAGCATTCGTCACCAGGTAAACTGCGGGCAGCCAGGCGATCTCGCTGGTATTAAGTTCCAGCGCGCCTTGCAGGTAAGGCAGGTTCGCCGACACGAGGCCGTTGCCCAATGCGCCTGTCATTCCCGTGATCAGTGAGGTGATCCCGTAGATTGCGCGTCTATGCGGCGGATGAACAGGCGTCCCCGGAGATCCGGGGACCGGAGGGCGTTCGCTTTCCGCATACTCGAACGGCTCATCGTCTTCGAAGAAATGCCTGCGTCTTTCACTCACCGGATTTCGGGTGCTCAACCACCCTATCCAGCCGCCCACCGTCGACAGCACGAGCACACCCTTTCCTTGGATCCATGCCTAGCACCAAGTTGGTCACCAAGCTTGACGAAAGGATAGCCATGACCGAGACGGACGATTGCACAATCGTGCCCTTTCGTTCTGCGGCTAGCTCCGAGGCCGAAACTTCGGTTGTGGCATCATGATGAGACAAGCACGCCGCATCATTGTGTTCGAAGCATTCGGACGCCGGTATGAGGCCCTGCTGGACAATCGTGACTATGTCTAGAGCGCGACCCTGGGCTGCGTGAATTCGAGCAGTGTCGCCTCCCCCTGGAAAATATCGCCGTATGAGACCCCACCGAGGCTGCCACTGCATTGATACCCTCGGTGCGACGAGACCTGTCCAATTCGGTTTTTAAAAGGTGATTATCTGACCGTTTCAGACAAATTTGGACCTCATGGGGATCGAACCCGATCGGATCCACCAATTCGCTCGACAAGGAACGCCTTACGTTTCGGATTGTCCGGTCGATGTCCGCCGGACACAATTGTCGGCTCTCAGCTCGCCTGTCAGAAAAGGATCTCTTATGCGCTCTTCCTCAGCAATCGCTGCAACTCTTGCCGCGGCATCCCTTCTGGTTTTTCGACCGGCGTTCGCCGCCGAACATGTTGAGGTTCGGAGCCTGGATTGCGACGTTTCCGCAGGGATCGGCGTCATCGTCGGCTCACAACAGGATATCGCCTGTGTTTTTAAGCCGTCGGCTTCCGGCGCGTCAAAGTCCTATATCGGTAAGATTACCCGAGTTCGGCATTGATGTGGGCGAAATAAAGGCCGCCAAACTGGCTTGGCTGGTCTTTGCCCCTGCCAATCGAAATGAGAGCGCCTTGTCTGACACCTATGCTGGCGTTAGCGCGGATGCTGCGACCGGGCGTGGCCTCGGGGCCAAGGTTCTTGTTGGGGGCGAGCATGGCACGATTTCGCTGCAGCCGATTTCCCTCGAAGAGGATCAAGGTTTCAATATTGCAGTGGGCATCACGTCTCTGACGGTTGGGCAGCCGACTGATCATTCCGGTTGGCTCGGAACGTGTCTCAGGCGCGATCGATCATCGGGCAAACTTTGGGCGCTTGGCGCCGGTGCGCAAGTCCGCCCGTTGACCCGACTGCCTCCCCGATCATGCCATTACGCTGCCCCTCGGACCCAAGTGTTGAATAAATCCGACGAGGAAGAGGCCATGACTACGATTACCCCAACCGAAGCCTTGGCGAGAGCTTTGAAGCGGGCAAGGGCCGAGAGACGACGGCACTTCGCGGTTGCCGCAATCTGCGGGGTCGCGGCAATGACAGGAATGGCAACGCTTCTCTTGGTTCCACCGCCATCGCTTGGGACCTTGGCAGGCCTCGTGTTGGTAGCGGGGTGGCTCCAATTCATCGAAGCCGCAACAAGCCGCGACACCGGATCTCGTTGAATCGCATCGTTCCGCCGAGAAGGTGAAACAGGATGACTGATTTCCATTTCCCGTCAATGAGACCGATTGCTGCCTCAGCCGAGCAACCGGGACTGCAGTCGAACCGACAGTATCGAGCCTTACCTTTTGCGGTATCTTTTTTGGCACTACGTGCAAATTTCGTGCGTATTGCACCCTTTCTCAGCATGGCGCCAACTCATGCGTACATCAATCAGCAACGGAGTAGTACAATGAAAGCCATCGGATACAAGCAAGCCGGAACCCTGGACAGGGATGAAGCTCTGGTCGATATCGATGTTCCTCGCCCGGCGCCGTCCGGCCGAGACATTCTCGTCGAAATTGCCGCGATCTCGGTCAATCCTGTGGACGCCAAGATTCGCAAGGGTGTTTCCCCCGAAGCCGGGCAGTGGAAAATTCTGGGCTGGGACGCTGTCGGAAAAGTGGTCGAAGTCGGGTCTGACGCCAAGCAGTTCAAAATTGGCGACGAGGTCTTCTATGCGGGCTCGCTCATTCGTCCTGGCGCAAATAGCCAGTACCATCTCGTCGATGAACGGATCGTAGGGGGAAAACCTGCATCGGCCTCGAATGCCGAAGCGGCCGCGCTTCCGCTTACGGCGATCACAGCCTGGGAAATGCTGTTTGATCGTCTTGATATCCGCAAGCCCGTACCGGGCGCTGCGAACGCGATCGTGATCATTGGCGGCGCCGGCGGCGTCGGTTCGATCGCCATCCAGTTGGCGAGGGCGCTCACCAATGTGACCGTGATCGCAACCGCCTCGCGTCCTGAGACGCAAGCATGGGTCAAGGAACTGGGCGCCCATCATGTCGTGGATCACAGCAAACCAATCGCCGCTCAGGTTGCCGAGCTGGGTATTGGGTCACCTGCCTTCGTCTTCTCGACCACTGAGACGGATTATCACCTGAAGGAGATCATCGAGCTCATCGCCCCGCAAGGCCGGTTCGGACTGATCGACGATCCCAACAGTCTGGACATCGTTCCTTTCAAGCGGAAAGCTGTCTCGACGCATTGGGAGTTGATGTTTACGCGCTCGATCTACCAGACGGCAGACATGGACGAGCAGGGGAAGCTGTTGAACGAGGTTGCCGCACTGATCGACGCAGGCAAGATTCGAACGACGATTACGGAGACGCTTGCCCCCATCAACGCGGCCAATCTCAAGAAGGCACACGCTACGATCGAAAGCGGCAAGGCAAAGGGAAAGATCGTTCTCGAACATTTCTAAGCATTTGTTGAAAGGACCCGGTCAATCAGGGCCGGGCTCCTGACCGATCGGAGCCTGCTCCAGTTTTGGGGACCAAACTCTCCGGCTCACGGTCTAGCCACCTCGCAATTCGAGTGATTCCAGCCTTTCCAACTTTTGGTCGCGAATGGGCGACCGTTACAACAGGATCTTCCTATGCCGAAATTTAAACAGATCTCCCCCGTCATCCTCTCGCTCGACGTCGCTCGCTCCATCACCGAGCGTGCGATCGAAAAGATTGCTGACGTCGGGGTCCCCTACACAATCACCGTGTTGGATGGCGCCGGCAACCTCGTGCTCGCAACCCGGATGGACGGCGCTGCGCTGGCATCTATCGATACCTCAGCGTCCAAGGCGCTGACGGCAGTATTTTTTGGCGTATCCACGAAAGACCTTTGCCTCGCAGTCTCGAGCGGGCACCCCTTGGCGACGATCGAAACCTCCATTCCGAGAAAGCTCGCTTTTGTGGCTGGCGGCGTACCGATCCGCGATCCCAAACGGGTGGTGATTGGAGCTGTTGGCGCAGGCGGTGCATCCCCGAACGAGGATCATCTCGTAGCGGAATACGCGGTGGCCTCTTATTCGGTCGGGTGAAGCAGTGACGTCTAGATTCTTGAAGAAGCCGGAACTCATCCAGGGTTTCCGCCATATTGGCCATTACGATCAAGGTGGTCGGCCTGACGCGATGCAGATCACATAGACCAGCGCCTTTACGTTGGCATTGCCGTTGGCGGCCTCGGTGATGACAGGCCCGCCACAGGAATGCCCACCAGAACGACCGGCCCGGGGATCGACCGGAGAATGGCCGCGACCGCCGAGGCATCGCTGGCGACGCCGCGGAGCGGCTTGGCTGCGGCCTTGGCTACATAGCCGTCCCTGTTGAGTTTGATGATGACTTCATCCCAGCTCGACGACTCGGCGAAGGCGCCGTGCACCAGCACGACCGTCGGCTTGGCCTCTGGGCCGACCGGCTGCGCCATCGCGGTGCTCGATACGGCAAGTGCCGCTGCGAGCGCCAGCATCCTAGTAATGTTCGGCATTTGCTTTCTCCTTTTGCGGCCTTTCATGACCGATGCGCAGAAGAATGCGCCGACCCGGCGCGTCGACCTATTATGCGGAATGGTCAGTCAGACGATGCCAAGGTCCAGGGTAGGTCATCGCTGAGATCGGGTGACCGGTGGCATGCTGCGGCGGATGGCCGGAAGCGCTGGAATGGTGCCGGGGCCGCGGCCAATAAAGATCCACGCAAGCGGCTGCTTCCAAATACCAATTCGCCCGACGAATGTTCAGCGCAGCGGCAAGGCTGCCTCCCGTCAACAACATTGTCCCTGCCCTTCGGCTTGCATCGCCCAATGCCAACGTATGGGTCACACAGCCGGATCGTCCAATCGTCTCGGGGGAGCGAGGCTTTATAGCTGGATGGGTGAAGACCACCAAGATAACGATGGAGTTACTAAAATGAAAATGACAGCTCTTGCTGCCGCCGCTCTTGTTGTTACAGCAGGAAGCGCAATTGCCGGAAGCGACCACTATGGGTCCAACGAGGCCCAGCAGCCTGCAACTGCGTCTGACAACACGTATACCTCCTCGACCAAAAGAATGAACAACGATACCGGCATGCCGAAAACCGTACGCAAGCCTGTTTCCAACGACGAATATGGCCAAGGCATCTGGGGTCACTGATCCTGACCGACACAAAATTAAAGGGCCGGGGCGAGACCTCGGTCCTTCGGCGGTATCTGAGTTGCTTCCTTGAGAGGTGAACCAACTTCTCTTGCCAGCCGATTCCTCTAAAATAGGTGCCGCGCATTGGGAAAGGTCGGCTGCCAGCGGCAATCGACGAGCCTCGTGTTCCACCCGACGTGATCCACGTGCAGATGCGTGTGGAGGACGTAGTCAACCTCATCGGGGGCAACGCCGAATTTCGTGAGGCGCGAGAGATAAGGCGTGTTTAGATGGTTGAAATACGGTGCGTGCGGACAGATAAACCGGCAGCCTAGCTTCCACGACGGCAATGACCTGCGGGAAAAACCCTACAAGCTTTTTCGCATCAACATCGACGGCGGCCCTGTCGTTTTGAAAAAGCCAAAGGGGGAGCGATTTCCTGCACGGCGACCGACGTGTTCCGCGGCATGAAGCGTTGTGAAAGCGTATAGGAATGCAGGGTCGGCGGCGTTTGCGAGCGGAACGAAGCCAAGGATGGACGTGTTGTTGATGATCGTCGCTCGCGCCTGCTTCTTCAGGTGTTCGATGAGGGCAGAGGTCAAGCGGATCGGACCGAGCAGGTTCGTCATGATGACCTTCTCAGTCATCTTCTCGTCGATCTCGCTGCCGGCGTCGTCGAATGGCATGATTTCAGCGTTGTTGATCAATACATTCTGTGAGGGAAACTGAAGGATCAGCTGTTCCGTGACAGCCCGGATGCCGTGCGAGTTTCCCACATCAAGCTGCATCGTCTGGATTCCTGGGTTTGCCGCGGCGACCTCTTCGAGCAGCGCCCGTCGACGCCCGGCGATAACGACTTCGTTGCCAAGTTCGTGGAATGCTTCCGCCAAACCGCGTCCGATGCCCGACGCGCCAGCAGTAATCAAGATCGTGTTGTCCGTAAGTTTCACTGCCTTCTCCTTCGCTATTACATGAGGCCAGGGATCGGGAGGTATCCTGCTTGCAGGATCCCCCCGCGCGCTGGAGCCGCACACGATGGCTCCCGTTGACGCCGCGACGCGGCGGTCTGGACCTATCGCCCGATCGGCCGAAGGGGCAAAAGTTTCCCGGTGAACAGGAGCCGAAGAGAGAAGAGCGCCAATGCAAGCAATGCGAACGTAACCGCCGCGAGCGCCGGCATGGCCAAATACTCCAACAAGCCACGATCGCCCCGACAGACCATCCGGATGATGTCCGTCGCAAGGGCCGTGAGCCCGAACGAGAACGCCCAGTAAGAAGCATTGAGCGGTTGCTTAAGGACCCAGGGGAAAATCCTGATCATCAAAATGAGCTGCAGGAGCGCGTAACCCACCATTGCGTGAGCCAGCATGTCGGGTGTCCCGTCCGTCACACCGAGATAAGCGGCCGCACCGACAGCGGGAGGAGCGAGTTGGACCCCTATCGTCGGTCGAAGCGGCTCGGCCAACTCCGTCGTTGTCAACAGACGGTTCAACAGGACCGATTCGATTGCAAGCCATGAGAAGAATGCGGCGCCGAACGCGAGCTTTGCGAGATCGAGGTATCCCAAAGGTGCGCCCACTATCGCGACCACGTAGAAACCCGCGACGGAGGGCAGATATAGGACGGCGGTTGTCGTCGTCGCGTCGCGGCCGCCGTGCCACAGGGCGCCAGTCCTCCAAACTGAAAATCCTGCCGTCCAGATTGCGCCGGCCCAATAGAGAACATTTGCAGTTATGTCGGAATAGCGGGCGAGCACCAACCCCACCAGCATGGTCGAAACACCGATCAGACCGACGAAGCAACATTGCACGGGATGCCCAAGCTCCTGTTTGGCCTCGGCGGGAAACAGAACCCATTTGGTAGCAAAAAGCGCGATAAGCGCTACCCAGATGGCCGTCGCGACGAGGCCAATGACGTCTCCGATCGTCGATTGGAAATGCCAGAGTTCGCTGGCTGCTCGCCAAGCGTTGGCAAGACCGGCGGTTCCCAGCACGATCCCAAACATCGAAGCGGGAATTGCGGGCCCTAGGTGCGATTTCGTCGAATTCGTCGGTTCGATATTTTCAGAAGAAAGGGCGATCATCACAGCCTCCATTGTTCGATGTGAACTGGTAGCCAAATGACAAGGTCGATATTGTAAGATCCAGATGTTCGGATAACGACTTTCAGGATCATGAGCTCTTTCGACAAAACAAGTAGCTCCTCGATCGGTTTTGATCAGGTCTCGCGCGATCTGAAAACGCGATTGCACTTGAATCTATCTTCGAGGTCAGTACACGCACATTATCTATCATGTCGGAGCACACGATGGCGGCTATGCCTATCGCCTGGGGGGCATGCGGTCCGAGCCTTTCTCCCGACGATGATGCCGCTCTCTCGCTGCACCCGACGCGGCCAGGCGCCGGCAGTTGGGTTGTCGTGACACCCGGATCTCCTACCAATCGGCAGACGGAAAGTGCGCGACGAGCTCTCAAGCGGCGGCACGGGTGCGCAAGTGGTGAATGATTGAGCCACGCCTGGAAGAAGCTCAATCGTACAATCCGAAAGCGTGAGGCCTCTTCAGGATATAACCGTCGGGCCGCTTCAGGTCCCCCTTACTGAACCCCCGACCAGACGAAGGCGTCTCCGCCCCGCCTTCGGTCCAAGGCCGCGTCACGTCGGCCTTCAAGCGCGACCCTCGTCTCTCCTCCCAGCCTCGACGAGGGTCGCCCCTTTTTCAAACCGTGCCCAGATCGAAACCTTTCAGCGAAGCGGCCGTTGGAAAATCGACCTCGAATAATGCCCCGCCGCCTTCATGATTACGAACAGTCAGGGAACCTCCATGCGCTTCGGCAATGGTCTTGCAGATCGCAAGGCCCATACCCATTCCTTCGGCTTTGGTGGTGAAGAATGGGTTGAAGAGCTTTGAAAGGTTGTCCTCGCTAATACCGGTTCCATTGTCTTGGACCGAGATCTTGATGGTGTCACCTGCTGCGGTCGCAACTGAAATTTTGATTTCTCGCCGGATCGGATCTGTTGCGTGCATCGCATGCAGCCCGTTGGTAATCAGGTTGGCGAGCAGCTGCTGGATCTCGACACGATCCGCCGTTATGAACATGTCGTCCGAAGCTAAATCAACCGAAAGCCTTGCGGACATGGAACCAAGTTCCCGTTCCAGCAGGCCAGCGACATCACCTAGGACTTCCTTGATGTCGCAAATCTCCGGCTGTCGCTTCTGGCCTTTCAGCTGCTCCCGGGTCCGCTGGATAATCTGGCTGGCGCGCAAGGAATGTTGTACCACCCGCTCGGCCGCCGTCGAAGCTGCGGCGATGTCTGGCGGCGTCGCCTGAAGCCAGCGAATGCATGCCTGGGCAAACATGACGACCGCTCCGATCGGCTGGTTAACCTCATGAGCGATCGAGGCAGATATCGCCCCAACTGCTGCGGCCCGCCCGGCTCTGGCGAGCTCTCCTTGCGCGGCGTTCAAGGCCTCCTTGGCTTGCTCCCGCAAGGTTACATCGATCATGGCGCATGCCACGCGGTCGAACGCCTGCTGGTCATCCGGGAAGGCAAGGATGAAGAGTACGATGACCTCTCGTCCGTCGGCTCTGATGAGGCGGACCTCCCGTTCTAATCTTTCCGCGCCCGCATCGGCGGCGAATATCAGGTGGGGCAACAGATCACTTCCCGGTGGAAGGAAGCGGCTGATAGGCTCGAGTATGGCTTGGCGCGATCCACATCCGAGCAGCTCCACAGTCGCATCATTGACGTCGGTGAATCGGATCAATTTCGCGCAATCGGTGAAAAATCCCGAATACCTTTCTGCAAAAGCCGGGAGATCCATGACGCCTTTGTTTCTGATGCTTTCAAGGTACGCTCGCAGGTCGGCAAAATCCAGTTCGCACAGCGATACATGGGTCTGTTCGAAGATCGACCGATAGCGGCGTTCGCTGCGTTCCAGCGCGCTGACTGCTCGCCTGCGGGCGCTCGCGTCGAAGCCGATAAGGCTAAGTCCCCCCGTGATTGCAAGATAAAAGCCGACAGAGACGAGGCCGCTGCTATCGGCAAGTGCTTGCGCCACGATCGGAGAGAACGCTCCACCAATAATGCCCCCGATGTTGAATGCGAGGGACGTCCCTGAATATCGGATGCGCGCGGGAAATAAGCTCGGCAGCCAGGCCCCCAGTGGTCCGTTGACGAAGCCCATTACGGTGAGCGAAAACGCGAGATAGAAAAAAATAACCCACAATGAACCACCACCGAGCATGGGAGCGAGAAGCATGCTCGATGTAATGGTGCCGATGCAGCCAACGATAAGGATTCGTTCCGGATCAAAACGATCCGATAGCCAGCACGCCCCGACAATGGACGCGGCCATGAAAAAGATTGCCCCCAGTTCAATGATCAGAAGGTCAGAGCGGTCGATCCCGAGATTTGCTGTCCCATAACCCAGTGCGAACGCAGTGATCACGTAATACAGGGAGAAGCAGGCCACGACGCCGAGCGAGCCGATGACAACCTGCGTGAAATGGTCCTTGAGCACTTCAATGATTGGAACGCGGGCGGGCTTCGCTTCGGCGATCGCGGCTGCGAATTCGGGCGTTTCGACGAGATTGAAACGAACCCAAAGCCCGATCCCGACCAATGGCGCGCTTGCGAGAAAGGGTACACGCCAACCCCAGTCGAGAAACTGCTCGGGCGTGAGCAGCAGCGTTAGAGCGAGGAATAACCCATTTGCAAGGACGAAGCCGATCGGGGCGCCCAGCGGAGCAAACATGGCAAAACGCGCTTTCCAGCCAGGAGGGGCGTTCTCCAAAGCCAGCAGAACCGCTCCTGTCCATTCCCCACCCAGTGCCAATCCCTGCCCGAAGCGGAGGACGCACAGAAGCGCGGGGGCCAGCCAGCCAGCTACCGCATAGGTTGGCAAAAGGCCGATCGCTGCTGTCGACGCGCCCATCAGCGACAAGGCCGCAACCAACGTTGCCTTGCGTCCAATTCGATCGCCGAAGTGACCAAAAACCGCCCCTCCCATTGGCCGGGCTAGGAAGGCTATCCCGAAACTTGCATATGCACCTAGGAGTTCGGCCGCAGGAACGGTGGCGGGGAAGAACAGCGGGCCGAATACAAGGCTCGCTGCCGTCGCATAGATGTAGAAGTCATAGAACTCGACCGATGTGCCGATCAGACTGGATAGAAGGACGCGGAACGTCATGGGCCCGTTCAAAGCGCCGGGGCGGGTGTCACTCTTTGCTCTGATGATGTCTGAAGGCATTGCGACGGATCGTTATCTTTACTGCTTTGCGGGAATTTTCCGCGGACTTTCCTGTAGCCGAGGAGGGCCGCCAGCTTGGCCCGGGTGTTGATAGCCCCGTTTTCATTTGGGAATTTGTACGATCCGGCACTGGCGTGCCGGGGCATTATTGGCATCAATGTAGGAAAGGGTTAGCGCTCGCGCTGATCGAGCTCGCCGGTGCACTACCGCGTGGGGATTTGATGCAGAAGGTAATGGCGGAACGCATGGCAGCTGCCGCAAAAGATACGCCACTGGTGGTCATCGTCGATGACGACGATGGGATGCGCGAAAGCGTGGCGGAGATCCTGCGCTCGGTAGGCACTGAAACCATAGGCTTCGGGTCGACCGCAGATCTTTTGGCCTCGTCGTTGCCAGATCGCCCGGGCTGCATGGTTCTAGACGTTCGGTTACCGGGGTCTAGCGGGCTGGAGCTGCAGGCAAAGCTCGCTGCTATGGGTAACAGGATGCCCATCATCTTCATGACCGGCTACGGCGATGTGCCGATGACGGTGAGGGCGATGAAGGCAGGCGCCCTCGATTTCCTCATGAAACCATTTCGCGATCAGGAAATCCTCGATGCGGTCTCGCTGGCAATAGATCAGGACCGCACCAGGCGGGCGGAATCCTCCGCATCAGCTGAAATCGCGGAACTGGCGGCCGGACTCACCCCCCGGGAGCATGAGGTGATGGACGCGGTCGTTGCCGGACTGTTCAACAAGCAGATCGCGCACCAGCTGGGTATCACCGAAATCACCGTGAAAATTCACCGCAGCAGGGTCATGCGGAAAATGAAGTCCATCTCCGTGGCAGATCTGGTGCGCAAGGCAGAGCACCTCAAGGCTGCGGTCTGACCATCGAGTAACGCGGTCGGTCGGCTCTCCCTTCCGTCAGCGCTTCAACAAGCGAACGTCGGTCTGATCGCCTACTCGGATTGGATCGAAACGTCATGGAAGCATCCTCTGGTTTAATTACGTGAAGAAGCCGGCCCGCGTATTTGAGAGGATGCGTCCTGGCGGCTATTCTTACCAAGCCCGCCGGACGAGGAAGGACGTAACGGTGTCTGGCGGCAAGAGATCAGTAGCGATCGTCGATGACGATGAAGGGTTGCTCGAGGCGACGTCGGGTTTCCTTGAATCCATGGGTTATCGCGCCATACCATTCAGCTCCGGCCGCGAGTTCCTTGACTCAGGGCTGGTCGAAGAGGTTTCTGTCCTTCTTACCGACGTCAATATGCCGGGGATCACAGGTCTCGAGCTCCAGAAGATTGTGCGCACGCTTCGCCCTGCGATTACGATTGTCATGATGACGGCTTTGCAGGACGAGAACATTCGGCGCAAAGCTATGGCGGGTGGAGCGCGAGAACTCCTGCACAAACCGGTCCTTGCGGATGCATTGATCCGCTGCCTTGAAGACGCCTACGGCGGCCCAGAAACTTGATAGTCTGATTGCAGGAGCCGCCGGGCGTTTCGCGTAGGGCGGCTGGCTGTCCTTGGATTCTTTTGTCTTACTTGGACGGGCATGTGCAGCGGCGTCGGCTCGGTCATGAACGAAGCACGGCCCATCGCCGTTCGGTCGGCGATGGGCCTTGAGGTGGGGCGAGCCCGGGCTGACTCAGTGAACCGTGCGGACCGACGGTGCGATTGCCGTCTCGCGATTGGGCCCGCGCCAGCGGTTTGGCGAGGTACCGAAGGTTTTCTTGAAAACTTTGCAGAAGTGGGCCTGGTCGGTCATTCCACAATCGAGAGCGATCTGGCTGAGTGACGTACTGGTGCCGATCATCAGTTCCTTGGCATAGCTCATCCGGCGCAACAAGATATATCCATATGGTGGCTGACCGAATGTCAGTCTGAAGGCGCGGGAAAAGTGACTGATGCTCAATCGGACAAGCTCGGCCAGCTGCTCAATGCGGATGGTCAAAGACAGGTTCTCCTCGATAAAGGCAACGACCTTCTTGCGTTGCCAAGGAGCCAGGCCGCCCCGATTGACGACATTCCCCACCGTGTTGGGGAAATAGGCCGGTGCATCCTGCTGCGCGGGCACGATTGCCGCGATTTCGAGGCTGTCGGGAGTGCCGACCGAAGTAGCGTTGTCTAGAATTCGGCGTGACGCGATGTTTGCTTGGGCATTCATTTTGGAACCTCTTTGGCTTGTCGTGAATGCGCCGAAGGTGCCGAATGCCTGCCGATTTGACGATTGAACTCAGGTTCGCCCAGAATTAAACCATAGGATGATGTCTCGCATCACATGACGTTATCTTCCACTATCGCCTGCCAAATACCAAGCATACCCTCCGGCTGCCTTCGCCGTGCCTTGGCCTGTCGAGGGGAGGGGCCCATCAACTTGCGCCGAAAGATACAATAAGCGCGGACGTCAGCCTTTTAGTCTGCCTCCCATCGTGACGGTCGCGGGTTTCCGCCAACCGAGCGACGACAAAGGAGTCGGAGATGAACCGCAACCATTCTTTCGAACTTTCGCGCAGGCAGACCCTGCTTGCGGGAGCAACCCTGTCGCTTGCAATGGCCAGCCCGGTCTTTGCCGCGACCAAAACCTCCTCCTCAGACCACAAGCAAGGATCATTCCCAATGACCGATTCATTCGTTAAGACCAAGGACGGCGTCGATATCTTCTACAAGGATTGGGGTCCGAAGGACGCTCAGCCAATCGTCTTCCATCATGGCTGGCCGCTTTCATCCGACGATTGGGACGCACAGATGCTGTTCTTCGTCAAGAATGGCTACCGCGTCGTCGCACATGACCGTCGCGGCCACGGCAGATCTCAGCAGGTCAGCGATGGTCACGATATGGACCACTACGCTGTAGACGCCTGGGCTGTCGTCGAACATCTCAATTTGCGAAATGCCGTTCATATCGGGCACTCGACCGGCGGCGGCGAAGTCGCGCGTTACGTTGCAAAGTACGGTCAGCCGAATGGACGCGTCGCCAAGGCTGTCCTCGTGAGTGCGGTCCCGCCGCTGATGGTTAAGACTGCCTCCAATCCCGGCGGCACTCCGATTGAGGTCTTTGACGGCTTCCGTTCGGCGCTCGCCGCCAATCGAGCACAGTTCTTCCTCGATGTTGCGTCTGGACCGTTCTATGGCTTCAACCGGCCGGACGCTAAGGTTTATCCGGGCGTTGTGCAGAATTGGTGGCGCCAGGGGATGATCGGAAGCGCCAAGGCACATTACGACGGTGTCAAGGCGTTCTCCGAGACCGATCAAACGGAAGACCTAAAGAAGATTACCATTCCGACACTCGTTCTGCACGGTGACGACGACCAGGTCGTTCCAATCGACGACGCGGGACGCCTGTCCGTCAAATTGGTCAAGAACGGAACGCTGAAGGTTTATTCTGGCTACCCGCACGGCATGTTAACGACGCACGCAGATGTCATCAATCCGGATCTCCTTGCGTTCGTGAAGAGCTAAGCGTCAGCAGCCGGATAGAGAATGGGCTCGGCATGTTTGCATGCCGGGCTCCGTGGTACTGCGGTCGCCGCGATGGGGCAACAACGGGTTGGCTATGCGGCAAGAACCTGCGCGGCCGCGGTGTACTCCAAAGCAGGCGGGGCCTGCGGAAAGGCGGCGAGGATCTGTTCGAGTGTCCGTCGCGCTTCGCCGCGCTCTGGTCCCGTCTCGAGTTCGACGAGTGATGTAGCACAACGCAGCTGCCACAGTAGTGCCTTCTGTTGGTAGGCGAGTTCGAGACCCCGTTTGATCCAGTTTCGGCCGTCGCCTCCGCTGCGCGCCGAAAGCTCGCCCTTTAGCCGAAAGAGTTCCGCCTTGCACCATCCTGCCTCGCCAGAAATGGCAAGGTCGAGAAGCTGTTGCGGGGCGCGACCGCCGGCGACGACGACGGTGTTCTCCAGTCGCGGTCCATGAGCACCCTTCAGGAGATCACGGATTACGTCATCAGCGTCCTTTGTGGGGGACCTTCCAAAGCCTAAGAGTTCATAACTTTCAGCCCACTCCTTCCACCGAAATAGCGAGTTGGTCTCAGACACGTGCTGCAGGCGATCGAGATATTTACGAGAAAGGTTCGTGTGGCCCATGCAATGGTACATCGGCACGGCTCCTACCGAGAGCACTAGGCACGATGAAACGCCATGATTTATTTCGGCAGCCTCTCCGAGGAGCTCGTCGAGAATCGCGAGGGCTCTATCAGTGGAACCCATAATCCATGCCGTCTTCGCCATGACCATAAGCGCAAGATGCCTTTGGCTAAAGTGTACGCCGCTTGTGCGGGTACCTTTCCTGAGAGCACCGTTTGCGTCTATGGCCTCGAGGGCAAACCGCACAGCGTCGTCATTCCGGCCCATATAATGGGAGTTATGAGCTGCGATGCGAACGATCGTCGAGCGAGCCGGCAGTCCCAACTCCTTGTCGACTTTCCATGTGAGCTTATCGGCGGCCTCATACCGACCCTGTACGATCAGAATGGCACAGATGCCACTATAGGCCCGCACAGCTTGAGCGGGCTCGCCGACGAGTTCTGCCGCTTTTGCCGCGAGCTCAAACTGTTGGATGGAGTCATCGTCGCCTTGGACGCTGTGAAGATTATAGGAGATTGCCCCGTACGCGGTGCGCAACTTCGCTTCGGCAACCGGATCCTGTCCAATTTTCGCAAGTTTCTCGATTGCCTGCTGGACCACCAGGAACTGCTCACCCATAAGCCCGAGCTGGGTCCAGAGGAGGTCAGAGTTGGACGCCAGATCGACGAAGAGTCGATGCTCGGCTGCTGAATCAGCCCACTTCAAACCCGCTCGCAGGTCGTCAATGAGACTTCCGTGCGTTGCCAGCCACTCATGTGTCGTCTGTTTGTCCCAATCCTGCTCGGTTGCAGGCAATTGACCAAGGACAAACCGTGCATGTGTCCCCCGGACGTCTTCGGCATAGGTCGTCTCGTTCAGTTTGACACCAGCATACTCTTTGGTCGTCTCAAGCAGCTTGAGCTGACCGCCAGCCTCACGCTGCGATATCAGCGACTTAGCAAGCAAACCGGTCAGCGCGTCGTCGAAAGCCTCCGGCCCAAGAAAGTCTCTGGAGATTGCGGTGGCGGCGTTGTAGCTGAAAGCGCGGGCAAAACTCGAAAGCAGCATCAAAAGCTGCTTTTCGTCCTCGGACAGGTAGCTGTAACTCCAATCAAGAGTTGCTCTTAGCGTCTGCTGTCGCGGAGGAGCTGTGCGGCGTCCCCGACGCAAAACCGTCAGTGGACTGTCTAGTGACTGCAACAAAGCGGAGATTCCGAGGTCGACGATTCTCGCTGCGGCCAGTTCGATGGCTAGGGGGATCCCGTCCAGTTTGCGAACGATCGTTGCGATGTTCGAAAGATCTCCTGGACTGTTTGTCCACGAGTCGCCCATGGACAGAGACGCGCGTTCAAGAAACAGCTCGACGGCCGGGAACTTGGTGAGAAACGCTTCCGCTTCGATCTCACTTGGCATTTCTAGCGGCCCAAGCCGCCTGACGGTCTCTGATTGTATGCGAAGCGGCTCGCGGCTTGTTGCAATGATTTGGGCCTTCGGCACCCTGCGGGTTAGCTCTTCGATGACGTTTGCTGCCTCATCGACAAGGTGTTCGCAATTGTCAAAGAAAAGTAGGACCCTTTGTCCGCCGATCGCCTTGATGATGCCCGGAAGAGGGCTGTCGCCGTAGGACGTGAGCCCGAACTGCGAGGCCAGAGATAGCGCGATGCGACCCTCTCCGGCGAGAGCGCCCAGATCGACAAATACTATCTTCTCAAAGTCGCCCGCCGCCTCTTGGACAATCAAGGAAGCGACGGTCGTCTTGCCGATGCCACCTGGGCCAACGATTGTTAGCACACCTTTGTCGAGGACGGCCAGACAACTCTCGACGAACCCGCGTCGGCCAATCACGTTCATGGCGAACGCTGGCAAGCCGGCCAAGTCTGCGCGCCGGGGGTTTTTCGGGTCGACCCCGCGCTCTTCGACGTTAACCTCGAAGATATAGCCCTGATTGGCAACGTGCCTGAGGAAGGGACATGGTGAGCCGAGGCCTAGTGCCTTGCGAAGCGAAGCCATATGCACCCGCAACGCGCCTTCGGATACGGTAGTGTTTGGCCAGACTTCTCGAATGAGATCTTCTTTCGCAATCACCTGGTTTGCTCGCAAGACAAGCGCCGTGAGCAGGTCAAAGGCCCGAGATCCTAGCCGGATCAACGCTCCGTCTTTGAGAAGTCGGCGTTGTTGAATGTCGAGCTCGAATTCAGCAAATCGAAGAATTATCAACTCCACTGCTACCTTCGTATGTCTTCGGCGCCATCGCGTGGTGCGTTTCGAGATGATGCCTGCTCTGCTCAAACGAACGAGGAAACAGGACCGGGTGAAGCCTCACGGCTATCAGTATTACCCCTTTCAGGAAAGCTACACTCGTGTACAGGGTCACATCCGCTTGGTTGTGCGAAGCGTAAGAATCCACGCCAGACCAGCGGACCTAAAAATTCGGTCAGGGCATACGCTGCAACAGGAACAACCGCCGCCGGCCCGAAGCCGACCGAGGCACAGCGCCTTGTTACACCGGTCACTGTCAACCGGTGCAAGTGGCACTTCCTTTTGCCAACTTCGAGGCAGCCTCAAGCCGGTTTATTCGTCGTCTGCCACGAAGATACATTCGTAGCCGAGGCCTGATTTTCCACCGACTTGGCAACAATAGGGTGCCGCAAAATGGCCAGGGAGCAGTGTCGTCGACGTTCCGCTGCAGTGTTCCAAGAGGCTACGTCTGGTCTGAGTAGCTTGTTCACCATCTCGGCAAGCGTGACTGTTCCAGTCCGGATACCAAACCTGGATAGGGTGATGAAGTATGTCCCCGACGAAGATCAAATCGCCGTCTGACTCCTGTACTCGAAGCAAAACGTGACCGGGCGTATGGCCGGGAGCCGGTTCGATGAATACGCCTTCCGCAAGCTCGAAAGGAGGGTCAAGAAGGAGAAGCTGTCCGGTTTCAATTAAAGGCTTGATAGAGTCTGCAAAAATCCGGGCGTTGTCTTCGAGCTCGGCCTCATGCTCGGCGAGAAATTCAAACTCAATGCGGGAAACCAGGTATTTCGCATTCGGGAATGTCGGAATCCAGCGCCCCAGATGCTCGTAGGTGTTCCATCCGACATGATCGACATGCAGATGCGTGCAGAGAACATAGTCCACGTCTTCCGGTGCGATTCCCGTAGCTGCGAAGTGTTCGAGATAGGACGTCTCCAGCATCGAGAAGAACGGCGTGTGCGGCCGTTCCTTTCCGTTCCCCGAGCAGGTGTCGACGAGCACGGTGATCCCGGATGTCCGGACAATCCAACTGTGGACGGATCCGATGAGGCGCTCGTGTTCCGGCGCGTAATAACGGGGTATCATCCAGTCCGCGTGTTTGGCGACGGCCTCTGCTGTCCAAGCGGGCAGGTGATACTTGGGGGGAAAGCCGAGGCCCTCATATTCCTGAACGCGGTATACTTCCGATCGCCCAATTTTCAAAACACGCTCCTCATTTGAACCGAGACTGTCATATTTCAGAATTGCTGCTGCTGTCAGGTACCTGAAAGTGATAGCTCGAAGGCTTTTCGATCTCGATGACCACGATCGCTTCGGGATCGTCTGCGGGAAGATTTTTGAAGTAGCCGATCGATGTCACCGGGGCCTCCCTGGAAGTGAATGGAATTATCTGCAATCCGAAGTGGAAGGCCCGGGAAGCACAGGTTATTGGAGCATTCGGGATATGCCTGTCCGGCGTTCGGGTAGCGGCCCGAGGCCGCAAATGGCCTGTGCGCGCCACAGGGGCTTTGTTTCCAAAGCCCCTCCGTAGACGTCATTCAAAGTGGAAACCGGACAAATCGACCGACACGATTAGCGGCTCAGACAAAGGCGTGTTGTCGGGCTGACGCGGGAAAATTCTCATCTTTGACGGCAACGTTATGCCTTCGACCTTCACCGGGTCCGTCAAATAGCGGGCCGCGGCGTTTTTGCCCTGGATATCTACCTCGTAGTCGTGGCGAACGAGAATTCCATCGGCATTGTAGTAGAAGCTCTGCACCGTGCTGTGGGTTGCGATGGAGGCGGGGAAAGTCACGCGGAGCCGGCGCCAGGTCTCGCCGTTTTCGTTCCAGCTCTCGACCTCCTCCGAAACGACCCCTGGCTGTTTCAGAATGAACGGTGAGGTGAGATAGGTCCACATTGTGTAACCGGAAAAATAGGCGACCTGCGGATTGCTCCAGTGGGTTTCCATTTCATAGCCGTCGAACGACGCGCGCGGGTTGAGAAGCTCCTCAACGACTTCGCCCGCCGGCGTTTCGATGGTAACGCGGTCAGGGGTAAATGCCGACTTGTTATTGGTCGGGGAGAACGGCCAATGCGAAACCCATTCCCGCTTCAGATCGACTTTGACATGGCAATCTTCGAGAACGGTCGCTTTGCCCTTGAGACCCCAGAGAACGCCACCCTGATGAAGCTTTGCCGTCAGGAACGAGAAACGAGAAAATCGCTCCATTCCGCCATGCGCCTCGATTGCGGTTTCGACTAGATTGGTCACTGTTACTTCCTTTCTTTTGATGATTTGATGGTTGCGAGCGCCGCTTCGGCAACAGCCGTGTCCTGCTCGACCGTGCCTCCGCTCACACCGATCGCGCCGGCCACATGTCCGTCGATCTCGATGGGTAGACCACCACCTAGAATCACGTATTTGCCTCCTGCCGCATTACCGATCGAAAACAACGCAGCCCCGGGCTGGATCATGGGAACGAACGCCGCAGAAGGCGCGTGGAACGAGCGTGAGGTCTGAGCCTTTCCGACCGCGACGTCGAAGGCGCCAGGCCAGGCGCCGTCCATGCGCGCCATTCCGACAAGTTCTCCGCCGTGATCGAGAACAACGATTGTGGATCGTACCCCGATCGCAGCGGCTTTTTCCTCGGCAGCAGCGAGAGCCAGCTTCGCCGCTCCCAAGCCAATTTGTGGGACGAACATCTCTGTTTCCTCAATCATTGATTTGAGGGCGGCGCGATACGTCGCCCAAGCTGTTCAGCGCAGCTCGATATCCGAAAGGTCGATCGACACTACGAGAGGTTCCGACAGAGAATTTCCGTCGGTCTGACGCGGGAAAATGCGACGCTCAGTCGGGAACTTCAGGCCTGAAACTGTCGTGTAGCCCGAAATGTAATGGGCGCCCGGCGTGTTTCCGGCAATCTCGACATCATAGTCATGCCGCTTCAGAAGGCCGTCAGCATCGACGTAAAGTGTCTGCACGGTGCTGTGCGTGGCGATTTCCTTCGGGAAGGTGACTTTCAGCCGGTTCCAGGTCTCACCCTTTTCCGTCCAGTCTTCGAACTGTTCGCTGACGACGCCAGGCTGGGCGAGCACAAACGGCATGTTCAGGTATGTCCACATCGCAATGCCCGCGAAATAAGCAAGCTGCGGCTCGGACCATGGCGTCTCGAGGGTGTGTCCTGCGAACGATGCGCGCGGATCGCTGAGCTCTTCAACGACGTTGCCCGAGCTGTCCTGGATCTCGACCTTGCCCGGCCGGAATTGCGAGACCTTGCCGTCGGGACCGAACGGATGATGGGAGGCCCACTCATCGCGCAAGCCGACGGTCACATTCGTTTCGTCAAGCTTGCCGGCATGACCCTTGAGCACCCACAGGGCGCCTCCCTGTGTCAGATGCGCGGTCAGGCTTGTAAACCTGTTCCAGGTTTCGAGCCCGCCATGGGCGTCGACAATCTTCTGTGCGAGCGAATTCATTGAAATGTCCTTTGAAATTGACTGATCAGGCGTCGAGGAAAGTGCTTACGTGGGCGACGAACGTTTCGGAGTACTGGAACAGTGCCCCGTGACCCGAGTCGGGATAAATAATCAGCGTGCCATCGCTCATGTTTTTGAACATCTGGTAGGCGTTGATCGATGGAAACATCGTGTCGTCGCTGCCGTGAACAATAAGCGTGGGCTGCTTGATCGCCCTCAGCGAGGCGTGAGCTTCATCCTTCTCTGCACACCAGCCGATGATCGCCTTCGCCTGCGGATTGCTGACATTCTCGCCACTGTCCGGATCACGATCCTCCTTGCGGGCGGCCGCACGATCGACGAAGGCAGCGCCTGCGGCCTGGCTTGCCTTTGTGGGCGTGAAGAACAGCGGAAGGCGGACATCGCGTGCATTTTTCGAGAAAGCCTCTTCGACGACCTGTAACAGATGCTCCTCGCCGCCCTTGGGCGCTGATCCGGCAACGATCAGCTTGCGAACGTTGATGGTCGACCGCGGTGCCATGATTTGAGCAAGGAACCCACCGAGCGAGAAGCCGAGTAGATCCACTTCCTTCAGGCCGACGGCGACAATGAAGGCCTCGGCGTCATACGCCATCTGCTCCACATTATCAGGGACTTCGCCCGTGGATGTCCCGACGCCGGTGTTATTAAAGACGATTACCGGACGTTCGGTCGCAAGCGCGTTGACGACCTTGGGATCCCAGGCATCCATCGTGCCCGTGAAATGCTGAAGGAGGACGAGCGGAACGCCGGTTTCCGGACCGAGCCGACGATAGGCGAAATGGATGCCGTTCGCTTCAACAGTTTCTGTTTTGGAGGTTTCGAGTGTCTTTCGCATCTGCGTTTCCTTTTTGGTTTGAGCGAGTGAATTTCCGGCGGCTGCCCGACGGGAAAATGCAAATTGGCAATCCGTTAGGCGAGTTAAGTGCTGTTAAGTCTTGTTACGTGGGCAGGCGGCGTCGGTATTGGCACATACTGCTCACGAACCGTGCGGAGGTTCAGCATGCAGGAGATTTCTGATCTTCTGAGAGAGCGTTGCAGTGTGCTCCGCGTTGCGAAGACCCGCGGTGGGGTTCGCTGCAAGGTCCGTGTGTTTGGCGACGATCGTCCCGAGCTCATCAGCAATGGCGGGTCTGTCACTTAAGAGCGCCGCGATACGCTCCTTGGAAATCTCATAGACGACGACGAAGGTTGCAGCCCGGATGGAGGCTCTCTCGGCTGCTGCCATCAACACACCAACTTCTCCAATGAAGTCGCCCGGGGATAGCTTTCGCGCGTCTTCGTGCTTCGAGCCGTCCTTCCCCTCAACAATCGCAACGCCGCTTCTGATGATATAAAGCGAGGCCATCTTCGTGCCGCGCTCCACAATGGTGGAGCCCTGCTGGAAAGTTAGACGGGTCATCGAGGCCGCAAGCGCTCCCTTTTCATCTTCGGTGAGCGCGGCGAAAAGGTTGATGGCATTCAGAAGTCGCCACGCCGAACTCGGGTGGTGTTCTGGCGTAGTCCTGCTTCCTTTCCCCGTAGAGCCTTCGCCAGGCTCCGGTGCAAGCGAGAGGCCGGCCGCCTTCAGATGGCGGTAGATGAGGTCGAATATCTCAGATTGCGCCGCATCGGAGAGGCTCAACGAACTCACACTGAAACTCAGTTCGACTTCGACGACCTCCCGGCTCAGACCCGTTACGCGTGTCGATGTGGGCGGCTCTCTGGCAATGAGATTGCTGCTGGCCAATGCGGTGCGGAGCACCGCCTCGATCGTTACCGGCGACTTGTCAAGCGTGACGCGAACCTTGAGCTTTTTGCCGTGACTGTGGGAAGGGCTGCTGAGGTTTATGAATATCGCTTTGGCGAGGGCGCTGTTTGGAATAACGACGAGATCGTTGGCCGAATTGACCAAGTGCGTCGAACGCCAATTGGTCTCGATCAGCTTGCCCTGTGTACCGGCGTCCAGAAAGATCCAGTCTCCCACGGTGTAGGGATGACCGAGTTTCAGGGCAATTCCGGAGAACAGGTCATTCAGCGTACTTTGAAGCGCAAGTCCAAGAATGATTGCAAATGCGCCCGAGGTCGCAATGAGCGTGCCAACGGGTATCCCGAAGACATAGCGCTGATCGACAGGAATGATCCAATATAGACAATTGCCACCACCAGGTCCTGGAGCAGGCGTCCTTCCTTCGAATTCCCCTCGAAAATCAGGAAGAGACGCACGGCGCTTACGACAACACTCGCGCCCGCGGCCCACCAGATCGCCTTCATCAGATCAAGGAGAACGGTCTGAGTGATGTCGGGGTCCCTCGCTTCGGCAGCAAAAGGGACATGTCCAGCGACAAGCAGAATCGTGGTCAGCAGCAAGAAAAAGCAAAAGTTCACGACAAGTCGAACAGCCGCGGGCCTCCGCCCGAGAACGACTCGAACCAGAAGACGGAAAAGTATCAGGGCCGTTGCTTCCGCAAGGGGGTCAAGGGCGATTTCGCGCATCTCGACTGGCTAGACGATGCGTGCTGGGCGAGTCTTGTGCGATCCCGCTCCATGGAACGGGATGTCGTTTTCAGACAATGCCTCGGCTACCGAGTCCTAGCGAATGCCGCTCAAAGCGACGCCATTGCGGGTATCGCCCGTCGCAATTCTCGGCTTCAGACGAGACCAGTTCCGGACTCCAGAAGAGCGCGCGCCTTTAGCATATCCGTTGTCGTAAGGTTATCGTCCACTTTTGATAGCGCACCGACTAGGGCAGGGCGGAAGGTTCCAGCATCGAACTGAAACGCAGACAATGCGCATCGCAGTTCCCAGAACGAGGCTCCCATTTCCTGGGAAAGCTGTAGCGACTGAAGAACCAGCGCTCGAGATTGCGCTTCATCAACCGCCAGCAGTCGCTCAGACTTGAGCCGCAGCAGTTCGGGTCTGCTCCATCCGACTTCACCAGAGAGTGCACGGTCCAGTGCGTCGAGGGGGGCTCGATCTCCAGCCAGGGTCACAAGATAATCAAGCAGGGCGCCACGCGCATCGGCGAACTCATCGGCGAGGCCTTCAACCGGCGCGCAATCGACAATGATCCTTCGATAACCTCGAAGCCATAACGCCCAGCGCTGGAGGTTATGAGCTTGGACCAGGCCCGCGACGTGGTCCAACTGCCGGATCGCCGTCGTCCTGTCGCCGACAAGATAGGCCACGGGACATGCAGCGGTCATGAGGAGAAGCAGGGTCGAGATTGCGTAATCCAGCTCCTTTGCTTCTTTCTCCAATGCCTGAAGATGCTTGAGGGCCTTCGAGGTTTCGCCCCGCAAGAAACCGGAAAATGCGACAATCGTCGAGGCGATCATCCGTTGCTCGTATCCGACACCGGTATTCTGCGTTGACCGCAGTAGACCCTTCGCATTCTCGATAGATCCTTCGGCTTCCCGGATCGCATCCGAAAGATCTCCACGGAAGAAGTGGGGACTGTCCAGCATCCGGCTGAAGACATTCGCGGGTATCTGCGAAAGCTCCGATCGGATGGCGAGCGCTTTCTCAATCGATCGAGTGTAGTGTCCGTTTGAAGTCCAGATCGAGTTCGCGCCGGTCATCGCCTGGATGTATTTGGGGATGTCGCCAGCCGCACGCGCAATTTCCCCGGCCTTGACGAACTCTTCGGCGGCGGCCTCGTCATCGATGAACGCGCGAGTATGATACAAAAGCCCGCCACGGGCGATGCGAAGTTGAATTTCAACTTCGGTGCCTGCGTGGCCGGATCTGGGTAGAAATCCGAGTGCCCATTCGACGAGTTTCGCCTGTTCGCTCATCAATCCCAGTTGAACCCAAAGTACATGGGATTTGGCGATGAGCGCAACGGCATACTGCTCATAGCCGGTCTCCGGCATTGACCATCGCACGGCCAAACGCACGTCGTTGACGAGAGACAGGTATCGTTGCACCCAGTCCTTCGTCGTCAAACTCTTCCAATCGATTTCGGCGGCAGCGAGTTTCTGCTCGCAATAAAGTGCATGTGCGGTGCGCTGCGAGATGGCTCTGCCTGCCTCCGTCAGTTTTTCCAATGCGTAACGGCGCGTCGTCTCAAGCAGACGGTATGTTCCATCGCCTCCAACGACCGAGAGAAAGGACTTTAGAAACAGTCCGTCGAAAGTCTCGTGAAACTTTTCCTGGCCAATATGAGATGAGCTCAAGGCTTGGGCAGCCGAGGCTGTGAATGGGCCTGCGAAAACTGCGACGTCCTGGAGAAGCGTCCGCTCTTCCGTCGTGAGGCTGTCATAACTCCAGTCGAGCGTAGCTCTTAATGTCTGCTGCCGTGGCGGAGCGGTCCTTCGTCCCTTTCGAAGGATCGCGAAAGGATTATCCAGCGAGGCAGCGAGGTGCGCCAAACCCAAGCTCGCGGCGCGAGAAGCAGCAAGCTCGATCGCCAAGGGGATCCCGTCGAGCTGCCGGACGACAGAGGCGACCATCAAGACGCTGTCGGGCTGATCCAGGTCCTCAAGATCCGACGACTGTGCAACGCGTTCAATAAAAAGTTGCACGGCTGAGTACGAAAGGGCTTCACTCGCCGACAAGCCTTCGGGCGGAACCTGCAGCGAAGGTAGCTGCCGGATGCGCTCGCCTGCTACCCTGAGCGGCTCCCGGCTGGTTGCAAGGATCGAAATACTTGTCGCTGATCCGAGGATGCGTTCGACAGCTGTGGCAACTGCGTCAATCAAATGCTCACAATTGTCGAAGATGAGCAAAAGATCCTCCTCAGCCAAGACATTGAGAACGCCCGCCTCGATATCATTGGCAAATGCGGTGATGCCTAATAGGGACGCCAGCGTCGGCATAATCTGTTGGCCGTCATTCAACGCCGCCAGATCAACAAACAGCGTTCGCTTGTCTCGGCTGTCGCCAACTGCCAACGCAACGGAGGTTTTCCCAATCCCGCCCGTGCCTGAGATCGTCACGAGCCTGTTCACTCTCAGTGCTTCGGCTGTGGCGTCGATGAACTCCTCCCGCCCGATCAGTCGGCTTGCAAGCCGAGGGAGGTTTGATGCGATCGACAACACACCGGTCTGATTGGTGGAGGCCGATGCTGGTCCATCGCTGTCAAATGCTTTCGCCTCCGTGACGGCAACGACAAAAACGTAGCCCCGGCCTGGAACGTTCTCGATATATCGCCCACCATCAATGTCGCTCAAGAGCTTTCTCAGGCTGACAATATGGACGCGAAGCGCCCCGTCTTCCACGGTCGTATCCGGCCACACCAGGGAAATCAGCTCTTGCTTGCGGATGATCTCTCCGGCGCGCGAAGCCAGAACAGCCAGAATGTCGAAAGCCTTGCCGCCGAGATGTAAGGCGTTCCCGGCCGCAGACAGACGCCGCCCCGGTATGTCGAGTTCGAAGCTACCAAACCTCAGTTGGCCCATTCGTTCAATCAGATGTTTGACGGGCCTGGGCGATAGGCGGGGCAGCTCAAACGGGCGCGCCCTGCAGAGCACGCCACCCCGCAGCCATTCCCAGGCCCCCCAAATACCTATAGGGTTCTGAATGGTCTTGGGCAACGCCTTCAACTAATGTTGTTTTCTGATCCAATGCTTTAGGCGTTGTAGCCACCGTCAACGTTGAGCACTGCGCCGGTGATGAAGGACGCCCCTGGGCTCGCGAGGAAAAGGATCGCATTTGCCACTTCTTCAGGTCGACCAAGGCGCTTTAATGCATTCGATTCTCGCTCAGCTTCCATTATTTCGGGGAGCGCAAAGCCTTGCGTCGTTTCGATCGCACCGATCTGCACAACATTAACTGTTATGCCGCGAGGGCCAATATCGTGAGCGGCTCCCCGACAAAATGCCGATAGTGCAGCTTGGGTCGCAGCAAAGTCCGCAAGGCCGGGCGTTCCGACGCGATCTGCCAAACTCGCTCCGAGCGCGACAATCCGGCCACCCGAGCTCATCACCCTCACCGCGGCGCGGATCAGCGCCGTGGTCGAGCGTATATGGATTGCAAGCTGGTGCTCGACTGCATCTTCGTCCAGGTCTTCATCGTCAATCTGTCCGTGGACACGGTTTTCGCAGTTGGCGATCACGATATCAATCCGGCCGAAGTCCGCTATGGCTGTTCGGGTAATTCGGAGGAAATCAGCCGGCGAGGGGCTGGCGGACGAAGGATATATGGCAACACGGACGCCGAAAGGTTGAATGGCCTGGAGTATCCGCTCGCCCGCCTCCTGCGTGTTCAGTGTTAGCACCAAGTCGGCGCCGCTCTGAGCCAACGCGCAGGCAGTCGCAATGCCCACGCCCTGGTCCGCATTGGTCAAAAGTGCCACTCGCCCGGCGAAGGGACGGGGATGGATCCCTGTTCGCTCGTTCAAAATTATCTCCGTTTAAATTCCGTCAGTTGTTAGCGCCTCGGCTTTATAATGTTCGTTGACCGCTAAACCGCATTTCGTCCTAATTCTTGTAAAATCAAGTCTTAACGCGTCAACGTCTGCGGACGGTGGTTCCAAGGCCTAAGGCGCTGATTTTGGACGACGTTGCGGCGCGAAGGAGCACCCATAACCACTCTTAACATCGCTTAACTCGCTTAGCGTAGCGGCGCCACGTTAGCGTTCCCTCGTTACAGAAGCGAGGTATGCAGCGATGGGTGAACCGGTTTCATTTTCTTCAAACCTGATCCAGATCAGCTTTCGGTACGATCCGAATATCACGTTGCCGGAGTTCGCCGGGGCTGTCGTGGCTCCACGCGACGCGAAAGCTGCCCAAGAAGCGGCGGGGCCGCGCCGGAAACTCGCTGGCCTTTCCGATTGGCAGAAAAACAAGATCGTCCGGTATGTTGACGACAATATTGACGGAACTATCCGCGTCGAAAGCCTCGGTCAGCAGGTTCGACTGAGCGCCAGTCGGTTCTCAAAAGGCTTCAAGGAATCGTTCGGCCGCTCGCCCTACGACTATGTCCTCCTTCGCCGCGTGGAAGCCGCAAAATACCTGATCGCGACGACCGAAGAGCCGCTCAGCCAGATCGCACAGGCGTGCGGGCTAAGCGATCAAGCCCATCTTTCAAAGATATTCAAGCGCTTCGTCGGAATGACTCCTTTGCGATGGCGGCGCGCAGAGTCGGGCGCTAGACCAGCCCCTGCCGACGCTCACAGGTGGCGAAGGCTGAGCTGCTCGACTGCGGAACTCGCATAATGTTGTCGCGGCAGTACTGGGCCTCAGCATGCTGGGCGTCAGCGCCGGCGAAGTGATGACGGTGGTCCAGATGGCAATGCTTGGCGAACTGCCCTTTACCGCTTTGCGGGACGGCATTTTCGCGCACCCGACTGTCTCGGAGGCATTGAACATGCTCTTCGCTGCAGTCGGTGAACCGGAAAACTAACACGAAAGGGGTCGAATAATGATAACTTCCAGCTCGGTCAGCGCGCCTACCGAATTTGCTGAAGTTGAGGGCAGGACACTTGCCTACCGAAAAATCGGTAAGGGCACGCCGCTCTTCCTTGCGGTGCGGTTTCGAGGGACCCTCGATGTATGGGACCCGCTTTTCCTCGATGAACTTGCAAAGCATTTCACAGTCGTGACATTCGACTACACGGGTCTTGGGGCGTCGACGGGCGAGCCGACCTATATTCGTGAGTCTTTGGCGAAGGATGCGAAGGACCTGATGGATCATCTGGGGTTTGACAGGGTGATCATGGGAGGATGGTCTTTAGGGGGCGTCGTCGCTCAAGTCGTTACGGCGATCTATCCAGAAAGGGTTTCTCACGTCGTCCTGATTGGAACTGCCCCGCCCGGAAAGCCGCAGGTCCCGGGGGAGGCAGTGTTCATGAGGACCGCGATGAAGCCCGTCAACGATCTTGAGGATGAACACGTCCTGTTCTTCGAACCGGAATCGGAATCGAGCAGAGCGGCAGCCACCAGGTCGCACGCACGCATCGCAGAGCGTCAAACGGACCGATCGCCCGCCATCGCGGAAGGGACGTTTTTGAAGCTGCTGAGCGAAGCGACGGACAGGACGACGATTTTCCCGGATGCAGATGGAAGATACATGTCCTACCTGTCGGATTGTGAAAAGCCGATGCTGGTGATCGGCGGTGACCACGATATCGCGTGCCCGGTCGATAATTGGTACGGTCTATCCCGTGCCTGGAAGACAATGCACCTCCTCACGATCCCCCAAGCGGGCCACGCGCCGCATCATCAGGAACCTGAATTCGTCGCCGATGCCGTCGCGTCGTTCATCGCTCGTCATTGACTTTCCCTGAAGGGCTAGTGCCTGAGCTCGCCCTTGCAGCGCCATGATTCCTACTAGAGAGAAGACCAATGCCCCCAGCAATCGTCCCGAATATCAGTTTTCACACGCGCGTGAGAAATGACGCCCTTGAAGGTCCTAATCCTTTTGAGTGGAAGACGATTACGTCGGATGAGATTTTTTCGGGACGCAACATCGTCCTGTTTGGGCTCCCAGGTGCCTTCACGCCCGCCTGCTCCGAAAGCCATTTGCCCGGTTTTGAGCAAAATTATGATGACTTTCGTGAAGTCGGTGTCGATGAAGTCGTTTGCGTTGCGGTGAACGATGCCTTTGTCATGTACCAATGGGCGAAAGCACGAGGCGTTCAGAAGGTTCGAATGCTCCCGGACGGTAATGGGGATTTTACGCGGCAAATGGGAATGCTGGTTCAACAAACCAGCAACGGCATGGGATTGCGGAGCTGGCGATATTCGATGCATGTCGTCGACGGAGAGATCCGCTCCATTTTCACAGAGCCAGGCCTTACTGACAATTCCGACGGATTGAGCGTGACGGTATCGGACGCAGCGACAATGCTCAGCTATTTAAGGGCCCATAACTACACAGCGCCACAAGTCGGGGAACGAGGTGCGGCGAACAGATTAACGCACGCGCCGCGGTGAGGTCTGCCACTTCAAGCTCGCCCTCAAAAGCGGAAAGCGTGTCTCGAAGGCGGTGCTTGGCCTTGCTTTTGACAACGGCCTTTGGGTGAACGAGAAGACTTGCCGCAGCTCTGGGTTCACAGAATCTGGCGCCTTTGCCGCGAGCGAACTCATACGCATCCAGCATCATCTGACGGGACGCCTCAGGGTTGCTTGCGAGCCGCAGTCCCGCGTCCAAATGCATGAGCTCGGCCTTGCACCAGCCGGGGTTTCACGGCGCGGGCTATCGTTTCACTGTCCGCGAGCCCGCCGCACACGATAAGGCAGTTATCGAACCGCGCACGGTCGCGGAACTCAAGCTCGCGTTGAATGGCTTACGGTCGCCAGCGTCGAACGCGTCTCCACATGTCTCCCCCTATTGCCGCCAGCGCAAAAGTGAATTGCTCTCGGATATGCGCCCGCCGTCACCGGCAGGTCTCCCGGCTGAAAGCTTCCATACGCGTCCTCCCGCTCGACCGAATAGCTGGCCGATCGCTTTCCGCCAAATCCCATCGCTCTGCTGCCTCCATCAGCATAAAAGCAAATTCGTCTTCATCGATGCCATCTGCTGCGTTGAGCATTGCGACAAGCGGATCGGAAAGTACCTCGTTCAAGGTCATGGGATTCATCGGTCTCCGTCGTTCGCTCCGGTTTAGAATGCAACCCAGGAATAGTTCTTGTCTGAAACGGTCGCATTGAGACGCGCACATGCAGAGGAAGGCCGCTGTTTTTCGACCGGATCGTCCAAGAAAGCGTGTTTGTCGACTGTACGGTGTCGCGCGAGCACAAGCTGTGATTTCGATGCGCTAATTCTTTACTTTGACCGACACAAGGAAGCCAGATGCGTGTCCTAGTTCTGTTTGCGCATCCCGCCCAGCGGAAATCCAGCATTAATTTGTCGATGGCCCGGGAAGCCAGAGGTGTCGAAGGCATCTCCTTCGTGGACCTCTATGCAGAGTATCCACGCTTCGACATCAATCCCGATCGAGAGCAAGTTCGCTTGCTCGAACACGATCTGATTGTGCTTCAGTTTCCAACATTTTGGTATTCGACCCCTGCCATTTTGAAGGAGTGGCAGGATCTGGTTCTCGAGTACGGCTTCGCCTATGGACCGACAGGCCGAAAGCTCGAGGGGAAGTTCTTGCTTATCGCTACGACCACCGGGGGAAGCGATGGGGACTATTCGCGGTCAGGGGGAAACCGGCATCCGTTCGGCCAATTTCTTCTGCCGCTTGAACAGACCGCGTCGCTATGCGGCATGAACTATCTTCCCCCCTTCGTGCTCCACTCGGCCAACCACATCGACAGCCCCTCGGCGCAGGCTCACATCGCGGCCTATCGCACCCTCCTTGGGGACCTGGTTCAAGATCGCTTTGACCTGAAGTCGGGAACCGCGCGTGAAATGCTTGCCCAGGTGACACGTTCCGGCGACATGGGAGCCTAACTTCTGTGGAAAGCCTTGCAGTATATGCCTTTGGTTACCTGGCCGCGGCCGTCGTGGCCGTGATCATTTCTCATCGCATCGGGCTCGGTTCTGTTGTCGGATATATCGCAGCAGGCGTCATCGTCGGACCGGTGCTGCATTTTTCCGATTCGGCGTCAGGATACCTGGAGCACTTTTCCGAGTTCGGCATCGTCATGATGCTGTTCCTGATCGGCCTCGAGATCGACCCGCAGATGGTCTGGCGCTTGCGCACCAAACTGGTCGGGCTTGGAGGACTGCAGGTGCTTGCGACGGTCATCGCCGTTTGCGCTGTATCGGCTGCATTTGGCTTTACCTGGCAACAGGGCGTTCTTTTCGGCTTCGTCGCTGCGCTATCTTCGACGGCGATCGTTCTGCAGACGCTGAAGGAACGCGGGCTGTTGGAGTCAGACGGCGGGCGCTCCAGTTTCGCGGTCCTGCTCTTTCAGGATCTCGCAGTCATCCCGATGCTTGCGCTTATCCCTCTGCTGTCCGTGGGATCGGCGGTCGGTCCACAACATGTCACCCAGGGTCTCCTCTCGAACTTGCCAGCCTGGGCCTCCGCGATCCTGACCCTGGCCACTGTCGCTTTCGTTGTTGCGGGCGGTCATTTTCTATCGCGCCCGGTGTTCAGAATGATCGCAATGCTGGGCCTGAGGGAGGTCTTCACCGCCGCAGCCCTCTTGCTGGTTGTTGGGATTGCCGTATTGATGATGTCAGTCGGACTTTCCCCGGCTCTCGGGGCTTTCTTGGCCGGCGTCGTGCTCGCAAACAGCGAGTTCAAGCACGAGTTGGAAAACGACATTGAACCGTTCAAAGGTCTCCTGCTCGGCCTGTTTTTCATGACGATCGGTGCCAAGATCGAGCTCCGGGTGCTGTTCGAAAGCTGGCCATTCATCCTAGGGGCTGCGGGCCTGTTGATTGTCGTTAAGATCGCAGTGCTTTTGCCCCTGGCCTGGTTGTTTCGATTAAGGTCTTCGGCCGGATGGTTGCTTGCCCTCGGCCTGGCCCAGGCCGGCGAGTTCGGCTTTGTGCTCCTGTCTATCGGCGAGCAGGCTGGTCTGCTCACGTCATCGCTTTCATCGGTCGCGGTCCTCATCATCGCACTTGGCATGATCCTCACGCCAGGTCTGTTCATCGTCTTCGATCGCCTGGTGGTTTTGCTGGATCGAAGGGACATCGCCAAGCGACCCACAGATCATCCCGACGAGGGGACCATCATTGTCGCGGGCCTGGGACGCTTTGGGCAGATCATTACCAGAATGCTGCTTGCTAACGGCTACAAGCCAGTGGTTCTCGATTTTCGAGCAGACGTCGTGGACAACCTGCGCAAGTTCGGAATTCAGTCTTTTTTCGGAGATGCCGGTCGACCGGATCTGCTGGAATCTGCCGGTGTCGGAAACGCGAAGTTGCTGGTTGTCGCCATCGACGACACCGATCGCGCGGTAGAGATAGTCGAACATGCACGCCGGGCAAACACGCGGCTCAAGATCATTGTTCGTGCCTATGATCGTCTTCATCATTACCGGCTGGAGCACGCGGGCGCCGATCAGATCGTGAGGGAGGTCTTCGCGAGCTCGGTCGACACAGCCGGGAATGCGCTCCAGTTTTTGGGCATGCACCCCTACGAAGTCGAGAAAAGAAAACAGCTGTTCGTCAGGGAAGATCTTGCCGGCTTGGGTAAGATGGCGCCGCTTTTCGATGGCGTGACGCCGGTCGCCGACAATCCGGACTTTATCGCCGGCTTCAACGATATCGGAAAGATCATCTCCAACGCAATGTTGGGCGACAGAGATGCCTTCGAGGAAGCGGTGGCACGAGGATGGAGCCCGCCTGAACTTGAGAGCAGCCACAGCCGGTCTAAGAAACGGTGACGCCGGAGCGTCGATGGGCCTTTGGACTCGCTCCGGGAGGGATGCGCCGAGCGTTCGTCGGCCGTGGAGAACAGGTTCTGTCCCACTTCCGCATTCCGCGATGCGGCGTTCGCATACATATTTAGCAATGGCGAATCGTCGGCGACAACGCGCTATGCCGAATAGGGACTTGCTGCCAAAGGCAACCTTGGCGACGAGGCGCTTGCATGGGGGATGGATTGTCGGCTGCTCGGAGAGCCACTTGCGGCATGATCGCCGACGGGGGCGGGGCGCATCCTTGGCCGCCATACGCGCGGTTAGCAACGCGGGAGTGGAGGTTATCTCGATCCGATCATCGCGGACTGCCTTCTTCGCGCGGTATAAGCGTTGCGGGTGCCGGCTCGAACGAGACGTGTCGGCTGCCGTTGAACTGGATCCAGTAGCCGAAAGCCATGAAGATCGAGCCCCCGAGCAGATTGCCCACGGTTACGCAGAGCAAGTTATGCGCAGCCGCCATCAGCGACAGGGAATCAGGGCGAGGGCCAAGAAGCGCCATCGAGAACGCAAACATGTTCGCAACGGAGTGCTCGAAGCCAGCAGCGACGAAGATCGTGATGGGCCAGAAGATCAGCATAATCTTGGCGGCAGCGTTCTCGGTGCGACCTGCCATCCATATCGCCAGGCAGACCAACCAGTTGCACAAGACGCCCTTCGCAACCAGTTCTGCAGAACCTGCCGAGAGCTTGCCCTCGACGACCGAAAAGAACAGAGATCGTCCATCACCCAGTATCACACCACCGCCTGCCGCGTAGAGGAGCGAGGCGAGCAAAATAGCACCGACCAGGTTGCCGCACCACGATGCCACCCAGACAAGCAACACATCGGATATCCTTGCTTTGCCGGTCAACACCGCCAGCGGCATGTACATCGCAGTCCCTGTGAAAAGTTCCGAACCGGCGAAAACGACGATGGTCAGGCCAGACGAAAACACGATCCCCATGACGAGATGCGCCCAAGCCGGATCGACATGTGCGCCGGCCGTGAACATGAGAAGATCGCCGAATCCGATGTAAACCCCGGCCATCATCGAGCCCACGAGGAACGCTAGGAGCCTACTTCTGACCAAGTCAACCTTATGGGCGCCAGCCTGCGCAAAGCTGATGACTGTATCGTCGTACATGTTCGTCTGCTCCGTGAAAGGGAAATCAGGAATGTGCCCCGGCTGCGTTTGATAAAGTCACGGCTTTAACCCCGACAGGCGACGTCGACAAAAAGAGCAGCTTTTTCGACCGTCACCGGAGCGCCCTTATAGGCAGGCGTACCAGACTGGGCGTCAAAGTCCGAAAGAGCGATGATCCGGTTCATTTCGGGATAATAGCCGGCAACTGATCCGGTCGGGATGTCGTACTCGATGGCAATGAAGCCGCTCACAACCCTTCTCGGTGCAGCCGGATCGTGGTCTATGCCAATTACGTCGACCTGGTCACCCTGTGCAAGTCCACGGGCCGTCATGTCGTCCCGGCTCATGAATACGACATCTCTGCGCCCGAAGACACCGCGATAGCGATCGTCCAGATTGTAGACCGTGGTGTTGTACTGTCCGTGGCTGCGGATCGTCGTCATCACGAGACTATCGGGACCGGTCATACGGCGATCCTCTTCCAGTCCTTTTGCGACGAGGAAGTTTGCTTTCCCGTTCGACGTCTTCCAAACTCTCTTGGCTGCCGGAATGCTGAGCCGAAAGCCGCCAGGCTTCCTGACGCGACGGTTGAAGTCCCGAAAGTCCGGAAAGACGATTTCGATCTTGTCCCGAATCCGGTCGTAATTTCCGACCAGCTCGTCCCACGGAATTCCGTACCTGTCTCCCAATGTCGCTTTTGCTATTGCCGCAATGATCGCCGGCTCCGACATCAGCGTGTCCGTCGGCGGTTTCAAGAAGCCTCGGGAGGCATGAACCATCGACATGGAGTCTTCAACGGTGACCGACTGCGGTCCGGAAATTTGCATATCCTGATCGGTCCGCCCAAGCACAGGGAGGATGATTGTGGTTTTAGCGGTGAGGAGATGTGACCTGTTCGGCTTTGTTGCCAAGTGGACAGCGAGATCAAGCTTGCGCATGGCCGCGAACGTCCTTTCGGGATCGGACATGGCGACGGCAAGGTTTCCGCCTAGACAGACGAGCGCCTTCGAGGCGCCGGCTATGATTGCTTCGATGCTCTCAACCGCATTATGGCCCCTGGCGGACGGCGGCCGGAATCCGAAGGCGCGCTCCATCCCGTCGATGAGGTCTTTGTTCGGGATCTCGGTGATGCCCACCGTCCGATCACCCTGCACGTTCGAGTGACCTCGTAGCGGACATATCCCAGCGCCTGGTTTGCCGATATTGCCGCGCAGCATAAGGAGATTTGCCAGCTGCTGGACAACTTCGGTCCCGGTTGCATGCTGGGTAATGCCCATGCCATAACAAATAATAACCCGTTTGCTTTGTATATAAGCATCGGCGATCGATTCAAACGCTTCCTTGGCGATGCCAGACTTCCGGCAAATCTGATTCCATTCTGTGGACGCGGCGTCGCTGCGAAGCTCATCGATGCCTGAGGTATGGATCAAGATGAAATCTCGGTCGAGATGTCCGTCTCCACCGGCGGCGAGATCTGCCTCGTCCCGCTCGACAACGAGCTTGATGATACCCTTCAGCAAAGCTAGATCGCCGCCGGCCTTCACTTGGTGGTAAGCCGAAGCAATCGGGGTCGACGTTAGGGTCACCATCTCAACGGGGTTCTGGGGCGCGGCAAACCGCTCAAGCGCGCGCTCCTTCAACGGATTGAACACCAGGATGGGAACCCCCCTGCGGGAGCAATCATGCAGCGTTGTCATCATCCTCGGGTGATTGGTACCCGGATTGTGACCGATGCTGATGATCAGGTCGCATTCGTCGAAGTCACTCAGTTCCACCGTCCCTTTACCGACGCCGATGGACTTGGGGAGCCCAACCGACGTCGCCTCATGGCACATGTTCGAACAGTCGGGAAAGTTGTTCGTCCCATAGGCTCGCACGAAGGTCTGGTAGAGGAAAGCCGCCTCGTTTGACGCACGTCCGGAGGTGTAGAATTCTGCCTGATTGGGATCGGAGAGGCCTCGCAGGGACGCTCCGATACGGCTCAACGCATCGTCCCAGGCGATCGGGACAAAATGGTCGGTTGTGGCATCGTATAGCATCGGGCTCGTGAGACGGCCCGCATCTTCAAGCTTGTGATCTGTCCAGGTCCACAGCTCGGAAACCGTGTGACTTGCGAAAAACCCGGGATCGGCTCGCTTTTTCGTGGATTCCCACGTTATCGCCTTCGCCCCATTTTCGCAAAACTCGAATGCCGAGGTGTGGTTGGGATCGGGCCAAGCGCAGCCGGGGCAATCGAAGCCATCTGGCTGATTGGCCCGCAAGAGAGCGTGAACGCCGCTAAATACCACCTGCTGCTCTTTCAACGTGCGAGCAAGGGCCTTCAAGGCACCCCACCCGCCCGCCGGCGCGTCATATCGAACGATGCCCTCTGGATCCTTCTCACTCATCAAAGTGCCCCAACTGTTGAAGATGGCTAATTGCCCACGACCATGAGCGCTCGATTTCGAAAATACGGTGCGTGATCGGGACGCGATTGTACGATCCGCTACCTGCAGCTCGACAGCGGTACTCACTCGCACGTGAGAGGGCATCGGACGATAGAAAGAGGCGACGCCGGCGGGATGAATCGGCGGCGTCGCCTACATACGTTTGCCGAGGGAATATCCGCCGGCAGATGCAAAGAATCACATCGTCAGGACGATGCGGAACTTCGCCTGACCGGCCATCATCTTCGCGTAGGCGTCGATCGCGCTTGCGAGCGGCATCTCTTCGATGATTGCATTGACGCCCTGGAGCGCGCTGAACTTCAACGTCGTTTCGCTCGTGCCCGGATCGCCCGTCAGGGCGCCTTGGATCGATCTGCTTCCGAACAGAAGCACGTTGGTGGGAACCTCGACCGGCTCCGGCGTGGCCCCGAGCACGATAATCTGACCGCGGGGACGAATTGCCTTGATTGTATCCTTTGCAGCCGCGCCGCCTGATGCCGTGGCGAGCACAAGATCAGCCCCGCCGAGCTCAAGGAGCGCCTCTGCGACATTGCGCTTCGACGAGTCGATGTAGTGGTGTGCGCCAAGCCTCATGGCCAAGGCGCCGACGGCTTCACTTCTTCCGATCGCAACCACCTCATACCCCATGCGACGTGCATATTGGACCGCAAGATGACCGAGGCCACCGATACCAAAGATCGCGACCCGATCACCAGGCCGTGCATTCGAATTGCGCAGAGCGCTGAATGTGGTGAGGCCCGCGCAAAGGAGCGGTGCGGCCTCTACATTGGAGAGGTCGTCGGGAATGAGGACGAGGCCTGTCTCCTTTGCAATCATATATTCCGCGTAGCCGCCATCCAGTTGAATGCCGGTGAACTCTTGGTTCTCGCAATTAACGAGATGGCCCGAACGGCACTGTGAGCAGTGGCCGCAGCTCCCACCCAGGAAGCCCACGCCAACGCGCTGTCCGGACTGCCAGCCTTCGACGCCGTCGCCGACCACATCGATTTTTCCGACAACTTCGTGGCCCGGCACGCGCGGCCACTGGATGGGGAAGGCACCTTCGACGGTTGCGCCGTCCGAGTGACACACGCCGCAGGCCTCAACCTTGACACGGACAAAGCCGGCCGGCGGATTGCGGAGTTCCTTGCGCACGAACTCCAGTTTTCCAGGCGAGACGGCCTGGCATGCGAGATATGTTGTAGGTTGCTCCATTGCGTTCTCCAGTTCGCGATCGAAACTGGGCGAACCATGTCAAATACCCGAGGGGAAAAATTGTATCTATCGGTACTTTCCGCCCGGCCAGCTTTCCCCAAGACGTCACGAAGCCGCCTCGACGAGGATATTCAAAACCTTCTGATCGAGCGCTCGCGCGACTTCGAGGGCCGGCTCGGATGAATAACTCTGCAGGCAGCTTTCCATTCGATCATAGGCCAGCTTCACTAAGCCGCCCTCCTCGTAAATCAAGATCGTCACGGGGGCATATGAGCCCGCATGTGGAACCGCAGCAACCATCTGACGCATGATAAGCGGGTTGCCAGCGACGATCCTGATTATTCTATAGGCTGCGGAGTTCCCATCCTTGCCGAGCGCGTCGCCCAGGTCATAAGTCGCGAACTCCATTAAGCCAGACGATCCGATCGTCGACTTGATCCGCTCTGAAAACCGAAGAAAGTCTTTTTCGGCGAGAATCTCTTCCAACGACAACCGATCCGTTCGTCCAATTCTCTCAAAAATTCGTTCCACGACGGTGTCAAAATCCACTTTGGACTCGATCACCTCGCGCTCTATCGCATTTTTGGAGTTCGTCATCTGTCTGCCTCCTATTCTATGCGGGTCATCCTTCAGGACGGCCGCCCACCAACCGGGGGAAGCAGATCTGAGCACCTGCCGACGCTGAGGTTATTGTAGATTTCGGGCCTGGGACGAACGCTTAATGAATTGAGTGCCGTTCGCCGGAGTGGCCGGATCGTGCAATACGGAGAGGGCATGCGCGGCCGATTTCTCGTGACCGCGCTCAGATGCGGATCAAACGCCGTCAACCGGAAGAGGAGAGACAATCGTGCCAAGATGGTCGATCAAAAATCGACTGAGGACGCTGTTGCGGGCTACAAAGGTCTGCTGCCCGGCGACGTCAAGAAGCGCGCCGGGTTATACGAGCCGTGCCCGCGCGAGAATGAACGCCTGGGCGAGGGTCTCCTGGAGACCTTTCCGGCAAGCGATCCACTCGCCTCCGGACGGTTTGACTGAAACCCTGCAACTAGGAGAACCCAGATGGACCATTTCGCCGAATCTCGCCGTAAAGCACCCCTAAAGACGGGCTTGTCACACGCTATAACCAGGGGCCAAGTTATTGATATGTCGATATAAAATCGAGTTCCATAAGATAGATTATGCGACTTTCACCAGTGTAAGTTAATATTTCTCCACTATTCAAAGTATGAATAGCTCGCGTTTCGAGTCTTCGAGCAATCACCTAGAGGAACTAGATCAAGTGTTCTGGCGGTCACTCTTACTCTAAGTCTCGATACGACGGATCGATATTACCAACCATCACCTCACCGCCCGATAAAACTGGACGGAAGACTCTGAACGCTTCTGAGCGGCGCGGGATTGCGGAGCAAATGGGCGTCCGGAGCGAGATCGAGCTACGTCCGGACAGGGAGTCGACGCACGAGCAAACTCGGGCCGACGCCAGGCGCAGCGGCCGAGCATCGAGGCCGAAAAAATGGCCGAGGATCCACGCCAAGTTTCATCGTCAGACCATCGGGCACATACATTTCGCCTGTCTGCTTGCGATCTCGCGCGCTTCGGCTTGTTGTTCCTCAATGGTGGCCAGTGGCTCGAAAAGCAGGTTGTTCCAGTCTCATGGATCAAGATATGGCTATCTATGGTGGATTGCACCGTCTGGTGGTCCGTTCGGGGCGGATGCTTATTTCGCGTTGGGATCGGGGACAAGGGCTAGCAGTGATGCCCATCTATAATTTGGTCGTTGCCCAAATTATAGATGTGCACAAGGGGGGGTGGACGTCTTGGTTCCAACCATTTCGCGCAGCTTCTTAGGCAGATCGTTGCTACCTCGCATAATTCCTAAAACCTGCGACAGATCGGCCGTCCCCTGAAAATCAGGGGGTTTTTGTGTCGCATGTCTTTGTCGCAAGTGGTAATTGTCCTTGCGACATAACTTGCGAGGAAACCCGCCACGATGATGATTGGCTATGCCCGGGTCTACACCCAGGGCCAGGACCTCGACCAGCAGCACGCGGCGCTTGGCGCGGCCGGCTGCATTCGCCTCTTTGAGGAAAAGGTTTCCGGGGGAAAGCGAGACAGGCCCGAGCTTGTGAAGCTCCTCGACCATTTGCGCCCCGGCGACGTGGTGACGGTCACCAGGCTAGACCGCCTCGCCCGATCGACGCGCGACCTTCTCGATATTGCCGAGCGGATCAGCGAGGCCGAGGCCGGCTTGCGATCTTTGGCCGAGCCATGGGCCGACACGACGACGCCGGCCGGCCGCATGGTGTTGACCGTGTTCGCCGGCGTTGCGGATTTCGAGCGATCCTTGATCGTGGAGCGCACCAGCGGGCAGGATCGCGGCCAGGGCACGTGGAGTGCGGTTCGGTCCTTCCCCTGCCCTATCGGCCGACCAGGTCACGCACGCCCGTCAGCTCATCGCCCAAGACAAGCCAGTGACTGAGGTTGCACGGCTCCTGAAGGTGCATCGAGCAACCCTTTATCGGGCGCTAAATAGTGTGGAGGGATGGCCAGCCGCCTTTGTCGAGTGAATGAAGTACGGCGGGACTTCAGCATTGGTTTTATGATGATAGGTTTCCGACCTGCAAGAAAGGAGAGAAAATGTTCCGTTATCTAGCGCGCCGTTATGATCGTAAGCACGTTCTGAGATCATTAGAACGCCAGAGGCGTATTCATGATAAGGCGATTCCATTTTCTCGCGATGGCTCTGACGCATTGGTCTTCAATGAAATTTCCAAGGGCGAGATGTTTTTCGCGACGATATTTCCAGCTGTTCCGTTAAGGGAAGAATCGGATAGTGTTATCTTCCAATCTGATATTTCAACTGAAGATCAGGCGAACAATACGTTCGAATGCGTTGTTACCGACAGTGGATTTAAACAACATGCGCTTGTTGTGTTTCATCATTGGTATGCTCGGAACCGGTATCCGCGATTTTCCAAATACTTCGCTAGAAAGGGCATAACGGTTATTGAAGCTACACTTCCGTATCATTTTGGGCGAGCTTCGAATGACTATTCGGAGGAAAAACTTTTCAACGCGAATTTAGGGCGCACCGTCCAGTCGATGAGACAGGCTGTCCTAGATGGTCGTAAGATTGTTCGTTGGCTTTATAGTCAGGGGTATCAGAAAATCTCGGTTGTAGGGATGTGTTTGGGTGGCACTGTTGCGGGTCTCGTTGCTGCCCAAGAGCAGAAGGTTGATAAGGCGGTTCTCATGGTATCGCCGGGAAGCCCTGCTGATCTCGTCTGGACTGCGGAGACCATGACGGCCTTACGTGGTCGTATTGAATCGTCCATGTCACTGGAAGGGCTAAGAACCGCTTGGGGTCTCATCGATTTAGAGAAGCATCTTTTCGGCCTTACACGTCCTCGTCTGGATTTGATGTTCTTGCTCGGTAAGGACGATACGGTTGCGCGCCCAGGAGGCTCTGAGCGTCTCATTGAGTTGCTGGCGAAGTGCAATCTTCCACCTGAGGTCGTGCGGCTGAATTGTGGGCACTCATCTATTGGAATGTTCCCCTTCAATTTGATCGCGGCTCGGAAGGTTCTTCGTTTTTTGAAAGAAACCCCGACCCTGTCAGAGCTTTGGGAGGTTCGCGGGTTTCGCTACGACTTTAGCGAAGTTTGAGCTATTTGATGGCTCCGCGCCGGATCGCGGCCAGGGCGCGCGGGATGTGGTTCGGTCCCTCCCCCAACCAGGTCGCGCATGCGCGACAGCTCGTCAACGACGATTTCAAGCCGGCCGAGGTCGCCCGGCTCCTGAAGGTGCATGGCGCGACCTCAGCCCTCTCAGTTCGGCCGAGAGTACAAGAGCATCTTTGGCAACTCCCCGAATGCTGATCTGCAGCTCTGAACTGTACCGGGCCCATTTGTGACAATGAACGACCACCTTGCTTAAAGAGTAGTCATTCGCCGCGGCCTGCGACGCCGACGGGATAACGCAGCCGGCCCCACGGCGCTTCCCTACTGCTTCAGCCGTGTCGACTGAGATTCGCGCGCTGCAAGACGTTCAGTTTCGGCCTCTTGTCTGGACGCGACTTCACCCGATCGGGCTGCGGAATAGAGAGCCGCGGCCTCACCCAACCTGACCTGATCGGATTTCCGCACGGATGGATGTTCAAACGATTTGCCCGAGGCTGTCGCACGAGCGATTTCGCGTGCGCCGTCTTCACCGAAACGGACTTCAATCGATTTCTTGAAGGTGGCGATCTCCCGTCTGACCTCCTGATCGGCTGACACCGCCTTGAAGGCTTCGGCCCGCTCGCGATCATCCTTGGCCATTGCAATTTTTTCCAGGGCAGCTTTCGCCCGATCAGAAACATCTCTCACCTCAACCGCGTCAGCCTTGAGCTGCTTTTCGACCTGGGTGCGATAGGATCGTTCGGCTCGGTTCTCGAACTCGGCGGTCCGGACAATGTTCGGGCCAATCGCGGCGGCAGCCTGTTCAGCGGCGGTCCGCTCTTCCCGCGCCCTGGCACCGGCGAAGAACCCTTCCCTGCCTCGCAGCTCGCCGACCAAGCTGGTGTCCGCCGATATCCGTTGTGCAGCACTTGTCGGACCGTCTCGAGCAATGATCTCGTCGAGACGCTGCGCCGCCGATTTCGGATCACGGTAGGCGGTCTCCAGATAGATTGAGCGAGCCTCGCGCTCGCGCTGTACATCCGCATCGCGACTGACAGCAGCGGCGATGCTTTTTTCGTCGATCGATCGCCCAAGGCTGTCGCGGCGCACGCCACCAGCAGCCACATCCTGGAACGCAGCTATCAGTACCCTGACGTCCGCTGGCCGGCCGGCTGCGGTGCTGCGCGACCGCTCTTCATTTCTGCCATTTGGAACAGCCTGCCGATCTTCGGTTCCGCTTGCTACGACCCGATCATCGGCTGACCCGGGACGATCGCTGCCTCCTGCCTCTTTTGACTTCTGCGCCACGACGGGCTCAGGCGTCCCGCCTCGATGCTCAGGCCGACGCTGGCCCTCCGCGTCCTTGGCAATGGCGCCGGACTGCATCTCCGGTGTGCGCGGATCAGCCTGACGCATGTCCACCCGTGCTTCTTCAACAACTGAAGCCATCGGCTGCTCCTCTTGTTCCCTGCTTTGGTGAGCTTTCCCAACTTGCGACACTGGCCGGGCGTTCTCCGCCGCCCGTTCCTCGTCCAGCTTCGCCCGTTGTTCCGCGCTGAACTCGTCGCGTGTTGCATAAGCCACTGACGCCGACTTGATCTCGTTGCGACCGAGCTGCCGGGCGAGCTGCCGCAAATCCCGGGCGGTCTGCGTCGCTACGAAGATCGTCGCGCTCTCACGCTGCCTAGTCAGCGCGACATAGCTCGAGGCGGCGCGCCAGTGATGCGTGTGCATGAGATAGGTGTGGTCAAGCGTCTTGCCCTGGCCCTTGTAGACCGATCAGACTTTGCCTGGTCCGCCATTTTGAACGCAGCCGACATGGCCATCTTTTATGCCGGGGTTGTCGGCTTTCTCGCGACCACGGCCGGCGTCAGGATGCTGATGGGAAAATCGCTGCACGCCCAAAGCGTCAAGCCGGTTGAGCGTGCCTCCTCTGACATCTTTGGCCACGCGGACTGGATGGACATTCGCGAGTCACAAAACCTGTTCGGTGGTTCGGCCAAGTCGACAGCCAATCCGCGCTGCGGCGTCGTCATCGGCGAAGCCTACCGCGTCGATCAGGATGCGCCGGCCCGGCGCGGACAAAAGTTTGATCCGCGCGATCCAAAAACATGGGGCAAGGGTGGCAAGTCGCCTTTACTCACCTTTGATCTCTCCTGGGGCGGCACCCACGGCCTCGTCTTCGCCGGTTCGGGCGCCTACAAAACCGTCTCCGTCTGCGTGCCGACGCTGCTCACCTGGCGCGCCTCAATTGTCACCCTCGATCCCTCCTCCGAGCTGGCGCCGATGCTGACGGGCGCACGCACGGCGATGGGCCGGCGTGTCATCTCAATTGATCCGATGACGGGCAGCGGAGCCTTCAACGCGCTCGACTGGCTGACAAAAAGTTCGCCGCTCATCGATGGCGACATCCGCTCGGTCGTCGACTGGATCTGCGGCGAGAAACACACCGCCACCCGTGATGCGCCGCACGGCGCCTCGGGCAAGGCCTTCTTCGAGGGCCGTGGCAAGGCCATCGTCGAGACCCTGCTTTCCGACATCGTCTTCGACAAAAATCTGTCCGACGACAAACGCAATCTCGTCACTCTGGCGCAACGGCTCGCCTTGCCGGAGGCAAAAATGCGGAACGAGCTAGCACGCATTTTTGAACACTCCTCCTCGCATCGCGCCCGCCATCTCGCAGGCCAGTTGATGGGGCTGGTCGCCGAGACGTTCTCCGGCGTCTACGGCAACATGAGCGAGCAAACCGAATGGCTCGCCAATCCCGCCTACGCAAAACTGGTGTCGGGTAACAGTTTTCGCACTGCTGATCTGGTCGCCGGCAAGCTCGACCTCTTTATCAACATCCCGATGAAGGTGCTGGAATCGACGCCGGCGCTCGCCCGTGTCGTTGTCGGATCCCTGCTCAATGCCGTCTATGAGGCCGACGGCGTCTTGCCGGGCGGGCGTATCGTCTTCCTACTCGATGAGGTCGCCCGCCTCGGTTACATGACCTCACTGGCCCGCGCCCGCGATGCCGGCCGCAAATACGGCATTACGCTGGTCATGCTCTATCAGTCCGAAGGCCAGCTGCGCGAACAATGGGGCGATGGCGGCAAGAGCGCCTGGTTCGAAAGCGCTTCCTGGCGATCCTACGCCGCGATCGGCTCGCTCGAACAGGCCCGCGCTGTCTCCGAAGCGCTGGGCGAACATGGCGTCGTGCTGAACTCCGAGACAAAAAACCGGGGAAAAAGCGCAAAGCCGCTCGAGATCGGCACCGCCTCGACCGGCGCCTCGGAACAGCGCTCCGAGCGTGGCAGACGGTTGGCGACCGTCTCCGAAATTCTTGCCGATGCCAGAGCCGACGAGCAGTTCGTCTTCGTCCAGGGCCGAAAGCCGTTGCGCTGCGGCAGAGCGATTTATTTCCGCAGGCCGGAAATGGTCGCCAAGGTCGAGCGGAACCGTTTCGCGCCCCAAGCCGCGTCGGGTTGAGGCGGCAAGAGATGCAGCGCATTCTGGCCCCGATTATCCCTGGCCTTGCCGTCCTGATCGTCGTGCTCGCCCTGCTGGAAACCTATTCCGGCGTCATTCTTATCGTCGCGGTTATCGTCATGGGCTGGCGGCTGGCGCATGCTGCAAAGCATGGCGTGCCGGTATCGCCGAAATTCTCGAAGGGTGAATGGGACGCGCAAGCAGGCGTTGAACGGAAACCGGCTCTGCCGATCCGTGCAGCAAGACATCGGCCGCTCGATGACGTGCTGGCCGAACTCGACGCCATGACCGGGTGGCGCTCCGTCAAGGATGAGGTCAAGAAGCTGGTCGCGGTGCTGCAGGCCGAGCAGGAACGTCGGCGCCACGGCATCAACGCCGCACCCCCAAGCCTGCACCTGATCTTCCTCGGCAATCCAGGGACCGGAAAAACAACGGCGGCGCGTCTTATGGGCGAGATTCTTTTCGCACTCGGCCTGCTCAGATCCGGCCATGTCGTCGAGGTCGACCGCAGCCAGCTTGTCGCCGGCTATATCGGACAGACCGCAATCAAGACACGGGAGGCGGTCGAGGCGTCGCTCGACGGCGTGCTGTTCGTTGACGAAGCATATGCATTGGCCCCCGAGGGCCAAAATAACGATTTTGGCCGCGAGGCGATCGACACGCTGCTGAAGCTGATGGAGGATCATCGGGATCGATTGTGTGTCATCGCCGCCGGCTATACCGGTGAAATGCGCCGCTTCCTCGAAGCAAATCCCGGCCTGCGCTCCCGCTTCACCAGGACAATAATGTTCGAGGACTATTCGGCTGAAGAGCTGGCGGGGATTTTTCGCAACCTCGCCAACCGTGAAGGCTTTGTGCTCGACGCCCCGGCCGAGAACTCGGCTAACCTTGCCTGCGTCCGCATCCAACCAGAGCGTGGAGACGATTTCGGCAATGCCCGCGCAATCCGCACGCTTTGGGAAAGCACGCGCGAGGCGCAAGCCATGCGTCTTGCTACCCACGGCATCGGCAGTGCTGGCCGCGACGCCATCATGACCATCGAGCCAGGTGACATTGCGGCGGCGATAGCATCACACGAGCGGCAGGGATCAACTACATGACGGCTCAAACCCTCCTCTCATCTGTGCGAGCCACGCTGGTGCGCTGGCTCCAACTTGTTCCCGCCCTGTTCCGGCGCGATCCGCTGTTCCGCTATGCCACGATCGCCGCCGTTCTGGCTTTGATCTTTCTGGCTATTAGTATTGTTCGGGATGTCGCCGGCAATCGCGACGGCCCCGTTGCCGGCGCTGGAAAGAACGCCGGCACGCCGACGTCGACTTCGGAAAAATTCGAACAGGGCAATGCATCTACAGCCGCAGGGTCGCGGACCCAACCGCCCGCGCCTGGATCAACCTCGGAGCCGGCTCAAGACCATACGCCTGCTGTCGCTCCAGGCCGGCCGCTGCAAGGAATAAAGGTGGCGCCCGCGCCGCACGACGATTTTGGAACCGTACCGTAGGAAGGATCATCCCCATGATGCAAAGAAAAAGCGTGGGCAGGCTGGCGCTCGGCATTGCAATCGCAGCGTTGAGTTTCGTTGAGGGCTCCGGCTTTGCCTTGGCGCAAGACCAGCAGGCAAACCAGCAGCAATTGGACCGCATCGAGCAAAAACTCGATCGAATTATCGAGCATCTCGGCATCCCCGGACAGGACGGTGCGTCGGCAAAGAGCAACGGCAGCTTGCCCGCCACCGGAAACGATGGCGCGAAGAAGCAGGCTTCCTCCGAAGCCGGTGCCAGCCAAGGTTACCAGCGGGGCGCGCTCGCCATCGCCCGGGTTGCGCCGGCCAAAAAAGACGATCTTCCAGAGATCCCTGCCGACAGCGTCGGCAGCTTTGTCTATATCGGCGGCGCCATTCCCCTCAATGAACTGTCGCGCAAAGGTGTGCTCTACACCGGCCTCACCTCAGTCGAACTCCAGGGCTGGCTGAAGGTCGCAGAACCCGGCCGCACGCAACTCGCCGTCGAATACCGCGCCACCACCGGATCCAACGTTTTTGTCAATGCCGGCTGCATAGCCTCGCTGTGGCTCGAAGATCGCTCGATCGGCTCCCAGCATGGTGAAATTCCGATGCCGGCCAGAGAGCAAAAAAGCGTCTCCTTCATCTTTGGCGCCGATCTTCACCCCGGTCTTTACAAGCTTCGCGCCTGGCTGGCCTGCACCGAGCCGCGTGACCTGCATGTTCTCAATGCCCAACTGCTCATCAAGACCCCCGCCGACATGAACCTGCGCATGATCGACAGCGGCGAATTGCTGCACCAGGGGTAGCAAAAGGTCATGGCGAGAACCAAAAAGCACCACAGCCGCCGTCAATCAGGGTCCGTCGAAACGGATGAACGAGGTTTTGAAAAGCCGATGTTCCGCAGGCCTGGCTTCAACGGGTTGTGTCTTTCGGTGAAATGGAAAAGAAGCTCAGCAAGCAAACGCCCAAAAGCCGCGAGATGCGCGGGCTCGCCGCGAACAGCTTGCCGCCATGCTGGGTCTGTCGACGGGCGTTCTCGCAATTCCGCGATCGCGGAAATCTCGGTTAAGCGCTCCCGCCCGTCTGCCTGTCGACCGTCCGCACCGGCCGATAGGCATTGGTCTTCAGCCACGCTTTGCATAAGAAAAGGCCGGCCAGGGGCGGGGACGTCGGCGGCCGGATTGTGGGCGGGGCGGCGCCCGGGGCGGAGGAGCGGGGGAGGGTGTGATCACACAA
>NZ_JAMYLL010000028.1:0-76396 GCF_040318045.1 Mesorhizobium sp. M1338 | reverse complement strand
ACGCCGATAACCCCCTGGACCGGTATGTGGGTGGGCTGGTAGATTTTTAAAACACAATTTAAATCCCCCCCGGGGGTGGCAAGGGCGGGCCCCTGTTTTTGGGCTCGCGCGCTCTTGCCGGTGCGCCCACCACCGATGATGAAGGTGAGCTTGCTGTCAGGCAAAGCTGCCGCGCAAGCTGGTCGCCGTACCGGTGAAGCGTCCGCGCACCACGCCGACCACCGCGCCGAGCACCAGCCAGAACACCAGATTGGTCAGCGTCACCGCCACCACGAATTGGTGATGCAGGCCTTCCGGGATCAGCGTCTCGAAACTGTCGGGCTGCGGTGCTCCGACGATATGCGGTGCGACGATCAAGGCCACGGCCAGGATCGCCAGCGGCAGCGACTTGCGGAAGGCGATCAGGCCAAGCCCGATGGCGGTCGCCACCACGGTTGCCGTCCACCAGATCTGGCGCTGGGTGAGGTCGGCCGCAGGCATGGCCGGCAGTTCCGGCGGCAGGCCAAGACCCGGCGCCAGCGTGAAAACGGCAAAGCCGGCCAAGCCCCAGAATACGCCTTGACGCCAACCACCGATGCCGCCGGCGAATTCGGAGACCGCGACCAGGATCAGTGCGAAACCGATGCCGGTGACGATGTTGGCAAGCACGCTGAAGGCGAAACGCTCGAAACCGTCCGCCGGCGCCCAACCCTCGTCTCCCGCCGGAGCAGTCGCTTCCACCGGGGCCGGCGCCGCAGTGCTCATGGCGGTGGTATCCGTTGCGGCCGGTGCGGCGGCATGGTCGTGGCTGTGGCCACCGCCAGCCTGTTCGTAGACTTCCGCCTTCAGGATAAGCGGCACAGTGGCGTAGGCCTGCATGCAGGCGAGAACGACACCGGCCACAAGCCCTGCGATCGCCGCGATGAACACGACGTTGCGAAACAGGTTCATGATGTCAGATCCTCGTCAGTGGCAGGGAAACGCCATCGAATGGCGATAGTCGTGAGCCGCATTGTGGACCGCATCGATATGCGAGAAGCCGACAAAGCCCATCACGAAGATGCCGAGAAACGCAGCAAGAGCGAGTTGCATGAAGCGCGACTGCGAGGAGACGGAGGCGCCGAGGGAGACGGAAGCGGTAGTCATATCTTGTCCTTTCGCCCTCCACCCGAGGGCATCGAAGTCAGTTTCCTGTCGCCGGCAGGTCTCCTGGCTCGCGGATCAGCGCCCTTCCCCACCTTCCCGAAGAAAAATCTTCAGTGGCATATGGAGAGGACTACCGCACACAGTTGCGGGGGCAGCCACGGCATTGGGCGAAACCCGCCCTCACCGCATTCCCTCTTGGCTCCAAAATGGAACCGACGACATGAGCGACTATAGGCAGAATCCTCGCCTCCGGCAAACCAAATTCCGCCGGCAATCATCGCGAATGCGTCGCGCCAGACAAGGGCCGCCGGTGCCGCAATTGACATTTTCTTGGCCTTGTATCGGCTGACACCTTCACACGAAGCCAGCCAGGCAGCCCATTGCCGGCGAGCGCGATCCCTACAACGGCCCGACTCGGGCCGAACCGTCGCTGCCGTCATCGACCTGTTGGGATGCAGGCACCTCGGCATGCGGCACTTCCATCAAAGCCCTGAAGATCAAAGCGATTTCGGCAGGTAGCGCCACGTCACAAGACCGCAAACCGCCGCCAGCAGGCCGAGCGTGACGAACACCGAGCCCAGCCCGAAAAAGGCCAGCACCACCGAATAGACCAGCGGCGGCGTCAGTTCGGAAAAGTCGAGATAGGTCCGGTAGACCGCCGCCATCTGCGATCTTTCATAGGAGCGTACCGAGCGCATGAAGGCGGTCGAGCCGAGTGCGTCTAGCGCGATGGTGAAGAAGGCGCCGCCAAGCAGGAAGGCGCCGGCAAGCAGCGGCACGGTCTCACCGACAAAGCCTGCCGCCAGCAGCATGGCCGACATGGCGAAATAGGCAAACGTCATTGTCCTGCGGCCGCCGAAGCGCTTTCCTGCCTTGCCCCAGAAGATGGCCATGAACAGCAGCGCGTTGCCGGCCGAAACCAGCATGCCGCCGGCCAGCTTGCCTTCGCCGGTGATGACCATGAACAGTGGCCCATAGACGAAGAAGGTCGTCCAGAAACAGGAGCGGCCGAAAGCAATCAGCCAGGCCAGTCTGAGCCTGGGCTGCGCGACGAAGCGGCCGATATTGGCGAGCGGATTGACCGGGCGCGTCTTGCCCGGACGAATCGAAGGGTTGTCGCCGAGCCGGTAGGTCCAGAACAGCGCCAGCAAAGCCTGGGCGAAGATCGCCACGGCGCCATGCGCGGCATAGATGCCGAAGCGTGTGTAAAGGAAGATGCCGAGCGTCGGCCCGCCGGTCCAGGCCAGCATCGACCACGCCATGCGCAGCGATTCGGCCTGCATGAAATCCGTCTTACGGATGTGGTCCATGATGTAGAGGTTGAGCGTGATCGACAGCGCGCTGGCGCCCATCACACGGCACAGCATGCCGGCCAGTTGCCCGGCAAGCGTATGCGTGACGAAGAACAGCGAGCCGATGGCCAGCAGGCAGGCGCCTGCCGTGTAGACCCAGCGGCGGGCAAAGCGGCGGATCAGCATCGGCATGAACAGCGTCACCGACAGGCCGAGCATCGCCACGATGGTGTAGAGGATCGAGACGACCTGCTCATTGTGCAGGATCTCGTAGGCCTGGATCGGGATGACGCTCGAGACCGTGGCGCGGGAGAAGGATTCGACCGCATAGAGCGAGGCGAAGGTGCGCGCGTCCGCGGCCTTGAGGGCCGGAAGCCAGATCGGATGACGCACATGAGTGGACATTGCTCTCCCCGAGGCGGATTTGCCGGGTCGAATCTGCCGTGGCGATGCCGACGCCAATAAGAGGAAACCGACGCATACCCGGCAAAAAGCGAAGTCGGCCAAAGGCTTTCCGCCACTGGCCTAAAGCGGCGCCTGATCCAGTCCGCGTTGTCAGGTGCCCGGCCTTCTTTTGCCCGGTGCAACCGTGATAGTCGTTTTGCGGGGCTGAATCAGAATGCGAGACCATGACCATCCAAACGCCGACCGCACCCGTCCAGGATCGACCAAAGCGCATCGTCGCTATCGACATCGTGCGCGGCATCGCGCTGATCGCCATGGCGAGCTACCATTTCACCTGGGATCTGGAGTTCTTCGGCTACACCGATCCCGGCCTGACCGCCTTTGGCTGGTGGAAAATCTACGCGCGCTGCATCGCCTCGACCTTCCTGTTCCTGGTCGGCGTCAGCCTGTATCTCGCCCATGGCCGACAAATCCGCTGGAACGGCTTTTGGAAGCGGTTCGCCATGGTCGCCGGAGCCGCGATCGCGATTTCTGTCGCCACCCGCATCGCCACGCCGGACGGCTTCATCTTCTTCGGCATCCTGCACGAGATCGCGCTGGCCAGCCTGCTCGGTCTGCTGTTTCTTCGCCTGCCGGCCTTGCTGACTTTGGTAATTGCCGCGCTGGTCATCGCGGCGCCGGTCTATCTGCGCTTCGAGGCCTTCGATCATCCGTGGCTGTGGTGGGTCGGCCTGTCGGCGATCAATCCGCGTTCCAACGACTACGTTCCGCTGTTTCCGTGGTTCGGCGCCGTGCTTATAGGCATCGGCATCACTAAGCTTGCCACGGCCGCGGGTTTCTTGACGCGGCTGGCGGATCTGGCGCCCGGACGCTGGGCCAACCCGCTGGTCTTCATCGGCCGGCACAGCCTGGCCTTCTACCTGATCCACCAGCCATTGCTGATCGGCTGCGTGTGGCTGTTCTCGCAGATCATGCCGGCACAGGTCGAAACCCCGCAGGTGAATTTCCTGAAAACCTGCCAGCTGTCCTGCGAGCAGTCGCGCGACACCGAGTTCTGTTCGAGCTACTGTGTCTGCATGCTCGATACGCTCGAGGGCGAGGCTACGCTTGATAGGCTCTACAACAACGACCAGACCGCGGAATGGAAGGCGCACCTGTCCGACCTTGCCGGCATGTGCACCGCCAAAACCGACAGCAAATTGATGGAGGAAGGGGCCAAATGACCGAGAACCAGCCGAAGCCGGGGCTCATACCATGGCCGCCGCTGATCTACATCGCCGCCATCGCCATCAGCATCGCGCTGGGCCTGCTCTATCCCCTGCCCTGGATCGGCGACCTCTTGGGCGATATTCTTTTCGCCGCCGGCTGGGTGGCACTTTTCGGTGTCGCGGCGCTCTGGTTCACCGCGATCCGCACCATGATCCGGGCCAAGACCACGCTCAACCCCAACGCGGTGCCCGATCACCTCGTCACGTCAGGCCCCTTCGGCATCACCCGCAATCCGATGTATCTGGCCAACACGCTGCTGTTGATCGGCGTCGCCTTTGTCTCGGGCATTGCGTGGTTCCTGCCGCTGGCGTTCATCGCGGCCTACGCCACGCAGAAGGTGGCGATCGAGCGCGAGGAAAAAGTGCTGGCGGCGAAGTTCGGCAAGAAATACCGCGACTACGCGAAACGCGTGCGGCGCTGGATTTGAAGACCCGTTACGTATTGACGCCGAGTTCGACGAGCCGCTCGACACAAGATTCCTCGGCCTGGTCGAGTTCGGCGAGCGTTTCCTCGAGGTCGCGGCGCTTCTGCCTGAGATCCTCGCGCTTTTCTTCGATGCGCTTGATCATCAGCTTGAGTTGACCGACCTCGCCGGGAGGCTCCTTGTACATCTGGATGATTTCGCGGATTTCGTTGATCGAAAAGCCAAGCCTCTTGCCGCGCATGATTTGCCGGATGAGGTGACGATCGGACGGGCGAAATAGCCGTGTGCGGCCACGCCGCACCGGCTGCACCAGTCCTTCATCCTCATAGAAGCGCAGCGTCCGCGTCGATACGTCGAACTCGCGAGTCAACTCGGTGATCGAATAATATTCCCGCATTATCACTCCCACACGCCGGAATTCTGGCGATCGCCATCCGGCGTCGCCTCCGTCCCGAACCAAACCCATGCCATGCCGGAATCGACATGGCGCCCCGCGTCAGCCTCGCACGGCGTTTACGTAAAAGTCAATTGAGGGCGCACGTCAAGGCACGCCGAACCACCATGTGGCGATGCCCAGAAACGCAAAGAAGCCGACGACATCGGTAACGGTGGTGACGAAGACCGCGGAAGCAACCGCTGGATCGACCTTGAAACGGTCGAGCAGCAGCGGGATCAGGATGCCGGCCAAGGCGGCCACGAACATGTTGATAATCATCGCCGCCGCGATGATGCCGCCCAGATTGGGATCGCGGAACCAGGCCGCCGCGACGATACCGATCAGGACGGCGAAGATAATGCCGTTGATGAAGCCGACACCCATCTCGCGGCGAATGATGCGGCTGGCGTTGTAGATGTCGAGATCCCTGGTCGCCAGCGCCCGCACGGTGACGGTCATGGTCTGCGAGCCGGCATTGCCGCCCATGCCGGCGACGATCGGCATCAGCACCGCCAGCGCCACGATATGTTCGATCGTGCGGTCGAACAGGCTGATCACCGAGGCCGCCAGGAACGCGGTCAAAAGGTTGATCAGCAACCACGGAACGCGCGAGCGCGAGGTCGAAAAGATACTGTCGGAAAGCTCTTCGTCGCCGACGCCGCCCATGCGCATCAGGTCTTCCTCGGCCTCCTGCTGGATGACGTCGACGACATCGTCGATGGTCAGCACGCCGACCAGCCGTTCGTTCTCGTCGACGACGGCGGCCGACAAAAGATCGTACTGCTCGAATTCCCGCGCCGCCTCTTCCTGGTCCATGGTGGCGGGAATGGCGTGCCGCGTCTCGTGCATCACCTCCTCGACCTTGACCGAGCGCTTGGTGCGCAGGATCTGGTCGAGGTCGATGGCGCCAAGCAGCTTGAAGCTCGGATCGATGACGAATATCTGGCTAAAGCGCTCGGGCAGGTTGTTGTCCTCGCGCATGTAGTCGATGGTCTGGCCGATCGTCCAGAACGGCGGCACCGCGACGAACTCCGTCTGCATGCGGCGGCCGGCCGTCTCCTCCGGGTAATCGAGCGAGCGGCGCAGCCTGATCCGCTCGGTGAACGGCAGCTGCGACAGGATCTCGTCCTGGTCTTCCTGGTCGAGATCCTCGAGAATGTAGACAGCGTCGTCGGAATCGAGCTCCTGCACCGCTTGGGCAATCCGCGCATTGGGCAGATTGTCGACGATCTCCATGCGGATCGCCTCATCGACCTCGGTCAGCGCGGAGAAGTCGAAGTCGGCGCCCAACAGTTCGACCAGCGCGCGGCGCTGGTCGGGGTGCAGCGCCTCGAGCAGATCGCCGAGTTCCGATTGATGCAGATCATCGACTTCACGCTTCAGCGTGAGCGTGTCGCGATCGGCGATCGCCGCACCAATCTGGGCAAGGAAGGACGAAAGGACGGCGCCGTCCTCGCCATAGATGTCGGCGTGGTGCTCCTCGGCGGCCCTGGCGCCGGTCGTCCGTTCGTCCTGGCCTTCCACCAGCGCCTCCCGCCATCGCAATCCTGGAAAAGGTGCAAATCAGGTCTAGAGCATCGAACCCAAAAGTGGAAACCGGTTTTGGGAAAATCCGGCGTTCTGACGGAGATGGACGTCGGCACGATTCGATTTGAGAACTTATCGCTCTAACGCTCGGAATATCAAACGAAATGGGTGCTTTCCCACCTCGCCTGCTTCACCAGGAAAGGTATCGCGTACGTTCACCCGGACAATACCTATACTGTCAAAAACCGGCCGGGTTCCGGTTCAGGACACGCGACAGCGCATGTCGCTGGGGAAAGAGCACGCCAGCGCGATTGGGTCAGAATTGTCCTGGTACCGGCTCCAAGGCGAACACTTGGATCCGCCTATCTCCGCAACCAGAGCAACCGGACGTCCTTGAAGATAAAGCCGGAGACAACGAAAAAGGCAATCGAAGCGAGGCGCGTCCGCGTCGTCGTCGCCGAACGCAATCCGCTCGTCATATCGGCGCTGCGTGAAATGCTGGACTGCGATGGGCGTTTCGAGCTTGTGGCCTCCGTGCAAAGCGGCAGGCATTTCCTGGACCTGGCGGCGGAGGCCGAGTTCGATGTCGCCGTCATCGGCTGGAAGCTCGCCGACATGGATGGCGCCGATGTCCTTGCCGAGGTCCAGAGCCGCAAGTTCGATGTGCGCATCACGGTCTTTTCCAATGACCACGACATCGGCATCCTGAAGCAATGCGTGCGGCTCGGCGCGCAGGGCTACTGCTTCCAGTTCGACGATCCGCCGATCATCTTCGACACGATCCTGGCCGTCGCGCACGGCCGAATCTGCATCCCCTATATCGACATCAACAAGGTCAACGACACGCCGCTATCGCAGCTCACCGTTCGTGAGCGCGAACTGCTGGCGGTGCTGTCCGACGGTTGGACCAATCTTCAGATCGCGACACGGACCGGTATCTCGGAAAATACCGTGAAGTACCACCTCAAGAATCTTTACGACAAGCTTGATGTCCGCAACCGGGCGATGGCCGTCGCGCTCTATTCGAGCGAGAGGCGCCGCAGTCCCAAGCAGCCTTTCGGGTAGGTCGAGCCCACCCACGCGCGGCGACAATTTACCCGGCAAGGTGTTGTTGCCGAGCGCCGCCGAAACGACACTCACTCCACAAATTCTGGCACTCGCCACGAATTCTGGCACTAGGAGGAGTTCGCGCATGGCTGGGTTCACCCATCTTTTCATTCCAGGACCCACCAACATCCCGGAGCAGGTCCGGCAAGCGATGAACCTCCCGATGGAGGATATGCGCGCCGCATCATTCCCTGATTTCATGTTGCCGCTGTTTGAAGACATCCGACGGGTCTTCAAGAACGAGACCGGCCGCGTCTTCATCTACCCGTCGTCCGGCACCGGTGCCTGGGAAGCGGCGATGACCAATGTTCTCAGCCCCGGCGACCGCGTGCTGATGTCGCGCTTCGGCCAGTTCTCGCATCTGTGGGTCGACATGGCCGAGCGCCTCGGTTTCGAGGTGGACGTGATCGACTGCGAATGGGGAACCGGCGTGCCGCTCGACCTCTATGCTGAAAAGCTGAAGGCGGACAAGGCGCATCGCATCAAAGCGGTCTTCTGCACGCAGAACGAGACCGCGACCGGCGTCACCAGCGACGTCGCCGGCTGCCGCGCCGTGCTCGACGCCGCTGATCACCCTGCCCTGCTCTTTGTCGACGGTGTGTCGTCGATCGGCTCGATCGATTTTCGGCAGGAGGAATGGGGCGTCGACTGCGCTGTCAGCGGTTCGCAAAAAGGTTTCATGCTGCCGGCCGGCCTCGGCTTCCTCTCAGTCAGCAAGAAGGCGCTCGTCGCCTCGAGGATGGCTACCCACCGACGCTGCTTCTTCTCGTTCGAGGACATGATCCGCGCCAACGACGCCGGCTATTTCCCCTACACGCCGGCGACACAATTGCTGCGCGGCCTGCGCGCCTCGCTCGATCTGATCGCCGACGAAGGGCTCGACAACATCTTCGTCCGTCACCATCGCCTCGCCGAAGGCGTGCGCAAGGCGGTCGACGCCTGGGGCTTGAAGCTTTGCGCGAAGGCGCCGAAATGGCACTCCGACACCGTCAGCGCCATCCTCGTGCCGGAAGGCATCGACAGCGCCGACGTCGTCAAGCGCGCCTCCCAGACTTACCGGACGTCGCTCGGCGGCGGGCTCAACAAGGTGTTCGGCAAGGTCTTCCGTATCGGCCATCTCGGTTGGCTGAACGAAGTCATGGTGCTCGCCTCGCTGTCAGCGGCGGAAATGGCGCTCCTCGATTGCGGCGTGCAGCTGGCGCCGGGCTCCGGCGTCGGCGCCGCCATCCAGCATTTTCGCGCTTCGGCCGCAGTGCCTGTCGCCGAAGCCGCGTGAGGGGGAGCCGACCATGAGCCACACCATCAACCATCTGAAGAAACTGAGACTGCAACGCAGCGAACTCGCGGTTCCCGGCTCAAGCCCGGAGATGATCGACAAGGCGGCGAACAGCGCCGCCGACTTCGTCTTCCTCGACATCGAGGACGCGGTGGCTCCGCCGGACAAGGAACGCGCCCGCAAGAACATCATTCAGGCGCTCAACGACATCGACTGGCGCGCCAAGGGCAAGACCGTTTCGGTGCGCATCAACGGCCTCGACACACATTACATGTACCGCGACGTGGTCGACGTGATGGAACAGGCCGGCGACCGGCTGGACACGATCCTGGTGCCGAAAGTCGGTGTGCCGGCCGACCTCTACATGGTCGAGGCCATGGTCAACCAGATCGAGATGGCCAAGGGCTACAAGACCCGTGTCGGACTGGAAGCGCTCATCGAGACGGCACTCGGCATGGCCAATGTCGAGGCGATCGCCGCGACATCAGGCCGCCTGGAGGCAATGCATTTCGGCGTCGCCGACTATGCCGCGAGTTGCAAGGCGCGAACCGTCAACATCGGCGGCCTCAACCCGGACTATCCCGGCGACCAGTGGCACTTCGCTCTGTCGCGGATGACCGTCGCCTGCAGGGCCTACGGCCTGCGCGCCATCGACGGACCATTCGGCGATTTCTCCGACCCGGAAGGTTACATCGCTGGGGCAAAGCGCGCGGCTGCGCTCGGCATCGAAGGCAAATGGGCCATCCACCCCTCGCAGATCGCGCTCGCCAATGACGTCTTCTCGCCGCCGGAAAAGGAGGTCACGCGCGCCAGGCGCATCCTCGAAGTGCTGAAGGAGGCCGAGGCGCTGGGTAAGGGAGCGGCCGCGCTCGACGGCAAGATGATCGATGCCGCGTCGGAGCGCATGGCGAGGAACGTATTGGTGGTCAACGAAGCAATCGAACGCGCCAGCCAATCACGCGTCGCCACGCATTGACTGCTTAGGGAGGACAAGATGGACATTCACGAGTATCAGGCCAAGGAACTGCTCGCCCGTCACGGGGTTCACGTCCCGTGCGGCGGCCTCGCCTACAGCCCCGAGCAGGCGACCTACCGCGCCCGCGAGATCGGCGGCGGCAAATGGGTGCTGAAGGCGCAGGTCCATTCCGGTGCCCGCGGCAAGGCCGGCGGCATCAAGCTCTGCGCCAATGACGAGGAAATCTCGGACGCGGCGGAAGCCATGCTCGGCCGCAAGCTGGTGACCCAGCAGACCGGCCCGCGCGGCAAGCTGATTTCGCGGCTCTATCTCGAGGAGGCCGTCGACATCGCGCAGGAACTGTATGTCGGCTTCGTTCTCGACCGAAAAGAGGAGCGCGTCATGATCGTGGCGTCGGCCGCCGGCGGCATGGAGATCGAGGATATCGTCGAGAGGGCGCCGGATTCCATCATCCGGACCACGGTCGATCCCGGCGTCGGCATGCAGCGCTTCCAGGCGCGCGAGATCGCCTTCGGGCTTGGCCTGGATCAGAGCCTGATCGGCAAGGCGACCGAAACCATCTTCAGCTGCTACCAGGTGTTCCGCGACTACGACGCCTCGATGCTGGAGATCAATCCGCTGGTGGTCACCCGCGACGGCAACCTCGTCGCGCTCGACGCCAAGATGTCGTTCGACGAGAACGCGTTGTACCGGCGGCCGGAAATCTCCGAGCTGCGCGACAAGAGCCAGGAAGACCCTCGCGAAACCTTCGCCAGCGACCGCGGCCTCTCCTATGTCGGCCTCGATGGCAATATCGGCTGCATCATCAACGGCGCCGGCCTCGCCATGGCAACGATGGACATGATCAAGATCGCCGGCGGCGAGCCGGCGAACTTCCTGGACATCGGCGGCGGCGCCTCGCCGGAGCGGGTCGCGAAATCGTTCCGTGCCGTGCTTGGTGACAAGAATGTCGAGACCATCCTGGTCAACATCTTCGCCGGCATCAACCGCTGCGACTGGGTCGCCGAGGGCGTCGTCAAGGCGATCCGCGAAGTCGGCGTCAACGTGCCATTGGTGGTGCGGCTTGCCGGCACCAAGGTCGAGGAAGGGCGCCGCATCCTTGCCGATTCCGGCGAGGCGGTGATCGTTGCCGACACGCTGGCGGAAGCCGCCGAAAAAGCCGTCGCCGCCTGGCGCGCGGTGTCGCTCAAGAAAGCAAGCTGAGGGAGTTCGAAATGGCAATCCTGCTCAATCGCAGCACGCGCGTCATCGTCCAGGGGTTTACCGGCAAGATCGGCAGCTTCCATGCCGAGGACATGAAGCGCTACGGCACCAAGCTCGTCGGCGGCGTGACGCCTGGCAAGGGCGGGCAGACGCATCTCGGCCTGCCCGTTTTCAACACCGTCAAGGGAGCCGTTCGCGAAACCCGCGCCGAGGCCAGCATCGTCTTCGTGCCGCCGCCTTTCGCCGCCGACTCCATCATGGAAGCCGCGGATGCCGGGATAAAACTCTGCGTCTGTATCACCGACGGCATCCCCTCGCAGGACATGATGCAGGTCAAGCGCTACATGCGCCGCTACCGTTTTGAGGACCGCATGCGGCTGATCGGGCCTAACTGCGCCGGGGTGATTACGCCCGGGCAGGCACTGATGGGCATCATGCCGGGCAGCATCTACCTCCCCGGCCGCGTCGGCATCGTGGGGCGTTCGGGCACGCTCGGCTATGAGGCCGCCTCGCAGATGAAGGCGCTTGGCATCGGCGTCTCGACCAGCGTCGGCATCGGCGGCGATCCGATCAACGGCTCGTCTTTCAAGGACATTCTGAAGCTGTTCGAGCAGGACGACGAAACCGATGCCGTGGTGATGATCGGCGAGATCGGCGGACCGCAGGAGGCGGAAGCAGCGATCTGGGCGCGCGACAACATGCGCAAGCCGCTGATCGCCTACATCGCCGGGCTCTCCGCGCCAAAAGGCCGGCGCATGGGCCATGCCGGCGCCATCATCTCGGCCTTCGGCGAATCGGCGCAGGAAAAGGTCGAAATCCTGAAAGAGGCCGGCGTCGCCATCGTGCCGACGCCATCGTCTTTCGGCGAGGTCGTGGCCGATACCCTGGCCCGGAAGAAGGCCGCCTGATTTCCACGATCAAGCCGGCTTTCGGGGCACCTGAAAAAGCGAAGTGGCGGCGTGGTCTGAATGACGCGCCGCCGCTGCCGTTTCGACCCTCGGGAAGCCTGTGGCCGCGACATGTCATCGCTTGCCGCCCCGGCTCTCCAGAATCAATATTGTTTAGGGAAACTTTGGTGCGGTCGAGAAGACTCGAACTTCCACGGGTTGCCCCACAGCGACCTCAACGCTGCGCGTCTACCAATTCCGCCACGACCGCACGTGGTAGAGCCGGAACCGACCGGCTCGCGGCGTGTAGCAAATCGTTTCCGGCGAAACAAGTGCGCGACACGTAATAATCGCCAGCCATTTTGGCATAACGGTCAAGAAGCTTGAAACGCCCCTCGAACTGGACGTTTTGCCCGATTGCCGCCATATGAAGGACCAGGCATGTCGTCCAAAAAGGCGCCGAGCGGTTTCGGGACTACGACATGAACAAGACAACACCCGGGGCATGTCGCATTTGAAATGACGCGCCGTGGACGAGAGCCGTGATGACAGAACGCAGCCAGATAGCCACGTCGTTCCTGCCCCTGCCCGGCTCAGCGCCGGTCGAGTGGCTGATCGAGCCCGGCCTCACCGCCTATCCCGATGCGCTTGCCTTCATGGAGGCACGCGCCGAGGCGATCCGAAGCGGGGCCGCCGGCGAAATGGTCTGGCTGGTCGAACACCCCCCGCTCTACACCGCCGGCACCAGCGCCCGTGACAAGGATCTGATCGACGCCAACCGCTTCCCGGTCTTCGCGGCCGGCCGCGGCGGCGAATACACCTATCATGGGCCAGGCCAGCGGGTCGCCTATGTCATGCTCGACCTGAAGCGGCGGCGCGAGGATGTCCGCGCCTTTGTCGCCGCGCTTGAACAGTGGATCATCGGCACGCTCGCCGCCTTCGATGTGCATGGCGAGCGCCGCGAGGACCGGGTCGGCGTCTGGGTGGTGCGGCCGGATCGCCCTACGCTGCCGGACGGCTCGCCGGCCGAGGACAAGATTGCGGCAATAGGCATCAGGCTGCGGCGTTGGGTGAGCTTCCACGGCATCGCCATCAATGTCGAGCCGGACCTCGACCATTTCAGCGGCATCGTGCCCTGCGGCGTGCAGGACCACGGCGTCACCAGCCTCGTCGACCTCGGCCTTCCCCTGACAATGGCCGACCTTGATCTCGCGCTGAAATCCGCCTTCGAGGACGTGTTCGGTCCCGCCACGGCTTTGCCCGCCGAAGCCGCACGCAAGGCCGGCTGAATCGTCCCGCCTAGGACAAGCTCAGATGAGTTGCGCCGACGCCCACAAAACGCCGCAGCCATGGATAGCAAACACCGCCAGCAGCGCCCCGGCGATGGCGAAGCGGTCGACGGTGCGGATCGGCTTCAGCTCATGGCGCGGCTTTATTCCGCTGCTCATCGTCAGCAGGCTGAGAATTGAAAACACCGCTCCTGTAGCGAGCAGAAAGTTGGAAGAAAAGCCGGCCTGCCAACCCACCGCCAGGAAGGCCGAGAGCAGGAAGAACGAGGCCAGCGCCAGCGCGACCGGCCCCGGGCAGATCTGGCGCAGCACCTGGCCGCCGTCGAACTTCCACACCGGCACCAGATTGGCGATGTTGAACAGGGCGGCGAAGCCCGCCAGCGTCGCCAGCAGCCCAGCCGCCAACCGATGCCCTTCCGCGCCGGCAAAGGTGCTGGCGGCGATTGCGATCGGCACCAGGAAGGCGGAGAAGCCGGCGCCCATCAATGCCACGAAGGCGACCTCGAAACGGCTGTCATAGGGCCGCCCGCCAATGGCGATGCCACCGAGCAATGGAATGAAGATCATCCGTGCCCTGTTGTGACCCATCAGCCGAAATGCGGCCATGTGCCCGAACTCGTGCAAGGCCACGACCGATGTCAGGATCGCGGCCAGTGCCAGCCCGCCGAAGTGAAGGCCGAAGAACGGCCACAGGATCAACGCCGAAAGACCGGCGAAGCCGACCTGACTGAGCGGATGCTCGAACCAGCCGCCCTTGCGATACTGCCCGGTCCGCGCCCAGCGCCGCAACTTGCCGAGTTCGCGGCGCATGGCGAAATAGCGGAACACCAGGAAGGCAACGCCGCGATAGCGATCGGTCTGGCTGAGCGTCACCCGCGTGCCGTTGCCCTCGGGAACGAGTTCAGCGGTTTCGCGATAGTCCTTCCAGAACGAAGCGTCGAGCGCGGTGTCCTCGATGACACGCATCGAGAAGCGGCTGCCCTCGACGACGTCTTCAAACCGCGACCTGCGCTCGATCGGCTTGCCGTCGCGTCCTTCCCAGGACAGCGTGATGCGGGCCACGCCCTCGCCGTCCGGCGCCTCGGCGGAAAGGATCTCGCCCGACCAGCCGGCATCGCTGCCATGCGGCCACAGCGCCTGCCAGAGGCGCTGCCGGTCCGCTGCTATCACGCGGCTGAGCCGGACTGTGCGCAGACCAAGCGGCACGGTCATCAAGAGAAAGATCAGCCCGAGATTGCTGGCCACGAGAATGGCCGTGACGATGGGCGACACCTGACGTTGCTCCCTGTCTTTCAGGGCACCCTAACGTCGCGGCGGCAAGAAAAGCTTAACGGCGGAGCGGCCCTGTCCCTTCAGGAACAGCGGCGGCGAACGCCGCCAAATCACATGGCTCCGATCCAGATCGCCATGGAAACGAGAAAGGTGCTCATGCAAACCAGTGAGATGACATCCTGAACCAGATCGGTCATAACTCTCTCCTGTTGTTGATATGTTCGTATTTTGTTCTAATTTTGTTCAAATGTCAACGCGCGCAATCCGGCTACATCAGGAATTTTCGGGCGATCAAATCGGCAAGGTTAAGGAAAGGTTGAGGTGCGAGCGACAGCTGCGGAAACAGGCATCGGTGGCGGACTGTCAGTGAGCCCGCCATGATTTGTCGAGACCGAGGTCAGCCCGAGCCGAGCGGCACCACTTTGCCATCTGCCAGCGTCACCCGCCGGTCCATGCGCGATGCCAGCTCGTGATTGTGGGTGGCGATCAGCGCCGCGAGGCCCGATTGCTTGACCAGCGCCGCCAGCGCCTCGAACACATAGGAGGCGGTGACCGGGTCGAGATTGCCGGTCGGCTCATCCGCCAGCAGCACCAGCGGCGCATTGGCAACGGCGCGGGCAATGGCGACGCGCTGCTGCTCGCCGCCGGAAAGCTCGGACGGCCGGTGCGACGCGCGCTTGCCGATCTGCATGTAATCGAGCAGCTGGGCCGCGCGCTCGGCCGCCTCCTTGCGGCTCAGCCCTTTGATGAGCTGCGGCATCATGATGTTTTCCAGCGCCGAGAATTCCGGCAGCAAATGATGGAACTGATAGACGAAGCCGACATCGTTGCGGCGGATCGCCGTGCGCTCGTCGTCGGAGAGCCGCCCGCAGGCACGGCCGGCGAGGATGACGTCGCCGGCGTCGGGACGCTCCAGCAGGCCGGCAGTGTGCAACAGCGTCGACTTGCCGGTGCCCGACGGCGCCACCAGCGCCACCATCTCACCGCGCTTCAGCGAGAAATCGGCACCGTTCAAGATAGTGAGCTTGCGCGGCCCCTGGACATAGTGCCGCTCGACGCTCTTCAGCTCGATAATGGCCTCGGCCATCACTCGTACCTCAAGGCTTCGACGGGATCGAGGCGCGCGGCCCGCCATGCCGGAAACACCGTTGCCAGGAACGACAGGCCGAGCGCCATCAGGATGACATAGGTCGTCTCGCGCGGATCCATCTTCGCCGGCAACTGGCTGAGGAAATAGAGTTCCGGATTGAACAGAACCTTGCCGGTCATCCACGAGAAGAACTGGCGGATCGATTCGATGTTGGTGCAGATCAGCACGCCGAGCAGCACGCCGGCGAGCGTGCCCGTCACGCCGATCGCCGCACCCGTCATCAGGAAGATGCGCAGGATGGCGCCGCGCGACGCCCCCATGGTGCGCAGGATGGCAATGTCATGCCCCTTGTCCTTCACCAGCATGATCAGGCCGGAGATGATGTTCAACGCCGCCACCAGCACGATCAGGGTCAGGATCATGAACATGACATTGCGCTCGACCTGCAGGGCGGAGAAGAACGTCTCGTTGCGTTGGCGCCAGTCGACCATATCGATCGGCCGCTGCGCCGCCGCCTCCACCTTCGGTTTCAGCGCGTCGACATCGTCGGGATTGTCGACATAGATCTCGATCGTCTGCGCCCGGCCGTCCATGTTGAAATAGAGCTGCGCCTCGGAGAACGGCATGTAGACGATGGAAGTGTCATATTCCGACATGCCGACTTCGAAGATCGCCGCGATCTTGTAGCCCTTCATGCGCGGCGTCGTGCCAATCGGGGTCACGTCGCCGTCCGGCGAGATCAAGGTGACGGTGTCACCAAGCGTCAAGCCGAGATTCTCGGCCATGCGCTTGCCGATGGCCACACCCTCGCCCGTTTCGAAATCGGCGATCGAGCCCTGCTTGATGTTGCTGGCAACGATCGAGATCTTGCTGAGATCCTCGCCGCGGATGCCGCGCACCAGCGCTCCGGTTCCGCCGCCGACATTGCCTTGCGCCAGCACCTGGCCATCGATCAGCGGGATGGCGTATTTGACGCCTGATACACCGTTGATGCGGCCGGCGACCTGCGCATAGTCCTCAAGCGGCGAATCGAGCGGCTGCACGATGAGATGGCCGTTGACGCCGAGGATGCGCGTCAGCAGCTCCGCGCGGAAGCCGTTCATCACCGCCATCACCACGATCAGCGTGGCGACCCCCAGCATGATGCCGAGGAAGGAGATCGAAGCGATCACCGAGATCACCGTCTCCTTGCGCCGCGAGCGCAAATAGCGCCACGCGACCATGCGCTCGAAGATGGAAAAAGGCCCGGCGCCTGCCGATCTTGCCGCCACCGCCTCGATCATGCGGCGACACCGAAGCGCTTCTTCACGTCCGCGACCGGCAGCGTCTCACGCTCGCCGGTCTTGCGATTCTTGATCTCGATCTCGCCGGCAGCCACGCCGCGCGGTCCAACGATCACTTGCCACGGCAGGCCGATCAGATCGGCGGTGGCGAACTTGCCGCCGGGCCGCTGGTCGGTGTCGTCATGGAGCACGTCCTTGCCGGCGGCCACGAAAGCGGCATGCAGCTCGTCGCAGACGCGGTCGCAGTCGGCGTCGCCCGCCTTCATGTTGATCAGCCCGATGTCGAACGGCGCCACCGCCTCCGGCCAGATGATGCCGTTGTCGTCGTGGCTCGCTTCGATGATCGCCGCGACAAGGCGCGACGGACCGATGCCGTAGGAGCCGCCGGAGACGAAATGATCCTTGCCGTCGGGCCCGGTCACCTTGGCGCCCATCGGCTTGGAATATTTGTCACCGAAATGGAAGATGTGGCCGACCTCGATGCCGCGAGCCGAAACCTTGTCGTTCTCGCCGATCTTTTCCCACGCCGCCTCGTCATGCATCTCGTCGGTGGCGGCGTAAGGCGTCGTCCACGTCTTGACGATGTCGCCGATCTCGGCGTCGTTGGCGAAGTCGGTCTTCTCTCCGGGCACATCAAGCGAAAGATAGTCGCGGTGGCAGTAGACCTGGCTCTCGCCGGTGTCGGCGAGGATGATGAATTCATGGCTGAGATCGCCGCCGATCGGCCCGGTGTCGGCTCGCATCGGGATAGCCTGCAGGCCCATGCGGGTGAAGGTCCTGAGATAGGACACGAACATCCTGTTGTAGGCCGCCTTGGCGTCTTCGAAGTCGAGGTCGAAGGAATACGCGTCCTTCATCAGGAATTCCCTGCTGCGCATGACGCCGAAGCGCGGCCGCACCTCGTCGCGGAACTTCCATTGGATGTGGTAGAGATTGAGCGGCAGGTCCTTGTAGGATTTGACATAGGCGCGGACGATCTCGGTGACCACTTCCTCATTGGTCGGGCCGTAGAGCATGTCGCGGTCCTGCCGGTCCTTGATGCGCAGCATCTCCTTGCCATAGTCGTCGTAGCGGCCGCTTTCGCGCCACAGATCGGCCGACTGGATGGTCGGCATCAGGATTTCCAGCGCACCGGCGCGATCCTGCTCCTCGCGAATGATGCGGCAGACCTTGTCCAGCACCCGCTTGCCGAGCGGCAGCCATGAGAAACTGCCCTGCCCCTGCTGGCGGATCATGCCGGCGCGCAGCATCAGCCGGTGCGAGACGATCTCGGCCTCGCGCGGATTTTCTTTGAGAATGGGCAGGAAATAGCGCGACAAACGCATGGACTGGTCCGTGAGTGAGAATGGCCGCGCGGGAATCGGCGCGGCACGGGCTTGCTTGCCCCGGCTTCATAGCCATTTCATGGCGGAATGGAAACCCGGACGCACTGGCCCGAAAATCGGAAATTGATTTTCAAAAATACGGCGGTGCTGGGAGTAAAACTGTTGCAGTGTACCTCGCGCGTCCGGCAAACGCGCGGCGTTCCAAGGCGCCGCATTTGCCCCGCGCGCCTTAGTGGTCGTTTCCCAAGCAACGCCTGCCGCACTATTGTGCAGTGCAGCACGAGAATGCCCGTTTCAAGGCAAAATTCTTCGTGACATTTTCATTCGCGTTAGGCTAATGTGCCCTGATAACCGAGAGGGTGGAAAAAAATCCGCTCTCCTACGCGGTCAAAGTCTTGGGAGGATGCGATCTAGGCGCGGTTACTCGCTGCCGCCGGAAACCGGAAACAGATCGGACGCGTTTAAATTGCAAGGCCTTGTGCCTTGCATTTTTTTTGTGCAATCATCCGCTTAGCGCAACGAGTTGCCAAACTACCTTACCTTGCGGCAGCACTCGCGCAGCCGCAAAGGACACGGCATTCCTGTTCGGAACGCGCACGATTCCGACTGATAAAAACGCCCTTGCGGGACGGTCTATTTGGTTGGGGTTTGGTTGAATTCCGGCACGATGTGCGGGATGTCGTCGAGGCTGTATCCCAGCCCGTGCGTCAAGCCATAAAAAATGCCCATGAGAACGCCCGTGGCGATGGTGGTGCGGATCACGGCGCGCAGCATATGGGGGCCGCGCGGCGCGCTCGGAACCGTGCCCAGCGTCACATCATGATCGTCATCCTGCGTCTTCACGCTGAACGGCAGCACGGCAAACAGCACCACCCACCAGGTCGCGAAAAACAGGGCGGTGAACGAAACCCAGCTCATGATTGCTCCAGTTCGATCAGCGTGCCGAAGAAATCCTTCGGATGCAGGAACAGCACCGGCTTGCCGTGGGCGCCGATCTTCGGGTTGCCGTCGCCCAGCACGCGGGCGCCGGCAGCCTTGAGTTGGTCACGCGCGGCGAGGATGTCGTCGACCTCGTAGCAAAGATGATGCATGCCGCCGGAAGGGTTCTTCTCCAGGAAGGCGGCGATCGGCGACCCCTCGCCCAAGGGCTCCAGAAGTTCGATCTTGGTGTTGCCGACATTGACGAACACCACGGTGACGCCATGCTCCGGCAGCGCCCGCGGCTCCGTCACGTCCGCGCCAAGCGTGTTGCGATAGACGGCGACGGCGGCAGCCAGATCCGGCACGGCAAGCGCGACATGGTTCAGACGTCCGAGCATAGGGTGCTCCGTGGAAATGGTGAATGGTGAACCCAATCTCGATCACCACAGGACGTCGATCACTATTCACTATTCACTATTCACTACCTAGTCACAAACACCGTCACCAGCGGCTTCTTGCCCCAGGCTTCGTTGGCGGCGCCGCGCACGGCGCGCCGGACTGCTTCCTGCACAAGATCGAGGTCTTTTCGGCGCTGACGGGGGATCGAGTCCACCGCGCCGATTGCCGCATCGATCATCAGGTCCTCGAGCGTCTCACCACGGCCATCGGCCTCGGCGACGCCGATGGCGACCAGGTCGGGATCACCGGCCAGCTCATATTTGTCGTCGAGCACGACATTGACCGCGACATGGCCGGCAAAGGACAGTTTGCGCCGGTCGCGGATGCCCATCGCCTGGTCGGTGCCGATCAATCTGCCGTCCTTGTAGACGCGGCCGAACGGCACCTGGTCGATAATGGTGGCGGGGCCGGGAGCAAGCCTGAGCATGTCGCCGTCGCGCACCTGCGCCACCTGGCCGATGCCAGACGTCGACATCAGCGATCCCTGCGCCACCAGATGCGCCGCCTCGCCATGCACGGGAACGCCGATCTGTGGGCGCACCCATTCATACATCTTGCGCAATTCGCTGCGCCGCGGATGGCCGGAGACATGCACCAGCGCGTCGCCGTCCTCGATGATCTTGATGCCGAGGTCGATGAGGCGGTTCTTGATCTCGAGGATCGCCTTCTCGTTGCCCGGAATGGTGCGCGAGGAAAACACCACCGTGTCGCCGGCCGTAAATGATACCGATTTCATCTCGTCGCGCGACAGCTTGGCCAATGCGGCAAGTGGCTCACCCTGGCTGCCGGTGCAGATGATGACGAGGTTCTCGCGCGGAATGAAACCAAAATCCTCCTCGGCGATGAACTCCGGCAGCCCATCCATGTAGCCGAGTTCGCCAGCCACATCGATCACCCGCTTCAGCGAGCGGCCGAGCACCAGGCACTGGCGGCCGGCATCGCGCGCCGCCCTGGCGATGGAGACGATGCGTCCGACATTGGAGGAAAACGTGGTGACGGCGACACGGCCCTTGGCGGCCTGGATGACGCCTTTCAGTCCTTCGCCGACGGCCACTTCCGAAGGCGACTCGCCTTCCCGCAGCGCGTTGGTCGAATCGCAGATCAGCGCCAGAACGCCCTTGTCGCCATAGGCGCGGAAACGCGCCTCGTCGGTCTTCGGCCCGATCGTCGGCTCCGGATCGATCTTCCAGTCACCGGTGTGGATGACGGTGCCGGCCGGCGAGGTGATTGCCAGCGACATTGGCTCGGGAATGGAGTGCGCGACCGGAATGGCTTCGATCTCGAACGGACCGACGGTGAATTTCTCGCCTGCTCTGTAGATCGTCACCGGTATTTTCGGTGCGCCCTGCTCGCCTTGCCGCTTGGCTTCGAGCAAGCCGGCGCTGAACGGCGTCATCCAGACCGGCGCCTTCAGCTTCGGCCAGGTGTCGAGCAGCGCGCCATAGTGGTCTTCATGCGCATGGGTGATGACGATGCCGCGCAGATTGGCAAGGTTCTCCTCGATGAAGCGCGTATCGGGCAAGATCAGATCGACGCCCGGATGCGCGGCATCGGGGAAGGTCACACCGACATCGATGATGATCCACTCGCGCGCAGTGGGCGGACCGTAGCCGTAAAGAGCGAAGTTCATACCGATCTCGCCAACGCCGCCGAGCGGCACGAAGACGAGTTCGGCGTTTTCCGCTTTCGCCATGATTTTTCCCTTCCTGGTCCTCAGACCAAGTCCATAAAGCAATTCCAGGAAAAGTCTCTAACGGTTTTCCCACAGGAATTGCATGAAAACAAACACTTAGAGCCGTTAGCGAACGGCTCTAAACGCGGGCAGACGCGACCGCGCCGAAATGCACGTCGCCGGCGGCGATCGTCAGAACCGAACCTTCATCGTCGCGGATCACGAAACGGCAGTCCTCGTCAATGGTTTCAAACACCCCACGCACCACACTACCGTCAATTCTGACAGCAACCTGCTCGCCGAGCCCCGCCGCGCGAGCCAACCAGCGTCGCCTGACGGCCGCAAGTCCGCGGCCTTCGTCCCACAAGCGGGCATTCTCGCTCCAGGCATCCGACAGCGCCAGGAACAGTGTTTCCGCATCGCATGTCGCGCCCAGCGCGTTGAGTGATGTTGCCGGATAAGGCAAATCCTCGGGGTATGCCACCACATTCACGCCGATGCCGACCGCCACCGCGAAACGGCCGCCGTCCAGGATCGCCGATTCCAGCAGGATGCCGGCCAGCTTGGCGCCCGAGGCAAGCACGTCGTTCGGCCATTTCAGCTCGAAACGGTTCTTTCCCTCATTGCCGCCGTCGAGGCCGATGGCGATCCGCCCCTTCGGCACCACGGCATCGAGCGCATCGGCCAGCGCCAGCCCGGCGACGAAGCCCAGCGTTGCGGCAAGGCGAAGCTCGGCACTGGTGATGACGAGCAGCGTCGCCGCCAGATTGCCTTCCGGCGTCGCCCAGACGCGCCCGCGCCGCCCACGCCCGCTTTCCTGCCTTTTGGAAACGATCCACAGCCTGCCCGGATCGCCCGCCCTTGCATGGTCCAGCGCCAGCGCATTGGTTGAGCCGACGCTGTCATGCGCTTCGAGCCGGAACCCTTCCGACGCCGAGGTTGGAGCCAGCCGAAATACCATGCCGTCTAGAAAAACGTCTTGGCGGCGGCTTCGGCATAGGTGCCGATCGGTCCGCCGATCAGCACATAGAACAGCACGAAGGCGCCAGAGATGCCGAGGACGACACGCAATTCGCTCGCCATCGGCACGAAGCCGCCAACCGGTTCGTCGAACCACATGATCTTGATGATGCGCAGGTAATAATAGGCGCCCACGACAGAGGCCAGCACACCGATGATCGCCAGCGCGTAGAGATTGGCATTGATGGCGGCGAGGAAGACGTACCATTTCCCCCAGAAGCCGGCGAGCGGCGGGATGCCGGCAAGCGAGAACATCAGGATGGTCAGGATCGTCGCCATGATCGGATTGGTCGACGACAGGCCGGCCAGATCGCTGATCTGCTCGACATTGCCTTCCTTGCGCCGCATGGCGAGAATGAAGGCGAAGGTGCCGAGCGTCATCACCAGATAGATCAGCATATAGATGGCAACGCCGCGCACGCCGGCCTGGCTGTTGGCGGCAAGGCCGACCAGCGCGTAGCCCATATGGCCGATCGAGGAATAAGCCATCAGCCGCTTGATGTTGGTCTGGCCGATCGCGGCGAAAGCGCCGAGCGCCATCGAAGCGATCGAAATGAAGACGATGATCTGCTGCCAGTCGGCGGCGATCGGCTTGAACGCGCCCATGGTGACGCGCACGATCAGCGCCATCGCCGCCATCTTCGGTGCCGCCGCCAGGAAGGCCGTCACCGGTGTCGGGGCGCCCTCATAGACGTCGGGCGTCCACATGTGGAACGGCACCGCCGAGATCTTGAAGGCAAGGCCGGCCAGCACGAAGACGAGACCGAAGACAAGGCCAAGCTGGCGCTCGCCGCCGCCCAGCGCCGAAGCGATCTCCTGGAAGCCGGTATTGCCGGTGTAGCCGTAGACCAGGCTGATGCCGTAGAGCAGCATGCCCGACGACAGCGCGCCGAGGACGAAATATTTGAGGCCGGCTTCGGTCGAACGCAGATTGTCGCGATTGATCGCACACAGCACGTAGATCGCCAGCGACTGCAGCTCAAGGCCGAGATAGAGCCCGATCATGCCGTTGGCGGAGATCATCAGCATCATGCCGAGCGTGCAGAGCAGGATCAGCACCGGATATTCGAACTTGTCGAACCGTTCCGCCTTGGCAAAGCGCATCGACATAACCAGCGTCACCGCCGAGCCGACCAGCGCCAGCACTTTCATGAAGCGGGCGAAGGTATCCTGGATGAAGGCATTGCCGTAGGCGCTGCCCTGCACGGTATGGAAGATCAGCCAGGCGCCTGATATCACCAGCACGGCGACCGCAAGGCCGGTCACCGTGTTGGCGGTGTTGGCGCGCGAATAAGCCCCGACCATCAGCAGCGCCAGGGCGCCGACGGCGAGGATCAATTCTGGCGTCGAGAGCGACAGGCTGGAAAGAAGGTCCGGCGTCATGTTTCGCAAAACCTCTGGTCAGTTCGCCGCCGCGGTCTGCGCGGCGCCGATGGATGCAGTGACATTGGTGACGAGCGACTTGACCGATTCGGCCGTCGCGTCGAAGACGGGCGCGGGATAGACGCCGAAGAAGATGACCAGCACGACCAGCGGGTAAATGATTACCCTCTCGCGCGGCGACAGATCCAGCAGGTTCTTCAGGCTGTCCTTGGTCAGCGCGCCGAAGATCACCCGGCGATAGAGCCAGAGCGCGTAGGCGGCCGACAGGATGACGCCGGTGGCGGCGAAGAACGCCACCCAGGTGTTGACCCGGAATACACCGAGCATGGTCAGGAACTCGCCGACGAAGCCGCTGGTGCCGGGCAGGCCGACATTGGCCATGGTGAAGATCATGAACACGGTGGCGTATTTCGGCATGTTGTTGACCAGGCCGCCATAGGCGTCGATCTCACGCGTGTGCATGCGGTCGTAGATGACGCCGACGCACAGGAACAGCGCGCCGGAGACGAGGCCGTGGCTGAGCATCTGGAAGATGGCGCCCTGCACGCCTTCCTGGTTCATGGCGAAGATGCCCATGGTGACGAAGCCCATATGGGCGACCGACGAATAAGCGATCAGCTTCTTCATGTCCTCCTGCATCAGCGCCACCAGCGAGGTGTAGATGATGGCGACGACGGACAGTGTGAACACCAGCGGCGCGAACATCTCGGACGCCAGCGGGAACATCGGCAAGGAGAAACGCAGGAAGCCGTACCCGCCCATCTTCAACAGGATGGCGGCCAGGATGACCGACCCTGCGGTTGGTGCCTCGACGTGCGCGTCCGGCAACCAGGTGTGCACCGGCCACATCGGCATCTTCACCGCGAAGGAGGCGAAGAAGGCGAGCCATAGCCATGTCTGCATGTTGGCGGGGAAATTGTGCGTCAACAGCGTCGGGATGTCGGTCGTGCCGGACTGATAGAACATCGCCATGATGGCGAGCAGCATCAGCACCGAGCCGGCCAGCGTGTAGAGGAAGAACTTGAACGAGGCGTAGACGCGCCGCTTGCCGCCCCAGACGCCGATGATGATGAACATCGGGATCAGGCCGGCTTCGAAGAAAACGTAGAACAGCACGATATCGAGCGCGCAGAACACGCCGATCATCAATGTTTCGAGCAGCAGGAAGGCGATCATGTAGGCCTTGACGCGCTTCTCGATCGATTCCCACGACGCCAGGATGCAGAGCGGCATCAGGAAGGTCGTCAGGATGACGAACAGCATCGAGATGCCGTCGACGCCCATATGGTAGGAAATGCCGGAGTCGAGCCAGGCAACCTTCTCGACGAACTGGAAGCCGGACTGCGAATTGTCGAAGCCGGTCCAGATGAACAGCGAGATGACGAACGTGAACGTCGTCGTCAACAGCGCGATGGCGCGGATGTTGCGGCGCGCGCTTTCACTGTCATCGTTGATGAACAGGATGAGCAGCACACCAACCAGCGGGAGGAAGGTGACCAGCGAGAGGATTGGCCAGGCGGTCATCAGAGCATCATCCAGGTGACGAGTGCGGCAACGCCGATCAGCATGGCGAAGGCATAGTGGTAGAGGTAGCCGGTCTGCAGCTTGACGACGCGGTTGGTGACATCGACGACGCGCGCCGAGATGCCATCCGGACCAAGGCCGTCAATGACGGTGCCGTCGCCGGTCTTCCACAGGAAATGGCCAAGGCGCTTGGCGGGTCGCACGAACAGGAAATCGTAGAGCTCGTCGAAATACCACTTGTTGAGCAGGAAGGCGTAGAGCCCGCGATGATGGGCCGCCAGATTGACGGGCATTTCGGGCGAGCGGATGTAGAATTTCCAGGCCACCGCGAAGCCGATCAGCATGGCGATGAAGGGCGACAGTTCGACCCACAGCGGCAATTCGTGGATCTCGTGCAATATGTGGTTGTCCGGCAGCGTGAACAGCGACGCCTTCCAGAACTCGGCATAGCCCTCGCCTATGAAGGCGCCATGGAAGATGATGCCGGCAAACAGCGCGCCCGCGGCCAGGATGAACAGCGGCACCAGCATCACCGGCGGCGATTCATGGACGTGGTGCATCACCTCATGACTCGCCCGCGGCTGGCCGTGGAACGTCATGAAGATCAGCCGCCAGGAGTAGAAGGAGGTGAAGCAGGCGGCGATGACCAAAAGCACGAACGCCATGCCGGCAACCGGATTGTGGCTGGCAAACGCGCTCTCGATGATGGCGTCCTTGGAGAAGAAGCCGGCGGTGCCGATGACCGTCACCGGGATGCCGACGCCGGTCAGCGCCAGCGTGCCGATCACCATCATCCAGTAAGTGGTCGGGATCAGCTGCCGCAAGCCGCCCATCTTGCGCATGTCCTGCTCGTCGGAGACGGCATGGATGACCGAGCCCGAGCCGAGGAACAGCAGCGCCTTGAAGAAGGCATGCGTGAACAGATGGAAGATCGCCGCGCCATAGGCGCCGACGCCGAGCGCCACGAACATGTAGCCGAGCTGCGAACAGGTCGAATAGGCGATGACGCGCTTGATGTCGTTCTGCACGAGGCCGACCGTCGCCGCGAAAAAGGCGGTGAAGGCGCCGATGAAGGTGACGACCATTAGCGCCGAATGCGACAGTTCGAACAGCGGTGACAGACGCGCCAGCATGAATACGCCCGCCGTCACCATGGTGGCGGCATGGATCAGTGCGGAAACCGGCGTCGGGCCTTCCATGGCGTCCGGCAGCCAGGTGTGCAGCGGCACCTGCGCCGACTTGCCCATGGCACCCATGAACAAGAGCAGGCAGACGACCGTCATGGCCGCCTGCTTGTCCAGCGCATAGCCAAGGAAAGTCAGGACGGCGGCGCCCTGTGGCGCGCCTTCGGCCGGAATGAACGTCGCCGCATTGGCGAAGATGGTGCCGAGATTGACCGAGCCGAACAGCACGAACAAGCCGAAGATGCCGAGCGCGAAGCCGAAATCGCCGACGCGGTTGACGACGAAGGCCTTGATCGCCGCGGCATTGGCCGATGGCTTCTTGTACCAGAAGCCGATCAGCAGGTAGGATGCGAGGCCGACCCCTTCCCAGCCGAAGAACATCTGCACCAGATTGTCCGCCGTCACCAGCATCAGCATGGCGAAGGTGAACAGCGACAGGTAGGCGAAGAAACGCGGCCGGTTCGGATCGTGGTGCATGTAGCCGATCGAATAGATGTGGACCAGCGCCGACACCGTGTTGACCACCACCAGCATCACCACCGTCAGCGTGTCGATGCGCAGCGCCCAGGACGCTTCCAGCCCACCCGACTGGATCCAGCGCAGCACCGGCACGGTGAACACCTCGCCATGGCCGAAACCGACGGTGAAGAAGGCGACCCACGACAGCACGGCCGCGATCACCAGGAAGCCGGAGGTGATGTATTCGGACGCCTTGGCGCCGAGCGACGTGCCGAACAGGCCGACGATCAGGAAGCCGAGCAGGGGAAGGAAGACGATGGCCTGATACATGGTGGTTCCGTCAACCCTTCATCATGTTCACGTCTTCGACCGCGATCGAGCCGCGGTTGCGGAAGAAGACGACGAGAATGGCAAGTCCGATGGCGGCCTCGGCCGCCGCGACTGTCAGCACGAACAGTGCAAACACCTGGCCGACCAGATCACCAAGTGCTGCCGAAAAGGCGACGAAATTGATGTTGACCGCAAGCAGGATCAGCTCGACCGACATCAGGATGACGATGACGTTCTTGCGGTTCAGGAAGATGCCGAACACGCCGAGCGTGAACAGGATCGCCGATACGGTCAGGTAATGTGCGATGCCGACAACCATCTCAGAGCCCCTCGCCTGTCTTGACCTTGCGGATTTCCATGCCCGTCGCCGGCGTACGGCCGACCTGGGCCGCGATCGACTGCCGCTTGATGCCTGGTTTATGGCGCAGCGTCAGCACGATGGCGCCGATCATGGCGACGAGCAGGATGAGGCCCGAAATCTGGAAGTAGTAGAGGTAGTCGGTATAGAGGATGTCGCCGAGTGCGGCCGTATTTGTCCGCGCGGCGAGATCCGGGATGGGTTTCGAGACCGTCGAGGCGAGCTGCGGCGCGAATGTATAGCCGCCGAGCACGACGATCAGCTCCGCCGCCAGGATCAGCCCGACCATCGCGCCGATCGGCGCATACTGAAGAGCGCCTTCCTTCATCTCGGCGAAATCGACGTCGAGCATCATGACGACGAACAGGAACAGCACCATGACCGCGCCGACATAGACGACGAGCAGGATCATCGCCAGGAACTCGGCCCCGGTCAGCATGAACAGGCCGGCGGCGTTGAAGAAGGTCAGGATCAGGAACAGCACCGAATGCACGGGGTTGCGCGACGAAATGACCATGAACGCCGACGCCACCGCGACAAAGGCGAAGAGGTAGAAAAAGGCCGCCTCTAGTCCACTCAGCATTGGGGTTCCCCAAGGTTCCTGTCAAAACAGGACGCTCGTCCTGTTTCGATTTTTTGCCACCGCCTCCGGTCGGCAAGTTGCGTGTTCCTAGCCCATGTTCCGATCGGGTTGAAAGACCCGATCGAAAGAAACATGGGCCACTCTGGATTCCGGAGGACGATCTGGTCCGAAAAAGTCTGCAACTTTTCGGGATCATCCTCTGGACGAGGCCCCTCGCCCCGTCCATGCGTCAAATATCAGCGGTAAGGCGAGTCCAGCGAGATGTTGCGCGCCAGTTCGCGCTCCCACCGGTCGCCATTCGCCAGCAGCTTGTCCTTGTCGTAGTAGAGTTCTTCGCGCGTCTCCGTCGCAAATTCGAAATTCGGCCCCTCGACGATGGCGTCGACCGGGCAGGCTTCCTGGCAGAAGCCGCAATAGATGCACTTCACCATGTCGATGTCGTAACGCACGGTGCGGCGTGTGCCGTCATTGCGGCGCGGACCGGCCTCGATGGTAATGGCCTGCGCCGGGCAGATCGCCTCGCACAGCTTGCAGGCGATGCAGCGTTCCTCGCCATTGGGATAGCGGCGCAACGCATGCTCGCCACGAAAGCGCGGGCTGGTCGGCCCCTTCTCGTGCGGATAGTTGATCGTCTCCTTCGGCGCGAAGAACTGGCGCATCGACAGGAAGAAGGCGCTGACGAAATCCTGCAGCAGCAGCGATTTTGCGGCTTGGGAAAGAGCGGACATCACGCAAACCCCGTGATCTTGAGGAAGGCGGCTGTGGCGACCACCATGAACAGCGAGATCGGCAGGAACACCTTCCAGCCGAGCCGCATCAGCTGGTCGTAGCGATAGCGCGGCACGAAGGCCTTCACCATGGAGATGCCGAAGAACACGAAGCAGACCTTCAGCACGAACCAGATGACACCCGGCACCCAGGTGAACGGCGCGAAGTCGAAGGGCGGCAGCCAGCCGCCGAGGAACAGGATGGTGGCCAGCGCGCACATCAGCACGATGGCGACATACTCGCCGAGGAAGAACAGCAGGAACGGCGTCGACGAGTACTCGACCATATGACCGGCGACCAGCTCCGATTCGGCTTCCACCAGGTCGAAAGGCGGACGGTTCGTCTCGGCCAGTGCCGAGATGAAGAAGATGATGAACATCGGGAACAGTGCCAGCCAGTTCCAATCGAGGAAGGTGTTGGGCAGGCCAAGCCGCGTACCAAGCCCGTCATGCTGCGACAGCACGATTTCGGACAGGTTGAGCGAGCCGGCGGTGAGCAGCACGGTGACGATGACGAAGCCGATCGAGACTTCGTAGGACACCATCTGCGCAGCCGAGCGCAACGCGCCGAGGAACGGATATTTCGAGTTCGACGCCCAGCCGCCCATGATCACGCCATAGACCTCGAGCGAGGAAATGGCGAAGACATAGAGGATGCCGACATTGACGTTGGCGATCGCCCAGCCCTGGCTGACCGGAATGACCGCCCAGGCCGAGATCGCCAGCACGGCCGAGACCAGCGGCGCCAGCAGGAAGACGCCCTTGTTGGCGCCTGACGGGATCACCGGTTCCTTGAAGACGAATTTCAGCAGATCGGCGAAAGCCTGCAGCGTGCCCCAGGGACCGACGACATTCGGGCCGCGGCGCAGTTGCACCGCCGCCCAGATCTTGCGGTCGGCGTAGAGGATGTAGGCGACGAAGATCAACAGCACGACGATCAGCACGACCGACTTCAAGAGGATCAGCAGCGCCGGCAGCACGTAGAAGGAGAAAAAAGTGTCCATGCTTATTCCGCCGCCTGCTTGAAGCCGCTCTTGGCCAGCGCCGAGCATTCCGCCATCACGGCCGATGCCCGCGCGATCGGGTTGGTCAGGTAGAAATCCTTGACCGGCGAGGTGAAGGTGCCCTTGTTCAGGCGCCCGCCGAGCTTCGCCACTTTGCCGATGTCCTCGGCATTGCCGGCCGCGACCTGATCGATGCGGGCCAGATGCGGGTATTCGCCATAGAGCTTGGCACGCAGCTGCGGCAGCGAATCGAACGGCAGTTTCTTGCCCAGCACATCCGATAGTGCCCGCAGGATAGCCCAGTCCTCGCGGGCATCGCCCGGCGCGAAGCCGGCGCGGTTGGTCTGCTGCACGCGGCCTTCGGTGTTGACATAGGTGGCCGACTTTTCCGTGTAGGCCGCCGCCGGAAGGATGACATTGGCGCGGTGCGCGCCCTGGTCGCCATGCGTGCCGATATAGACGACGAAGGCGCCGCCGGTCTTGGCCATGTCGATCTCGTCGGCGCCGAGCAGGAACAGCAGCTCCATGTCGCCCAGCATGCCGGCGACATTCTTGCCGCCCTCGCCCGGCACGAATCCGAGATCGAGACCGCCGACGCGTCCGGCCGCATTGTGCAGTACGGCAAAGCCGTTCCAGTCCGCGCGAGCAGCGTTCACGGCGGTGGCCAGTTTTGCCGCCTGGCCGAGCACGGCCGCGCCGTCGGATCGCGCCAGCGCGCCCTGGCCGACGATAACAAGCGGATGTGTAGCCTTCTTCAGCACCTGGAAGAACTTGCCGTTGCCGTCCGCCAAATCCTTCAGCGAATCCGGTCCGGCGCCCAGCTGTTCGTAGTCGTAGCGCGTGTCGCCGACATCGCCGATGACACCGACCGGCAGATTGCCGATCCGCCAGCGCTTGCGGATGCGGGTGTTGAGCACCGAGGCTTCATAGCGCGGGTTGGCGCCGATGATCAGCACCGCATCCGCCTGCTCGATGCCTTCAATGGTCGGGTTGAAGATATAGCTCGCACGGCCAAGCGCCGGATCGAGTGCGGCACCATCCTGGCGGCAATCGACATTTTTTGAGCCGAGCGAGGCCATCAGCAGCTTCAGTGCATAGATTTCCTCGACCGCGGCGAGATCGCCTGAAATGGCGCCGATCTTCTCGGGAGCGGTCTTCGACACCTCGTCCTTGATCGCGGCGAACGCCTCGGCCCAGCTTGCCGGAACCAGCTTGCCGTCCTTGCGCACATAGGGGCGGTCGAGGCGCTGCGTGCGCAGGCCGTCCCAGATGAAGCGGGTCTTGTCGGAAATCCACTCCTCGTTCACCGCTTCGTTGACGCGCGGCAGGATGCGCATCACTTCGCGGCCCCGGCTGTCGACGCGGATCGCCGAGCCGACCGCGTCCATCACGTCGATGGATTCGGTCTTGGTCAGTTCCCACGGCCGCGCCTGGAAGGCGAAGGGTTTTGAGGTCAGCGCGCCAACCGGGCAAAGATCGATGACATTGCCCTGCAGCTCGGAAGTCATCGCGCTTTCGAGATAGGTGGTGATCTCGGCATCCTCGCCACGGCCGATCAGGCCGAGTTCGGAAATGCCGGCGACTTCCGTGGTGAAGCGGACGCAGCGCGTGCAGTGGATGCAGCGGTTCATCACCGTCTTGACCAGCGGTCCGATATACTTGTCTTCGACCGCACGCTTGTTCTCGTGATAGCGCGAGGAATCGACGCCGAAGGCCATCGCCTGGTCCTGCAGGTCGCATTCGCCTCCCTGGTCGCAGATTGGGCAATCCAGCGGATGGTTGATCAGCAGGAACTCCATGACGCCTTCCCTGGCCTTCTTGACCATCGGCGTGTTGGTGAAGATTTCCGGCGGCTCGCCATTCGGGCCGGGGCGCAGGTCGCGCACGCCCATGGCACAGGAAGCCTGAGGCTTGGGCGGTCCGCCCTTCACCTCGATCAGGCACATCCGGCAATTGCCGGCGATCGACAGCCGCTCATGGAAGCAGAAGCGCGGCACTTCCGCGCCAGCGTCTTCCGCCGCCTGCAGCAGCGTGTAGTGGTCGGGTACAGTGATCTCTTTCCCGTCGACCTTGAGCTTTGCCATTCGCCTCAAACCTCTGCGGAGTGCCCGCAATCTCTTTTTCCGGACATGGTCGAGACCACACCGGGCATTTCATTCAATTCTTGACGGCGAGCGCCGCCGCTTGGGCCGTCCAGTCGTCGCGGCCGATACGGCCGCCGAGCGACAGATAGTCCTCGACCCAGGCAACCTCTTGCGGCGTCCATGCCGCGATCTGGTCATACGTCCAGATGCCCAGGCCGTTGAGAACCTTTTCCAGCTTGGGACCGATACCCGATATGGCCTTGAGATCCGCCGGTTTCGCCGGCTTTTCCATCGCCCTGGGCTGCCTGAAATCCTCTGGCATCAGCACATCGGCGGCGTCGCCGGCCGCCGGGACGGCATTCGCCGCCGGCACTGCAGATACGGCTTCCTTCGCGGCAATATCGGTGACTTCCTGGGCAAAGGACTGCGCCTCGGCGATCATGGTTTTCGCCGTCGCGCGCGCCTTGGTGGAGGACGGGCTCGGATCGTCGAACCGCGCGACGCGCGCCTCGAAATCATCGACGATCGGCTGCAGCAACCGTTGCGAGGCTTCGGCCGCTCCCGAAAGCGCGCCCAGCCAGACGCCGAACGCGTGATTGGCGAACCCGAGGCCAAGCGCCGACATCGCCGCCGCACCCGCCACGGGATGCACGAAAAGGTTGACGGCGCTGGCCATCTCTTTCGGCATCATCCTGGTCAGATCCTGGTTCATTTTCTCGAACTGGTCCAAATTGGGCATTGGATTGGGTGTCGAATACGGCGCCATAGAGTTCTCCTGGTCGTTTTTCGTTCGCCCGCCCCGGTTGTCTCAAATCGGGCACTCGCCCGTATTTCAAATCGGGCCTTCGCCCGTATCTCGCTTCGGGCTTTCGCCCGCATTCAAAATCTTCTATTCGGCCGCTACCATCACCGGTTCTGCCCGGTGCGCGTTGCGGGAAAACTCGTCGATGCGCCGCTCCACCTCGCCGCGGAAATGCCGCATCAGGCCCTGGATCGGCCATGCCGCCGCGTCGCCCAGCGCGCAGATCGTGTGGCCCTCCACCTGCTTGGTCACGTCGAGCAGCATGTCGATCTCGCGCTTCTGCGCCTCGCCGCGCACCAGTCGCTCCATCACCCGCCACATCCAGCCGGTGCCTTCGCGGCACGGCGTGCACTGGCCGCAGCTCTCATGCTTGTAGAAATAGGAAAGCCGCGCGATCGCCTTCACGATATCGGTCGACTTGTCCATGACGATGACAGCCGCCGTGCCGAGGCCGGATTTAAGGTCGCGCAATGCGTCGAAGTCCATCGATGTGTCGATGATCTGCGCTGCCGGCACCAGCGGCACCGAAGCACCGCCCGGGATGACCGCCAAAAGATTGTCCCAGCCGCCGCGAATACCGCCGCAATGCGTCTCGATCAGTTCGCGGAACGGGATCGACATCGCCTCTTCGACCGTGCACGGATTGTTGACGTGGCCGGAGATGCAAAACAGCTTGGTGCCGACATTGTTGGGCCGCCCGAAGGACGAGAACCAGGCTGCACCGCGGCGCAGGATGGTCGGCGCAACGGCGATCGATTCGACATTGTTGACAGTGGTCGGGCAGCCATAGAGGCCGACATTGGCGGGGAATGGCGGCTTCAGCCTGGGCTGGCCCTTCTTGCCCTCGAGGCTTTCGAGGAGTGCTGTCTCCTCGCCGCAGATATAGGCGCCGGCGCCATGGTGCATGTAGATTTCGAAATCATAGCCGGAGGTGTTGTTCTTGCCGATCAGCTTGGCCTCATAGGCCTCGTCGATCGCCCGCTGCAGCGCCTCGCGCTCACGGACGAACTCGCCGCGTACATAGATGTAGGCGGCGATCGCGCCCATGGCGAAGCCGGCGAGGAATGCGCCCTCGACCAGCGTGTGCGGGTCATTGCGCAGGATGTCGCGGTCCTTGCAGGTGCCGGGCTCGGATTCATCGGCGTTGATGACCAGATAGCTCGGCCGGCCGTCGCTCTGCTTGGGCATGAACGACCATTTGAGGCCCGTCGGGAAACCGGCGCCGCCGCGGCCGCGCAGGCCCGACGCCTTCATCTCGTTGACGATCCAGTCGCGTCCCTTGGCGACGATGCCGGGCGTGTTGTCCCAAGCGCCGCGCGCCATCGCGCCGGCCAGCGACTTGTCGAACAGGCCGTAGATGTTGGTGAAGATGCGGTCTTTGTCCTGAAGCATTTTTCGTCCCTCAGACCGGCTTCTTGCCGAAGACGCGGATGTATTCGGCGACGCCGCCCTTGGCGAGCGCCTTGGCCTGCTTGACCCAGTCGTCGCGGTCGATGCGGCCCTGGAAGGAGAGATAGCCGTCCACCCACTCGCGCTCCGCTTTCTTCAACGAAGCGACCTGGGCGAAGGTGAAGATGCCCAGCGAATGCAGGATGCCTTCGATCTTCGGCCCGACGCCGGAAATCAGCTTGAGGTCATCGACCAGCGCCGGCCTGTCGATACCGGCCGGACGGTTCTTGTCCTCGAGCGACGGTTTGGCCGGCTTGGCCGCCTTCGCGGCTGGCACCTTGACTTCCGGCGATTTGAAGGCAGAAGCCGGCTCGGCCTTGTTCTTGGGGCCACTGCGCTGCTTGGAAACCTGCTCGACCTCGGGGTCCGCCTTGTTGGCATTGGCGGCCGAATGCAACGGTGCCGAAACGCTCGCCGCCTTTTCAACGGCCGGCGCCACCTTGACCGGCGAAGGCGATTTCAGCGCAGGGCTGGTCTCCGGCGCATCGGTTTTCGGCTTGCTGGCCTTCGAAGGCCCAACCGGAGCGGCAGCCGCTATTGGTGCGACCGTGGCGATGATCGCATCAGGCGCCGCCTGGGCGGCCTTGGTCGCGGCCTTGGCTTCCCTGTCGCGGGTCGACTTGAGGATCGCCTTTTCACTCTTCAAGGTTGTGAGGCCGGAGGCCGGCTCCGAGCCGGTGCGGCCGTTCTGCGGCCCCGTTGGCACCGAGGCGCCCTTGCCGGCGCCGTAGAGATCGATGATCTCGGCCAGCCGTTCCGGAGTGAGGTCTTCGAAAGTGTCCTTGAAGATCATCACCATCGGCGCGTTGACGCAGGCGCCGAGGCATTCGACCTCTTCCCACGACAAGGTGCCCTTGTCGTTGGTGTGGAACTGGTCGTGGTGGATCTTCGACCGGCAGACATCCATCAGCGCTTCCGAGCCGCGCAGCATGCAGGGCGTTGTGCCGCAGACCTGGATATGCGCGCGGGTACCGACCGGATTCAGCTGGTACTGCGTGTAGAAGGTCGCGACCTCGAGCCCGCGGATCCGGGGCATGCCGAGCATGTCGGAAATCGTCTCGATCGCCGCCTTGGTCACCCAGCCTTCCTGCTCCTGTGCTATCATCAGCAATGGAATGATGGCCGACTGTTCGCGGCCCTTCGGGTACTTCTTGATCCATTGCTTCGCCGCTGCCGCGTTCGCCCGGTTGAAGGCGAAGGAGACTGGCTGGACGCTGGCTTCTGCGAGACGGCGGACTGACATTAGCGATCGACCTCACCAAACACGATGTCGAGGGAGCCGAGAACGGCGGTGACGTCGGCCAGCATGTGGCCACGACAGAGGAAATCCATCGCTTGCAGATGCGCAAAACCAGGCGCGCGCAGCTTGCAGCGGTAGGGCTTGTTGGAGCCGTCGGAGACCAGATAGACGCCGAATTCGCCCTTCGGCGCCTCGACCGCCGCATAGACCTCGCCGGCCGGCACGCGATAACCCTCGGTGTAGAGCTTGAAGTGATGGATCAGCGCTTCCATCGAGCGCTTCATCGCCTGGCGCTTGGGCGGCACCACCTTGCCGTCGAGGTTCGACACCGGGCCGGCGCTTTCCTTGCCGAGCAGAAGATCGACGCACTGGCGCATGATCTTCGCCGACTGGCGCATCTCTTCCATGCGCACGAGGTAACGGTCGAAGCAGTCACCATTCTTGCCGATCGGGATGTCGAAATCCATTTCCGAATAGCACTCATAGGGTTGCGACTTGCGCAGGTCCCAGGGCGCGCCCGAGCCGCGCACCATGACGCCGGAAAAGCCCCAGGCCCAGGCGTCGGCCAATGTGACGATGCCGATATCGACATTGCGCTGCTTGAAGATGCGGTTGCCGGTCAGCAACTGATCGAGGTCGTCGATCGACTTGAGGAACGGGTCGATCCACTTGCCGATATCCTCGACCAGCTTTTGCGGCAGGTCCTGGTGGACACCGCCGGGACGGAAATAGGCGGCATGCATGCGCGAGCCGGAGGCGCGCTCATAGAACACCATCAGCTTTTCGCGCTCGACAAACCCCCACAGCGGCGGCGTCAGCGCACCGACATCCATCGCCTGCGTCGTCACATTGAGGATGTGCGACATGATGCGGCCGATTTCGCAATAGAGCACGCGGATCAGCTGCCCGCGCTTTGGCACGTCGATGCCGAGCAGGCGCTCAGCGGCCAGCGCGAAGGCGTGCTCCTGGTTCATCGGCGCGCAATAGTCGAGCCGGTCCAGATAGGGGATCGCCTGCAGATAGGTCTTGGCCTCGATCAGCTTTTCCGTGCCGCGATGCAAGAGCCCGATATGCGGATCGACGCGGTCGACGACTTCGCCGTCAAGTTCGAGAACCAACCTCAAAACACCATGCGCTGCAGGGTGTTGAGGTCCAAAGTTGATGTTAAAATTGCGGACGGAGGTCTCAGCCATGGATCGCCCTTGGCGATGAGTGAATGGTGAATGGTGAATGGTGAATGGTCATGCGCGTGCCCCATCCTGGTCCAGCGACCGAACGAACGAAACCAGCCTCTTGCCGAGCTTTGTGTAGCTCGGTTCCAGCTTCGCTGCCTGCTCCTGGGACAACAACCCGATCCGTATGCAAAGCATGGTATGTGTTTCCAGTTCCTTCAAGGAACCTTGTGCGATGCGAAGAAACTGAATGAACGTTCGTCGCTGTGCGCGACCAAACCCTTCCGCTATATTCGCCGGGATTGAGACTGCGCAGCGTCGCATCTGGGATGTGATTCCATACAATTCCTCGCGCGGAAACCCGCGCGTCAAAACATAGATTTCCTCGGCGATATCCATCGCCTCTTTCCAGACGATGAGATCGCGATAATCGCGTATAGCTTCCGGCGTCTTGTCCATTCACCATTGACTATTCACCATTCACCATTCACTGCTTCGCTTTTTCGTCCCCGGGAAGAACGTAATCAGTTCCCTCCCATGGGCTCAAAAAGTCAAAGTTCCTGAATTCCTGCTTCAATTCCACAGGCTCGTAGATGACGCGCTTGGCTTCGTCGTCATAGCGCACTTCGACAAAGCCGGTCAGCGGGAAATCCTTGCGCAGCGGATGGCCTTCGAAACCGTAATCGGTCAACAGGCGGCGCAGATCGGGATGGCCGGAGAATAGCACGCCGTAGAGATCGTAGGCCTCGCGCTCGAACCAGTCGGCGCCGGGGAACACGCCGGTGATCGACGGCACCATGGTTTCCTCGTCGGCCTGCACCTTGACGCGGATGCGTACGTTCTGCTTCGGCGACAAGAGATGGTAGACGACGTCGAAGCGCTTGGCCCGCGACGGATAGTCGGCGCCGCAGACGTCGATGATCGAGATGAACTGGCAGCGCGCATCGTCGCGCAGGAAGGTCATCACCTCGACCAGATCGCGCGGCTCGACGTGAATGGTAAGCTCGCCATAGGCGATATCAGCGTCATTCACGCGGTCGATCAGCTTCTCGCCGAGATAGGTCGACAGTTCACTCAGGGATGCGGTCATGGATTTACCGTTCGATCGTGCCGGTGCGGCGGATCTTCTTCTGCAAGAGAAGAATGCCGTAAAGCAGCGCTTCGGCGCTCGGCGGGCAGCCGGGCACATAAATGTCGACCGGCACGATGCGGTCGCAGCCGCGCACCACCGAATAGGAATAGTGGTAGTAGCCGCCGCCATTGGCGCAGGAGCCCATCGAGATGACGTAGCGCGGCTCGGGCATCTGGTCGTAGACCTTGCGCAGCGCCGGCGCCATCTTGTTGGTCAGTGTGCCGGCAACGATCATGATGTCGGACTGGCGCGGAGACGCGCGCGGCGCGACACCGAAGCGCTCGCTGTCATAGCGCGGCATCGAAGTGTGGATCATCTCGACCGCGCAGCAGGCAAGACCGAAGGTCATGAACATCAGCGAACCGCTGCGCGCCCACGTGATCAGTGCCTCGGTCGAGGTGACGAGAAAGCCCTTGTCGGCCAGCTCATTGTTGATCTCGAGGAAGAAGGGATCGTCCGCCCCTACCGGCTGGCCGGTATTAGGATCGATGATACCTTTGGGCTTCGGCGCGACGAGGGTGCCTGAACTATCGTTCAATCCCATTCCAGCGCTCCTTTTTTCCATTCATAGGCAAAGCCGATGGTCAGCACCGCCAAAAACACCATCATCGACCAGAAGCCGAGCATGCCGATCTTCGAGAACGACACAGCCCACGGAAACAGGAAGGCCACTTCCAGGTCGAAGATGATGAACAGGATCGACACCAGGTAGAAGCGGATGTCGAATTTCATGCGGGCGTCATCGAACGAGTTGAAACCGCACTCGTAGGCGGAGAGCTTTTCGGGATCGGGATTGCGGTAGGCCACCAGGAAGGGCGCGGCCAGCAGCGCCAGGCCGACAACCAGCGCCACGCCGATGAACAGGACGATGGGCAGGTATGAGCTCAAGAGTGCGTTCATGCTCGGCTTTCCGTTGGCGCCAATCCACGTTGATTACAGCACCGGACCCTAATGCGGAAGCGTGACAGTTTAACCGCTGAACCGTTTTAAGGGCCTATGCTGCAACGCGGCGAGGGTTAGCGCAGCACTTCCAGCGAAGCAAGTCAAACCTTGTTCAAAACACCGACCTGGACGGCATATCGCGGCAAACTGGTCCGATCCCCTCTTGTTTGATTTCCTTCGCTTTTTACTCCACTTTTCTCTCCTGACATGGTTGCCGCCAAAACCCTGCTAGCATCGGCCGGAATCACCCCTCAATCGCCCTCAGAGTGACGCCTGCATGAAGGAAAAGATTTCGCTCCCCATGGCCCGGCGCATCGCGCTTGCCGCCCAAGGGTTTCTCGATCCCCGCCCAATCGGCACCCCGAACCGCCGGCACTTCGCCCGGGTACTGGCCCGCACCGGCCTGCTGCAGATCGATTCCGTCAGCGCGGTGGTGCGCGCCCATTATATGCCACTCTATTCGCGCCTTGGCCCCTACCCGCTCGCTCTGCTCGACAACGCGGCTGTGACGCGCAAGCGCACGGTGTTCGAATACTGGGCGCACGAGGCTTCCTTCCTGCCGGTCGAGACATACCCGCTGATGCGCTGGCGCATGGAACGGGCCGAGCGCGGCGATGAGATGTATCTGGGCCTCGCCAAATGGGGCCGCGAACATGCCGCCTATATCGAAGAGATCTACCGCCAGGTCGCCGATCGCGGCCCGATCGCCGCTTCCGCGCTCGAAGGCCAGAAGGGCTCGGGCGGCTGGTGGGGCTGGAGCCACTCCAAGCATGCCTTCGAATGGCTGTTCTGGGCCGGGCGCATCACCACTGCGCACCGTCGCGGTTTCGAACGCTTCTATGATCTGCCCGAGCGTGTGCTGCCGCAGGCGATCCTCGATCTGCCGGTGCCGGCCGCCGAGGACGCGCACCGCGAATTGCTGCGCATTTCGGCCCGCGCCCACGGCATCGCGACATCAGGCGATTTGCGCGACTACTTTCGGCTGTCGCCGGCGGACATGAAGGGCCGGCTGGAGGAACTGGTCGAAACAGGCGAGCTTTTGCCGGTGCGTGTCGAAGGCTGGGACAAGCCGGCTTATCTTCACCGGGACGCTCGCCTGCCGCGCAAGGTCGAGGCCCGAGCCTTGCTGGCGCCGTTCGATCCGGTCGTCTTCGAGCGGTCGCGCACCGAGCGTCTCTTCGACTTCCACTACCGCATCGAGATCTACACGCCGGCCGACAAGCGACAATACGGCTATTACGTCCTGCCGTTCCTGCTCGGCGACAGGATCGTGGCGCGCGTCGATCTCAAGGCCGACCGGCCGGCCGGCGTGCTGCGCGTCCACGCCGCCTACGCCGAGCCCAACGCGCCGCCGCGGACCGCCGTCGAACTGTTCGAGGAATTGAAGCAGATGCAGGGCTGGCTCGGCCTCGAACACATCGAAGTGACGTCCGCCGGTGACTTGGGTCCGGCGTTGGCCGACCTAACCGTGTCGTAAGCTCGCGTTGACACCGCTACCCGCAAAAGCCTAAATCCCGGTCGAGACGGTCTCTTCTCTTCAACGAGAGGAGCCAAGAGGGAATGCGGTGAGGGATATCTGTCCCAAATCCGCGGCTGTCCCCGCAACTGTAAGCGAAGAGCCAAGGCCGAAAGCCACTGGGATGGTCCCGGGAAGGCGGCTACCAAGGCGATGACCCGCGAGCCAGGAGACCTGCCGTCCGCGACTTTAGAATCCGATCGCCCGGCGGGTTTCCGGGCAAGGAGCCGATCTTTGGACCACGACAGCAGTTTTTCGGCTGGCACAGCGGATGTTTCGTCCGGGCACGATGATGCGTTGGCCGGCGTCACCGTGATCGTCTGCGCCTCCTGTCGCGACGAGACCGGCTCCGACGCCCATCCTCGCGCTGGCGAACTGCTGGCGGACGACACGCGCCGCGCCGCATCTGGCGACAACATTCGTGTCCGCGGCGTTGAATGCCTCGGCAATTGCAAGCGACGTCTCAGCGCCGCCATCCTGCGCGACGGCTGCTGGAGCTATGTCTTCGGTGACCTGACCGCGACCAGCGGCGCCGACCTCGTTACCGGCGCCAAGCTCTTCGCCACCTCGACCGACGGCCTGATCCCGTGGCGCGGCCGTCCCGACAGCCTGAAGCGCGGCCTCGTTGCCCGCATCCCTCCCCTCGACATGCTGAAGGACTTGAAATGACCGTTTCCGTCTCCCGTGTTCCCTGCACCGTCGTCACCGGCTTTCTCGGCGCCGGCAAGACGACGCTGGTCCGCCATCTCCTGGAAAACGCCGGCGGCAAGCGTATTGCCATCATCGTCAACGAATTCGGCGACATCGGCATCGATGGCGAGATCCTTAAGGGCTGTGGCATCGATACCTGCCCGGAGGAAAACATCGTCGAACTGGCCAATGGCTGCATCTGCTGCACCGTCGCCGACGACTTCGTCCCGGCGCTCGACCAGATCCTGGCGCTGACGCCGAGGATCGACCACATCCTGATCGAGACCTCGGGCCTGGCGCTGCCCAAGCCGCTGGTCCAGGCTTTCCAGTGGCCAAGCGTGAAGAGCCGCGTCACCGTCGATGGTGTGATCGCCGTGGTCGACGGCCCGGCGCTGGCCGACGGCCGCGTCGCCAACGACATGGATGCCTTGCAGGCGCAGCGCACCCAGGATGAGACGCTCGATCACGACGATCCGGTCGAGGAGGTGTTCGAGCACCAGATCGCCTGCGCCGACCTGATCATCCTGTCGAAGAGCGACCTGATGGACGCAGCCGGCACCGCCCGCGCCAATGCCATCATCAACGAACACTCCGCTCGCGCGGTGAAGATCGTGCCGACGTCGCACGGCAAGGTCGATCCCTCGGTGCTGCTCGGCCTCGGTCTGGCCGTCGAGGATGACATCGAAAACCGCAAGTCCCATCACGACGGCGCATTCGACCATGAGCATGACGACTTCGACACGTTCATCGTCGACATTGCCTCGATCGCCAATCCCGATGAACTGGCAAAGCGCGTCGCCACCGCCGCCGAGGAAGAGAACGTGCTGCGCATAAAGGGCTTCGTCGAGGTCGGCGGCAAGCCGATGCGGCTGCTGCTGCAGGCCGTCGGGCCGCGCGTCAACCACTATTATGACCGCGCCTGGACCGCCACGGACGACCGCCGCTCGCGCCTCGTCGTCATTGGCCTCAAGGGGCTGAACCGCCCGGCTATCGAGCGTATACTCGCCGGCTGATTTCGGACACGGGTCGCGATGCACATCCTAACCACGACATCCGCCTCGCTCGACGACCTCGCCGAGCCGGTCGATCTGCGGCAGATGCCGGCGGATATCGTGGCCCTGTCCTTCACCGACAGCGATCTTGCAGGCCTTGCGGCCGCGTGGAAGGCCGATGCCGGCCGCCTGCCCTCGATGCGGCTGGCCGCCCTGCGTGATCTGCGCCATCCCATGTCCGTTGACCTCTGGGTCGATAGCGTCGCCCGCCACGCCAAAATCATCCTCGTCCGCATCCTCGGCGGCTACGACTGGTGGCGCTATGGCTGCGACCAGCTTGCCTCGACCGCCCGCGAGCGCGGCATAAAACTGGCGCTGCTGCCCGGCGAATGCCGCGACGAGGATCTGCGCCTGATCGAAGCCTCGACGCTGCCGCGCGAAGAACTCGACGGCCTGCTCGACTATTTCCGCGAGGGCGGCCCGGCGAATATGAGCGCGCTGATGCGGAGGCTGGCAAGGTTGGCGGGGTCTGATGCGGACGTAGCAGAGCCGGTCGCAGTGCCGAAAGCCGGTTACTACGACCCCGAACGCGGCGTCGTCCCCCTCCCCCTCGAGGGGAGGGTCCGGCCGCAGGCCGGGGGTGGGGTCCTCTCCGAGACGCGCCAACTTAAAGAGACGTCGAGTCCGGTCGTACCGACTCCACCCGGCCCTTTGGGCCACCCTCCCCTCGAGGGGGAGGGAAAGGTCGTGCCGATCCTGTTCTACCGCTCGATGCTGCTCGCCGCCGATGTCGCGCCGATCGACTCCCTTTTTGATGCGCTGCGGCAGCGCGGCATTAACCCGGTCCCCATCTTCGTCTCCAGCCTCAAGGACCCGGCGTCCCTCGCCTTTGTCGAGACCGCGCTCGCCGCATTGAAGCCCGCGGCAATCATCACCGCGACCGCTTTCGCCTCCGGTGCCGAACCTGGCGTCGAAACCCTTTTCGACAGAGCAGGCGTGCCTGTCTTCCAGGTTATCGTCGCCACCACCCGCCGCGACATCTGGCAGAACAACCAGCGCGGCCTGGCGCCCGCCGACCTTGCCATGCATGTCGTGCTGCCCGAACTCGACGGCCGCATCCTCGCCGGCGCCATTTCCTTCAAGGGCGAGAGCGAGGTCGACCCGGCACTCGGCCACCGCGCCTTCGCCAACCGGCCGGAAGCGGATCGCGTGGCGCAGGTGGCTGATCGTGTAGCGGCCTTTATCCGCCTACGGGAGACGCCCCGCGCGACGCGCAAGCTGGCCATTCTGATTCCGGACTATCCCAGTGCCCCGGGCCGCACCGGCTATGCCGTTGGCCTCGACGTGCCATCCAGCGTGCTGGCCATGCTGCATGATCTGAGGGAGCAGGGTTATGGTGTTGAGGGGATTCCGGAGACGCCGCGTGGGTTGCTGGGGCTGCTGGCGCGGAGCGGCGAAGGGCTGGGGCTGGAAGACTATGTTGGGTTCTCAAAAGAGTTGCCCGCCGAGGCAATCACAGCCGTAGAAGCCGCTTGGGGCAAGGCTGAAGGCGAGACAGGTTTGCGCGAGGCACCCCCCTCTGTCCTGCCGGACATCTCCCCCGCAAGGGGGGAGATTGGCAGTTCCGCCGCCGTCGCTCATTCTGCGACGTTCGTAGTTGGCGAAAGCAGCAGTGACAGCTCAATCTCCCCCCTTGCGGGGGAGATGTCCGGCAGGACAGAGGGGGGTGTTCAAGCGCACACCTCTGCCAAATTCTCCTTCCGCGCCGCAACCTTCGGCAACGTCACCGTTGCACTTGCCCCAGACCGCGGCCGTTCAGCCGACCGTCGCGCCGATTACCACGACCCGACACTACCGCCGCGCCATGCACTGATCGCCTTCGGTCTGTGGCTGCGCAAATCGCTCGGCGTTCATGCGCTGGTCCATGTCGGCGCCCATGGCACGCTGGAATGGCTGCCTGGCAAGACAGTTGCGCTCTCGGAAAACTGCTTTCCCGAGATCGTCACCGGTCCCCTGCCCGTGATCTATCCGTTCATCGTCTCCAACCCCGGCGAAGCGGCACAGGCCAAGCGGCGCATCGCCGCCGTCACGCTTGGCCATCTGCCGCCGCCGCTGACCGGTGCCGGCTTGGATGAAGACCAGCACAAGCTGGAAAGGCTGGTCGACGAATACGCCCAGGCCGACGGGCTCGACCGCCGCCGCCGCGACCGTCTGGCCAAGCTTATCGTCGACACCGCGCAAAAGACCGGCCTCGCCTCCGAAGCCGGCGTCGCCAGGACCGACGCGCCGGACGAGGCGCTGCGCCGCATCGACGCCTGGCTCTGCGACCTCAAGGATTTCGCTATCAAGGATGGGCTGCATATCTATGGCCGCGCCCCCGAGGACGAGCCCGACGCCATGCGCCGCCAAAGCGCGCAAGCCGAGAAGATGGCGCTGCTAGCGGCGCTCGATGGCCGCCACGTCAAGGCCGGTCCGGCCGGAGCGCCCGCGCGGGGGCGCTCCGATGTGCTGCCCACCGGCCGTAATTTGTTCACGTCGGACCCACGCACCATGCCGACGCCGACCGCTTATGATCTGGGCAAGGCGGCGGCGGAGGAAGTCGTGCGCGGCTACATGCAGTCGCATGGCGACTGGCCGCGCTCGCTGGTCATCGACCTCTGGGGCTCGGCATCGCTGCGCACTGGCGGCGAGGAGATCGCGCAAGGCCTGGCACTGATGGGCTGCCGGCCACAGTGGGACTCGGCGACCGGCCGCATCACCGGCATCGAGGTGCTGCCGCCGGCTGCCCTCGGAAGGCCGCGCGTCGACGTCACCTGGCGTATCTCCGGCCTGTTCCGCGACATGTTCCCGACGCAGATCGCGCTGATCGATGCCGCCGCCAACGCGGTTGCCGCGCGCGACGAGGAGGATTCTGAAAACCCGCTCGCGGCCAAAACCCGTGCCGATGGCAGAATCAGCCCGCGCATCTTCGGCACCTCGCCCGGCACCTATGGCGCCGGCGTCGAGGATCTGCTGTCGAGCGGCGACTGGGCGGCACGCGAGGAGATCGGCCGCGCCTATCTCGACGCCACATCGCATGCCTATGGAGGCGCGGAGGGCGAAGGCATCTCGGCGCCCGGCGCCTTCGAGGGCCGCATCGCCGAGGCCGATCTTCTCGTCCACACCGGCGACGACCCCGGCCGCGACATTCTCGAAGGCTCCGCCGATGTCGCCTTCATCGGCGGGTTTTCGGCCGCCCTTGCGGCGCTCGGCAGGAATGCCGACGTCATCGTGCTCGACACCACGGACCCGCAAAAGCCGAAGCCCCGCTCGGTCAGCGAGGCCGTATCGCGGGTGGTTCGCGCCCGCGCCGTCAATCCGCGCTTCATATCAGGCCAGATGCGCCACGGCCCGCGCGGCGCCTCCGAATTCGCCGAAACGGTCGACCGGCTGGTCGGCTTTGCCGAAACCACGCATGCCATATCGGGAACGCTGATCGAAGCCGTGCATGACGCCTATCTGGGCGATCCGGCTGTTCGCGCCTTCATCCTGCGCGAGAACCCCGCCGCCGCAAAAGTCATCGCCGAGCGCTTCCTGTCGGCGCGCCGGCGGGGCCTCTGGCATCCCTTGCGCAATTCCATAGACGACGATCTCACGGCCCTGATTGCCGAGGCGGAAGCGCTTGGGGTGGCGGCATGAACGCCTTCTCGCGTCGCGGCGCCTGCCCGGCTCTGGCAGCGCCCATGCAGACCGGCGATGGCCTGCTGGTGCGGCTCAACTCGGTCGCTGGAGGCCCATCTTCCGGAGGATTGTCGCCGAAGCTTTTGATCGAACTTGCCCAATCCGCTTTGCGTCATGGCAACGGCATCATGGAAGTGACAGCGCGCGGCAGCCTGCAGATACGCGGGCTGACGGCGGAAAGCGCCGCGTTGCTGGCAACGGAGGTCGATGCGCTGGGCATTGCGGTGCGCACCGGTGTGCCGGTCGAGACCGGGCCGCTTGCCGGCATCGATCCTCAGGAGATCGCCGATCCGCGGCCTTTGGCGGAACGGATCAGGGCAGCGGTCGAAGAGGCCGGGCTGACGGAACGGCTCGGCCCGAAGGTTTCGGTTGTCGTGGATGGGGCTGGGCAGCTTGGGCTGGATTCGGTGACCGCCGATATCAGGCTGAAGGCGGTGCGCATCGATGCCGGAGTTCGGTGGCGGGTGTCTGTCGCGGGTGATGGGCAGAACGCGAAGCCGCTCGTCATCGTAGAAGACGATGCTGCGCGCGATATCGCTGTGGCTACGCTGAGGATGGTTGCCGAGAAAGGCCGCGAGGCTCATGGGAGGGATTTGTCGGAGAGGCAGTTGGCTTCTCTCGCAGGTTGGCATTCCTTCACACCCCCCTCTGTCCTGCCGGACATCTCCCCCGCAAGGGGGGAGATTGCGCTGTCGTCAATGATTTCGCCAATCACCAACGTTGTGCGAATCGCTGAGGCTGCAAAAGGAGTGCCGGCGCTGGAACTGCCGATCTCCCCCCTTGTGGGGGAGATGTCCGGCAGGACAGAGGGGGGTGTGAAGGATCTCCGACCCATCGGGCTTTTCCCTTTGAGCGGCCATGCCATCGCCCTCGGCATCGCTCTCCCCTACGGCAGCATGCCGGCGGACAAGATCATCGGCCTCGCCCAAAACGCCCTCACCCTCGGCACAACCGAAATCCGCCTCGCCCCCGGCCGCGCCTTGCTTCTCCTGGGCCAACCGGCGGCCGCCAGCCAATCTCTCCAGCACATGGCCGCCACCCTCGGCTTCGTCACCTCTCCCACCGACCCGCGCACGCGCATTGCCGCTTGTCCCGGCACGCCGGCCTGCGGTTCCGGCCGGATCGCCACGCGCGACATCGCCGAGACGATCGCCGCCGAAAACGCCGACATTCTCGACTTCACGCTGCACATTTCCGGCTGTGCCAAGGGCTGCGCCCACCCCGGCCCGACGGCACTGACGGTGGTCGGCGGCGAAAACGGAGCCGGACTTGTCGTGAACGCGACGGCGAAGGGTCTTCCTGCCGGCTACAGGCCGGGCTATGACGCCGCGCGTGGCATCGGCCGCGTCGCGGCAATGATCCGCAGCGAACGATATCAAGGCGAAACCGCCGCCGCTTGCCTGACAAGGCTCGGGCCAGACGGTATCGCCGAGGCTTACCGACAGGCCCGAACTTACCAACAGGAATGAGCATGGCCGCCTACGACTACATCCATGACGGCACGGCGATCTACGAGCGCTCGTTTGCCATCATCCGCGCCGAGGCAGATCTCTCGCGCTTCTCCGAAGCCGAGGCCGATGTCGCCATCCGCATGATCCATGCCTGCGGTCAGGTCGAAGCATCAAGTCATTTCGTGTTCTCCACCGATTTCGTCGCCGCCGCGCGCACCGCTCTGGCGGCTGGCGCACCGATCTTCTGCGACGCTGAGATGGTCTCGCATGGCGTCACCCGCGCCAGGCTGCCGGCCGGCAACGAGGTGATCTGTACCTTGCGCGACCCGCGCACGCACGACATCGCCAGGGAGATCGGCAACACCCGTTCGGCCGCAGCGATCGATTTGTGGGGCGAACGCATGGCCGGTTCGGTGGTCGCCATCGGCAATGCGCCGACCGCGCTGTTCTATCTGCTGGAGAAGTTGCGCGACGGCGCGCCGAAGCCGGCGGCCATCATCGGCATGCCGGTCGGCTTCGTTGGCGCGGCCGAATCCAAGGATGCATTGGCGGAGAATTCCTACGGCGTGCCCTATGCCATCGTGCGCGGCCGGCTTGGCGGCAGCGCCATGACCGCCGCCGCGCTCAATTCGTTGGCGAGGCCTGGCCTGTGAACGCACTTGTCAAAGGTCGTCTTGTTGGCGTCGGCACCGGTCCCGGTGACCCCGAGCTCCTGACGCTGAAGGCCGCGCGGGCTCTGGCCGAGGCCGATGTCGTGGCGTATTTCGCCAAGCGCGGCAACAACAGCAACGCGCGCGCCATCGTCGAGGCCCAGTTCCGGCCTGAAATGACGGAACTGCCGTTGCTCTACCCTGTCACCACCGAAATCGACAAGGATCACGACGACTACCGGTCGCAGATCACGGCCTTCTACGAGGAGTCCGCCGAGAGGGTCGCCGAACATCTCCACGCAGGCAGGATGGTTGCGGTACTGTCGGAAGGCGACCCGCTGTTCTATGGCTCCTACATGCATCTGCATGTGCGGCTCGCCCATCGATTCCCCACAGAAGTCATTCCCGGAATCACCGCGATGTCCGGCTGCTGGTCGCAGACTGGTGTTCCGATCGTCCAGGGCGATGACGTACTGACCGTGCTGCCGGGCACGATGAGCGAGTTCGAGCTGACGCGCCGGCTGGCCGACACCGATGCCGCCGTCATCATGAAGGTCGGCCGTAACCTGCCCAAGATCAGGCGGGCGCTGGAAGCCACCGGCAAGCTGGCGCGCGCCGTCTATATCGAGCGTGGCACCATGGCCGGCAGCGTCTCGATGAAGCTTGCCGACAAACAGGACGACAAGGCCCCCTATTTCGCCATCGTGCTGGTCGCCGGCTGGTCCGGCCGGCCCGGCGTCCTGGGAGCCCAGGCATGAGCGGCCGTCTCACCGTCATCGGCCTCGGGCCTGGCAATGCCGATCAGGTCACGCCGGAAGCCAGCCGTGCCGTCGCCGAGGCCAAATTCTTTTATGGCTACAAACCCTATCTCGATCGGCTGGAACTGCGCCAGGACCAGACCCGCGTCGCTTCCGACAATCGCGAGGAACTTGCCCGCTCCAAGGACGCGCTGATGAAAGCGGCCGAGGGCCATGATGTAGCCGTAGTTTCCGGCGGCGATCCCGGCGTGTTCGCCATGGCGGCGGCCGTCTGCGAGGCGATCGAGGCCGGCCCGGCCGAATGGCGCACGGTCGATGTCGCCGTCGTGCCCGGCATCACCGCCATGCTTGCCGTTGCCGCCCGCATCGGGGCGCCGCTCGGCCATGATTTCTGTGCCATCTCGCTGTCCGATAATCTGAAGCCGTGGGAACTGATCGAGCTGCGCCTGCTGGCGGCGGCCGGCGCCGGCTTCGTCATCGCGCTCTACAATCCGATCAGCAAGGCGCGCCCCTGGCAGCTCGGCCGCGCCTTTGAATGCCTGACCGCGATCCTGCCTGGCACCACGCCGGTGATTTTCGGCCGCGCCGCCGGCCGCCCGGACGAGCGCATCGAGGTCTATCTGCTGGCGGACGTCGACGCGCAAAAGGCCGACATGGCCACCTGCATCATCATCGGCTCGCCGGAAACCAGGATCATCAAGCGCGCGGAGAAACCGGCGCTGGTCTACACGCCCCGTTCGGCAGCGGGCTCGACAAAATGATCGACCCCAAATTGATCAACAATGGCGGCCAGCGCTTCGACGGTTTCAGCCGAAGGCACATCCGGCAGATCAGGTCGTCGGATCATGATCACCTCGATGCCAAGCGCCCGCGCCGCGGCGATCTTGCCATAGGTCGCCTCACCGCCGCTGTTCTTGGACACGATGACATCGATGCGATGCTCTTCGAGCAGAGCGCGTTCATCCATCTCCCGGAATGGCCCTCGGGCCAGAAGATAGTTCGCATCCGGTACCGCCAGCCTCGGCTCGACCGGGTCGACACTACGGATGAGATAGTGGTGCTGGGGTGCTGCTTCGAAGGCCGCGACCTCTTGCCGGCCCAGCGCCAGGAAAACGCGGCGCGGCGCCGGTCCAAGCGCCTGCGCGGCGTCGCCAGACGTATCTACCAGCGTCCAGCGGTCGCCCTCGACAATCTCCCAGCCCGGGCGCCGCAGGGCAAGGATCGGCACCCCAGCCACGTGCGCGGCTTGCGCGGCGTTGGCGGAGATTTGCGCCGCATAGGGATGCGTGGCGTCGATCATCAGGTCGACGCCCGTCTCCCGGAGATAGGCGGCCAGCCCATCGGCACCGCCAAAGCCTCCGCTTCGTACAGGCACGCCCTGCGCAACCGGGCTCTCGGTGCGCCCAGCCAGCGACAGCGTGACCGAGCAATCGGCGCGCGCGGCCAGTTTTCCGGCCAACTGCCGGGCTTCGGTGGTGCCGCCAAGGATCAGAACTTTCTTCATAGGCACCACATTGAATCGCGTCGGCGCTGCCTCTCACCCTTATCCTCTCCCCGTGAAGAACGGGGAGAGGGAGGCGTCAGCGTCGGAGCTTCCCCCTTCTCCCCGTCACTATACGGGGAGAAGGTGCCGGCAGGCGGATGAGGGGCGGCGCGGCATGTCAAAAAACGAGCAGCCAACACCCAAATGGCTCACCATCGTCGGTATCGGCGAGGACGGTTTAGCGGGTCTCGGCGACGAGGCCAAGCAGCGGATTGCCCAAGCGGAAGTCATCTTCGGCGGCAAGCGGCACCTGGCGCTTGTCGCTTCCTTCGCCAAGGGCGAGGCGCGCCCTTGGCCGGTTCCATTCGATGCCGAGATGGCCGACGTGCTGGCGCTTGCCGGCAAGAACGTCTGCGTGCTCGCCTCCGGCGACCCTTTTTTCCACGGCGTCGGCGCCACTCTCGCCCGCAAGGTCAAGCCCCGGGAGATGCATGTCATTCCCGCGCCATCGGCCGTTTCGCTGGCGGCCGCGCGGCTTGGCTGGGCGCTGCAGGATATCGATACCGTCTCGCTGCATGGCAGGCCGCTCGACCTGATCCGCCCGCTGTTGCAGCCGAACGCGCGCATCCTGGCGCTGACCTCGGATGCCGAAGCACCCGCGGCAATCGCTCGCCTGCTCACCGAACTCGACTTCGGCGCGTCGCGGCTGACTGTCCTGGAGGCGCTGGGCGGGCCAAACGAGAATCGGCGCACGGCCCGCGCCGACGCCTTCGACCTCGAAAATATCAATCCACTCAACGTGCTGGCCATCGAGATTGATTCTAGCCCGCAAGCGCGCGTGCTGCCGCTCACATCAGGCCTTGCCGATCATCTGTTCGACCATGACGGCCAGATCACCAAGCGCGAAATCCGTGCCGTCACCCTGTCGGCTCTGGCGCCGAGACGTGGCGAATTGCTGTGGGACATCGGCGCCGGGTCCGGTTCCATCGGCATCGAGTGGATGCTGGCCCACCCCTCGATGCGCGCCATCGCCATCGAGGCCGACCCGATCCGCGCCGCCCGCATTGGCCGCAACGCCACCGCCTGTGGCGTTCCCGGCCTTGTCGTGGTGCAAGGCAGCGCACCCAAGGCGCTTGCCAGGCTCGACATGCCTGACGCGATCTTCATCGGCGGCGGCGGCAGCGATGCCGGCGTGTTGAACGCCGCCATCAAGGCCCTGCGCGCCGGCGGTCGTCTTGTGGCCAATGCGGTGACGCTGGAGATGGAAACCCTGCTTCTCGCCCGCCATGTCTCGCTCGGCGGCGACCTTACCCGGATCGCCATATCCCGCGCTTCGCCCGTCGGCTCGATGCAGGCCTGGCGGCCGGCCATGCCGGTCACCCAATGGAGCTGGGTGAAGCCATGATGGTCGCGGGCATCGGCAGCCGAAAGGGCGTGAGTGTCGAGGACGTGCTTGCGGCGATAGAAACCGCTCTGGAAGCGCATGGGCTGGCGATGACAGCGCTTTCGGCGCTGGCGACCGCCGCGCTGAAGAAGGATGAAGAAGCCATCCCTTCCGCTGGCCGCGCGCTGCGTCTTCCGGTCATTGTCGTCGATGACTCAGCGCTCCAGGCCGCCTCGCGGGACACGCTCAGCCGTTCCGACCTCTCGCAGGATCTGGCCGGCACGCCATCGGTTTCCGAGGCATCAGCCCTTGCCGTCGCCGGCGCCGGTGCAAAACTGCTCGGCCCCCGCACGGTGCTCGGCCCGGTCACTTGCGCCATCGCCATCAGCGGAGACGCGCCATGACCGTCCATTTCATCGGCGCCGGTCCAGGCGCCGCCGACCTCATCACGCTGCGGGGCGCAAGGCTGCTGGCAAGCTGCCCGGTCTGCCTCCATGCCGGTTCGATCGTCGCGCCCGAGCTTTTGCAGCACTGCGCGCCTGGGACAAAACTGATCGACACCGCGCCGATGTCACTCGACGAGATCGAGGTCGCATTTCTGGACGCTCATAACGCCGGCCATGATGTCGCCCGGCTGCATTCCGGCGACCTGTCGGTATGGAGCGCCGTGGCCGAGCAGATCCGCCGGCTGGAAAAGCATGGCATCCCCTACACGCTGACGCCGGGCGTCCCGTCCTTCGCCGCCGCCGCCGCCGCACTTCGCCGCGAACTGACCATTCCCGAGGTCGCGCAAAGCCTGGTGCTGACCCGCATTTCCGGGCGCGCGTCGAAAATGCCGCCCGGCGAAACGCTGGCCGGCTTCGGCCGCACCGGCGCCACGCTCGCCATTCATCTTGCCATCCACGCCATCGATCGCGTCGTCGCCGAGCTGACCCCACATTATGGCGGCGATTGCCCGGTGGCGATCGTCTTCCGCGCCTCCTGGCCGGACGAACGCGTGCTGACCGGCACGCTGGCGACCATCGAGGCGCTGCTGGCCGTCGACCCGATGGAGCGCACGGCGATCATCTTCGTCGGACGCTCGCTGGCGGCGGAAGATTTTGGCGACAGTTCATTGTACGACGCCCATTACCAGCGGCGTTTTCGCGGGCGGGACGGATTGTGAGCGGCAGCACTAAAAATACCGGCGAGAATGCCACGCTCGAAAAAGCTTTGTCGCGGCTGAATTTCAAGCCGCGCCGGCTCGAGCCAGGCCAGGTCTGGCTGGCCGGCGCCGGCCCCGGCGACCCCGGCTGCCTGACGCTGGAAGTACTGGCGGCGTTGGCCGAGGCGGATGCGCTGGTCTACGACGCGCTGGTGTCATCGGATGTCGTCGCCGTTGCCGAAAATGCCGAGCTCTTCTTTGCTGGCAAGCGCGGCGGAAAACCGTCGATGAAACAGGACGACATCACCGCCCTTTTGGTGCGGCTGGCGCGCGACGGCCGCCGCGTCGTCAGGCTGAAGGGCGGCGACCCCTATATTTTCGGCCGTGGCGGCGAAGAGGCCTTGGCGCTCGCGCGAGAAGCTATCCCGTTCCGCGTCCTGCCCGGCCTGACGTCGGGGCTCAGCGCGCTGGCCGCGACCGGCATCCCGGCCACCATGCGCGGCATCAACAAGGCCGTGATCCTGGCCACCGGCCACGCCGCCGGCACCGATGACGATCTCGACTGGGCGGCAATCGCCCGCACCGGCCAGCCTGTCGTCGTCTATATGGGCATGGCCAATCTGCCGCTGATCGCCGCAGCGCTGCTCGATGGCGGGCTGGCCCCGTCGACGCCGGCGGCGGTGATTGTCGCCGCAACGACACCGCAGGAGCGGACCGTCGTCGCCACGCTGTCCACAATTGCCGAGGAAGCCGCCGCCGCCGGCCTTGCCTCGCCGGCGCTGATCGTCGTCGGCGGCATCGTCGCCATGCGCGCGGCACTGGCGGGGAACGCATGACGGCTCGCGCGATCATCATCGGCGCGCCGCGCTCTGGCTCCGGCAAGACCAGCGTCACCATCGGCATCCTGCGCGCGTTGACCCGGCGCGGCCTGAAAGTGCGCGGCGCCAAATCCGGCCCCGACTATATCGACCCCGGCTTCCACACCGCAGCCACCGGGCTTTCCGGCGTCAATCTCGACAGCTGGGCGATGCCGCCGTCGCTGCTCAATGCGCTTGCCGCGCAAGCAGCCGACGACACCGATTTCGTCATCCTTGAAAGCGCCATGGGCCTGTTCGACGGCATTCCGGCCTCGCCGGGGCGCAGCGGTTCGGCAGCCGACCTGGCGCGGCTCTACGGCCTGCCGGTGTTGCTGGTGCTCGACGTGTCCGGCCAGTCGACCACGGCGGCCGCCGTCGCCAAGGGTTTTGCCACCTATGATCCGGATGTGCGCATGGCCGGCGTCGTGCTCAACCGGCTGGGCAGCGAGCGGCACCGCCGGCTGTCAGGCGACGCTATCGAGGCGATCGGCCTGCCGGTCGTCGGCGCTATCCTGCGCGACCCCACGCTGAACCTGCCCGAGCGCCATCTCGGCCTCGTCCAGGCCGGCGAATATGACGACCTGATGGCGCATCTCGACCGGCTGGCCGACATGGCGGAAAGGTCGCTGGACCTCGATGCGATCATGGCCCTGGCGACACCCTTCACCCCGGCGCCTGGCGGCTTCGACGACGCGCTGGCACCGCCCGGTCAACGCATCGCGCTGGCCGAGGATGCCGCCTTCACCTTCCTCTATCCGCATGTCGCCGCTTACTGGCGCAAGGCGGGTGCCGAAATCGTCCCGTTCTCGCCGCTCGCCGACGAAGCACCCGATGAGGATTGCGACATCTGCTGGCTACCCGGCGGCTATCCCGAGCTTCACGCCGGCCGGCTCGCAGCCGCGGCGACTTTCCGCGCCGGGATGGAGCGTTTTGCCGCGACGAAGCCCATCCATGGCGAGTGCGGCGGCTTCATGGTGCTTGGCGAAGCGCTGGAGGACGTCTCCGGCGAAACGCATGCGATGCTCGGCCTGCTCGGCCATTCCACCAGCTTCGCCAAGCGCAAGATGAACCTCGGCTATCGCGAAGCGCGGCTGCGTGCCGATTGCCCGCTGGGCCCAACTGACGCGCTGATCCGTGGCCACGAGTTCCACTATGCGCAGATGACGGCGACAGCCAATGACGAGCCGCTGGCCGACCTAGCCGACGGCCAAGGCAATCCGATCGGCGCCTCAGGCTATCGGCGCGGCCATGTCAGCGGCACCTTCTTCCACGCCATTGCGAGGGGCTAGAGCATGAAGCTGAAGAACATCAGTCTGTCGCCCCGGCAGGTCGTCGACGACATCGCACTTTGCCTGGTCTTTTTCACCAGGCTGCCGCTGCCTGCCTTCGATTTTCGCGGCCGCAGCCTTGCCGCGGCGATCTGGGCCGCACCTGTCGCCGGCTTCGTCGTCGGCCTGATCGGCGCCATCGTCTTTGCCACGGCGGAACGGTTTGGCCTTGCCATAGGGCCGGCGGCCGCCCTTGCCCTGGTGGCTACCCTGCTCACCACCGGCTGCCTGCATGAAGATGGGCTGTCCGACGTCGCCGACGGCTTTGGTGGCGGCAAGTCGCGCGGCAAGAAACTCGAGATCATGCGCGACAGCCGCATCGGCGCCTATGGTGCCGCGGCGCTGGCTCTGTCGCTGCTGATCCGCTGGAGCACACTTTCGGAATTCGTCGACCCCACACAGGCGCTCTTCGCCCTCGTGGCTGCGCATGCGGCCTCACGCGGTATGCTTGGCACCTTCATGCATCTCTTGCCCCCGGCGCGGATCGACGGCCTCTCGGCCGATGCCGGCACCGTCTCGCAGGAAACGGCAACAGCCAGCGCCGTGCTCGGCGCGATCCCGCTGCTCCTGCTTGGGCTGGGAGGCGCCGTTCTTGCGCTCATCCTCCTTGGCCTTTTGTTTGCCGCGTTCCGCGCCCTTTGCCTCAACCAGATCGGTGGCCAGACCGGCGACACGATCGGCGCCTTGCAGCAGGCGGGCGAAATCGCGGTGCTTCTCGTCGCTTCAGTAGCCCTTTCCTGATTCCCCTTTGACCTGATTCTCTTTTGGAGATTTTGCCCCCATGCCCTTCAAATCACTCGATGAATTGCGCGCCGCTTGCCTCGACCTGCCGGCTGGCAGCGATGTCGCGGCCAATGCGGTCGCGCGCCGCCAGGACACACTGACCAAGCCGCAAGGCAGCCTCGGCCGGCTGGAGACCATCGCCGCATGGCTGGCGCGCTGGCAGGGCCGCGACATGCCGAAGCTCGACCGCGTAAAAGTCTTCGTCTTCGCCGGCAACCATGGCGTCACCGCGCAAGGCGTGTCGGCTTATCCATCCGAGGTCACCGTGCAGATGGTGGCGAACTTCGCCGGTGGCGGTGCCGCCATCAACCAGCTTGCCCGCATGGCTGGCGCCGAACTCGACGTCATTCCGCTCGATCTCGACCATCCGACCGGCGACTTCACCCAAACGCCGGCGATGGATGAGAAAGCCTTCCTCGCCGCCGTGTCGGCCGGCTACGACGCGGTGACGAAAGACCTCGACCTCGTCTGCTTCGGCGAAATGGGGATCGGCAACACCACGCCGGCCGCCGCTATTTCAGCGGCGCTGTTCGGCGGTGGTGCGGAAATATGGACCGGACGCGGCACCGGCGTCGACGACGCCGGCCTGAAGCGCAAGGTGGTCGCCATCGAAGCCGGCCTGAAGCGTCACGCCGCCGCCCTTGCCGATCCGCTTGCTGTCGCTGCCGCACTCGGTGGCCGTGAACTGGCCGCCATCTTCGGCGCGACGCTGGCCGCCCGCCATCTGCGCATACCCGTGCTGCTCGACGGCTTCGTCTGCACCGCAGCCGCGGCCCCGCTGGCCAGGCTGCACCCGGCAGGCCTCGCCCACACGATCGCCGCGCACGTTTCGGCTGAGTCAGGCCATCGCGGCCTGCTCGAAGCCCTCAACCTGCCGCCGCTGCTCGATCTCGGCATGCGGCTTGGCGAAGGCTCGGGCGCCTGCCTCGCCGTCAACATCGTCCGCTCGGCACTGGAATGCCATGCCCGCATGGCAAGTTTTGCCGAGGCTGGCGTGTCGGAGAAGTAGGCGCGGATTTCGCCGCACCTGCTCCGGGAACGTTTTGCCGCCTCGGGCGATCAGAACCGGTATGAAAAACCTATCGTAACGGTTTGCAGGGTCGGGCTAATGTCTTCAACATAGTTGTTGAAGACGATGGTCTTCGAGCCGAAGTCCGCGTACCGATATTCGCCGCGAACCGTGATCTTGTCGGTAATAGCGTATTCAGCGCCGGCGCCGACCGTCCATCCGTTGAATGAAGCCGAGTGACTTTCCTCTCGACCCGGATCGCGAGTGTCCGCTTTTCCATGCAGGTATGCGTAGCCGCCCGTGCCGTAAATCAGCATTCGGTCAAATGAGACGCCTGCCCTAGCGCGGACGGAACCGATCCATTGCGCCTCAAAGCCATTGATGTCCCCACCGCTTCCGCCATCGTCGCCATCAATGCTCGTCGCGTTGATATCTGCCTCGCCACCGAACACGAAGGAACCGGATTGCCAATTGTAGCCTGCGTGCACGCCGCCAAGGACACCGCTGCCGTCCGCATCGTCCTGGTCGAAGATGTCCGGACTGGCCTCTGAAAAGCCCCATGGCTGATCGACTTTGCTCCATCCGCCGCCGATTTGCGCGCCTACGTAGCCGCCCGTCCAGTTGTAATTCGATGCGACCGGCAACTCGACCATTGTATCGGCGGCAAGTGCCGTTCCGGCCATCAAAGCCGTGACGAATACAGAGGCGACAAAAATGAAAGCGCGCATGCACCAATCCCCCTTGTTAACGCCCTTTTTTACCACGATGCGCGCATACCAGCTGTGATTTTTTTGCAACACTCGAAAGAAACGATCTGCTCGACATAAGTATGATCGTCCATCGAGACCTTCGCCGGCAGCCAAGGTCACCAATGTCAACGACAGGGACCGCGCATAGGCAGCGCAGCCCAGGGGCCGCTCATAGGCAGCGCAGGATCGCAGATACCTGTGACCGCCCGATCGTCATGAAGGTCACGTTCAAGGCCAGCCTCGGCAAGCCCGCGCCATGCCCGAGACACGGTCAAACGCATCTCGCATTCCAAGGTCTTTCCACCAAGTCTTTGAAGAATTTGGTGGGTGCGCACAGGATTGAACTGTGGACCCGCTGATTAAGAGTCAGCTGCTCTACCAACTGAGCTACGCACCCACTCGGCCGGCAAAAACCGGCGTTGGCGGGCATATAGCCGCCACCATCGGTCCTGTCCAGCCCTGCCGGAATCATTTCCCGACAAATCGCTTAAGTGCCGCACATAGTCAGACGAACAGCTTGCCTTCGGCGACCTTGACCGCATTACCGCCGATGCGTGCGGAGGCAAGTTTTCCGCCTTCCACGGTTAGTTCGAGGCGAATTCGAGATGGCCTGCCCATCTCCAGCCCCTGCTCGATCCACAGCTGCGAAATGCCGTCGGTCGGCGCGTCGAAATGCATGATCGCGCCGGCAAAAGCCGCTGCCGCCGAGCCGGTTGCCGGATCCTCGTAGGAAGGCGTGCCTGGCACGATCATACGCACATGGAAGGCGCTTTCGTGGTTCACCGTCTCGCGGCAATAGACATAGGGGCTGGCGAAGGCCCACTCGCTCTTGCGTGGCGCCAGTTCCGACCAGGCCTGGTTGTCCAGACGGATGCGGCCCGCCACTTCGAGATTGGCGACCGGAATGGTCACATAGGGCACGCCCGCCGACCAGAACGCGACGCGATGATTCTCGAAACCGATTTCGTGCGGCGTCAGGCCAAGGGCCGCACCGATAGCCTCCGGGTCGGCCTCCAGCTTCAGCGGCTCCGGCAGCTTCGCCAGGTCGAACTCGGCAAAGGTCGCTCCATCATGCTTGCTGACGGCACAACGCACCGGGCCGATGTTTTCCTCCAGCACGAAGATGCCGGCGCCGCCCTCCTCCGCCAGCTCGGCCAGCGCGATCGCCGAACCCACCGTCGGGTGGCCGGCGAACGGCATTTCATAGTCGGGCGTGAAAATGCGGATGCGGTTTTTATGCTTGGGATTGTCCGGCGGCAGCACGAACACCGATTCCGACAGGTTGAATTCGCGCGCGATGGCCTGCATCGCGGCGGTATCCAATCCCTTGCTGTCCAGCACGACGGCCAAAGGATTGCCGGCCAGTCGCTCGGTCGTAAACACGTCGTAAAGCAAGTAATTCCGGGTTTTCATTCCTGCCTCAATCCCAACATGGGCGAAATTTAATTTGATATTTGAACCGTCAAGCCTGATCTGTGCACAGATAGAGACATTGCCCATTATAGGGGTCCAGCGTGGACCAGATTGTCAATCTGCCAAAGACCGAATCGGATTCCGCCATCGAGACGGCGCTTGGGCTCGACAAGACGGGCCTGCGCAAGTCGCGCCGGCGCGGCTGGCTATATGCGCTGCTGGCGCTGATCGTGCTCGCCGCCGGGCTTGGCGCCTATCAGTGGTATGCCGGCTCGCCGGCCAAGGTTGATTACACCACAGTGCCTGCCGCCAAGGCTGACCTTACCGTCGCGGTGTCGGCGACCGGCACGCTGCAGCCGCTCACCCAGGTCGATATTTCCAGCCAGCTCTCCGGGATCATCCGTTCGGTGTCTGTCGAGGAGAACCAGCAGGTCAAGAAGGGCGACGTGCTGGCGGCGCTCGACACGACCAAGCTGCAGGTCCAGATCGAACGGGCCGAAGCCTCGGCCAAGGCAGCGGCGGCCAATGTCGAGGACGCCACGGTAACGCTGGCCGAGAACGAAAAGGCGCTTGTCCGCGCGGCGGCTTTGACCAAGCGCGGCATGGCGACCGACCAGTCGCTCGAGGCGGCGACCGCGACGCGCGATCGCTCCAAGGCCGCGCTCGACAGCGCCCAGGCTAACCTCGCCATCGCCAATGCCGATCTGAAATCGCAGCAGACCGACCTTGCCAACAGCACCATCTATGCGCCGATCGACGGCATCGTGCTGACGCGCTCGGTCGACCCCGGCCAGACGGTCGCCTCCTCCCTGCAGGCACCGGTGCTGTTCATCATCGCCGCAGATCTCAGAAACATGGAACTGGTGGCGGCGGTGGACGAGGCCGACATCGGCGCGGTCAGATCCGGCCAGCATGCCCGCTTCACCGTCGATGCTTTCCCGGAGCGGCCGTTCGATGCCGAGATCCGCGACATCTCCTATGCCTCGGTGACCACCGACGGCGTCGTCACCTACAATGCGCGGCTCAAGGTCGACAACAACGAGCTGTTGCTGCGACCCGGCATGACCGCCACCGTTTCGGTCGTCACCAAACAGGCCAAGGGCGTGCTCACCGTGCCGGCCACCGCCTTTCGTTATCGGCCCACGGCGCCTGCCACCCGCGCGTGGAGCATGAGCGACCTGTTCACCGGCCGCATGGGTCGCCCCGGCGGCAACCGCCAGCGCCAGGCCGCGACGGCGCCTACCGATGGCTCGCGCACGCTGTACGTGCTGGAGAACGGGCGTCCGCGCCCGGTCAACGTCAAAATCGGTTCCACCGACGGCGAACTGACCGAGATCACCTCCGGCCTGGACGAAGGCGCTCAGGTTATCACAGCGTCGCAGCAGCGGAGCTGATACCGTGGCCCCGAGCGCGACGCTCATCACCTTCGACAAGGTCTGGAAGAGCTACGGCCAGGGCGAAGCCAAGGTTCATGCGCTGGCCGGCGTCGACCTTGCGATCCAGCGCGGCGAATTCGTCGCCATCATGGGGCCGTCCGGCTCCGGCAAGTCAACGGCGATGAACATCATCGGCTGCCTCGACACGCCGACGGCCGGAACCTATTCCTTCATGGGTATCGACGCCGGCCGTCTCGACCGCAACCGCCGCGCCATGCTGCGCAACCTCTATGTCGGCTTCGTCTTCCAGGGCTACAATCTGCTGGCCCGCACCACGGCGGCCGAAAATGTCGAACTGCCGCTGATCTACCGCGGCGTTGCCGCCCGCCAGCGCCGCGACCTTGCCATGCAGACGTTGGCGGAGGTCGGCCTTGTCGGCCGCGAACACCACACCCCGGCGGAACTCTCCGGCGGCCAGCAGCAGCGGGTGGCGATCGCGCGCGCCATCGTTACCCGCCCAACCTTACTCGTCGCCGACGAGCCGACCGGCAATCTCGACACCGCCCGCACGCACGAGATCATGGAGTTGCTGACCAGGCTGAACACCGAACTTGGCCTGACCATCGCCATGGTCACGCACGAGGCCGACGTTGCCGGCTATGCCGAACGCACCATTCGCTTCCTCGACGGCCACGTCGCCTCCGATACAATAAAGCTGGAGACGGCGTAGCCATGATCTGGGAAACCGTCCGCCTCTCGCTCCGCTCGATCCGCCGCAACGTGCTGCGCTCGTTCCTGACATTGCTCGGCATCGTCATCGGCGTTGCAGCCGTCATCGCCATGCTCACCATCGGCTCGGGCACCACCGAAAAGGTCAAGGCCGACATCTCCAAGCTCGGCAGCAATCTGCTGGTCGTCCGTTCCGGCCGCCCGGCCGGTCCCGGCGGTCCGGGAGGGCTCGATCAGGTGGCGCGTCCGCTGGCCGAAAAGGACCTGGCGGCGCTCGTTGCGCACCTGACCGGCGCTCGCGCCATTTCGCCGGCCTCGCAAAAGCAGGTCCGCGTCATCTTCGGCACCGAGAGCCTGACCTCGGGCGTCACCGGCACCGACAGCGCCTATCTCGATGCGCGCGACTGGAAGCTGGTGTCCGGCCGCCCATTCAGCGATTCCGAAACCCGCTCGGGCACCGGCGTGTGCCTGATCGGCGAGACGGTGCGCCAGCAGTTCTTCGGCGCCGGTGATCCGGAGGGCGAGATCATCCGCGTCAACCGCACCTCCTGCAAGATCATCGGCCTGCTCGAGCCCAAGGGCTATACCGGCTTCGGCCAGGACCAGGACAATGTCGTCTTGATGCCGCTGCATGCCTATCAGCGCCGCATCGCCGGCAACCGCGACATCGACAACATCTACATCGCCGCCGACGACCGCACGCCGACCAGCGAACTGCAGCCGCGCGTCGAGGACATTTTGCGCGATGCGCGCCGCATCACGCCCGAGCGCGAGAGCGATTTCGCCATCCGCGACATGACCCAGATCGCCGACGCCATGGCCAGCGCCACCACCACCATGACCGGCATGCTGGGCGCGGTCGCCGGCGTCAGCCTGCTGGTCGGCGGCATCGGCATCATGAACATCATGCTGGTGTCGGTCACCGAACGCACCCGCGAGATAGGCATCAGGCTGGCCATCGGCGCGCATGAAAAGCACATCCTCATCCAGTTCCTGGTCGAGGCGACGGTGCTGTCGCTGCTCGGCGGCATCATCGGTATCCTGATCGGCCTGGCGTTGGCCGGCCTCGCTTCCGTAACGCTGACCATCCCCTTCGCGCCAAGCCCGGCGGTCATCCTGCTCGCCGTCGGCTTCTCCGCGCTGATCGGCATGGTGTTCGGCTTCTTCCCGGCGCTGCGCGGCGCCAGGCTCGACCCGATCGATGCGCTAAGGCACGAGTAGGGGCAACGCAGTCGGAAACGCTCCCAGCGCTCCGACCGGCTTTTGCACAGTCTTCACAGCTCCACCTTGCTCCGCCACTGTCGCCGCACCGTTCGCGATGCTAGGGCACTCGCCTTGGGCGGAGGAATAGCGGATGAGCAAAAAAGCGCGGCTGATCCTGGCGATGGTCATCATCGAGGCCTGTCTGGCGGGCATCTGGTGGTATCTCGCCCGCTACGGCCTTGCCAATCCCGATCGCGTCACATCGGATTTTCAGGCGATCGTCGGCCAGACCATAGGAATGGCGATGGGCGGCTTGCTGGGCATCGGCTTTATCCTGTTCCTCGTCGCTGCTCGCAACGATCGCAAGGACGCGCAGAACAAGACGCGCGGTTAGAGCAATTCCAGGAAAAGTGTGAAGCGGTTTTCCGTCCGGAATTGCGTCAAAACAGAGAGTCCTTGCCCGCAAAATGCCACTCGATCAGCGGCTTCATATGCGGCGACAGCCCGACCGGCAGGTCGGCGGCATGGCGGATGATCACCGGGCCCTCGATCTCCGGATCGGTTTCGGTGGCGACGAAAGCCGAGATGCGCCGGGCGATCTCGTCGGCGGGCGCTGTCGCGTGATAACGCCGGAAGATCACCGTGCCGCTATTGGTCGACAGGGCGTGGTAGCGCTTGCCGCGTTCGGCACCCGACAGGTCGAGCCCGGTTTCCTCGCGCACCTCGCGGATCATGTTGAAATCGACATCGACCAGACCATCGCGAAAGTCGATCGGCTCGAACGAGCCGGCGGCGAAATAGACGCTGCCTGCGTTGACCGTGTGCGGTCCCATGCGGATCGCCACCAGCGCATTGTCGCCGGCCACCAGCATGGCATGCGCATAGGCATGCTCGGCGCCCGAATTCTCACGCCTTTTTCGCCACAGCAGGAAAGTCGAGTAATTGACCGCATGGCAGCGGCCGACGAGACGGTTGTCGCGGTACGCGAGTTGCGACAGCAGCACCACCATGCCATCGAACAGCGCCGGATTGGCGGCGACTTCGCGCTGCCAATTCTCAGCGATGGCCTCTGCATTGTCCCAGGCGAAGGGATGCGGACGGGGATCGAGCCTGACGTCGACGGCGTCGACGGGCAGGATGACATTGCGCGGCAGGTCGAAACTCATGGGCGTATCAAACGATGTCCAGGGTGATGGCCACCGGACAATGGTCCGACGCCTTCGGCCGATCCCAGCCGGCGCGCGGAAAGCGGTCGACCTCCTGGCCGGATGGGAAAATCGTGCGCCAGGGCTGGCCGTTGCGGATAATGTCGGGAACGGCCGTCGCGTTGCTGGCAGCGAGCCCCTTCGACAACAGGATATAGTCGAGTTGGCACAGATGCCGCTCTTCTGGTCCGCGCGTGTGATAAAAACTCCAGCGATCTATCTCGGGCCGCCGCTCGACGAGGTTTTCGCAGAAACCGCCGGCCGTCAGCACGTTGATGCAGGATAGGGTCTCGTCGACCACCTCGAAGCGGTAGCCGTCGATCGCGTCGCCGGCCACCTTCACGCGCTGCCGGTAATCGTTCATGTCGCCGCAGATCGCCCAGCGTTTGTCGGCGGCGTGGTCCTTGCCGAAACGCTCCTCGATGATCCGCCGCACGGCCTGCGCCTCGGCGATGCGGATCGGCATGGTCGCCTCGCGCCCGTCGAGCCCATTGCGCGGCGAGCCCATCGATTTGAAATGCACGAGGTAAAGCGTCAGCGGCACGCTGCCCACCGTGATGTCGATTTCCAGGCAATCGCGCCGGAAGATGCGCTCATTGGCCTGGTTGCCGAGTGCCGCCAGTTCCGGCGTGTGCAGCCCGAACTGTTCGTAGGTGACATAGGCGTGGCTGGTCATGCGCACGAATTCGATCGGCTGGCCCTGCGCGGTTTCGTTGCGCATCATCACGGCAACGTCGATGCCGCGCGTATCATTGCCCGATGTGGTGTATTTCTGCCGGTAGCCTTGCCCCACCATCTTGAACAGGTAGCCGTGTTCGAACGCCTTCAGCGCCTCGATGTTGTCGACTTCCTGCATGCAGACGATGTCGGCGCGGGTGGCGGCGATCGCCAGCGCCGTCAGCTGGCGCGTATCGTCGGACTGTGCGATGGCGCGGGCCTGCTCCAGCATCTTGTATTCCACCTCGCTCTGGATATCGAACAGCGCCAGCGTGCGATCCTCGTTGAGCTGGTTGCGGTAGCCGGAAAAATCGAACCTGTTCATCAGGTTCTCGACGTTGAAGGTGGCAAGGCGCAGTGACATGCCATGACCTTTGCCCGCAAGTGCCGCGGAAAACAAGATCGCAGGACCGCCAGCGAGACCGGTTGGGTCCTAGGCGCCTTCGCGCCATGGTTGACGGAACCTTTCCGTTCATCCGCCGTTCAGATGCAAACGTCCACATTAGGCCCATTCCTCGGCTTGGCGTGGGGCCTGTACCCCTTGGAGAGTGCAATGAATTCGCTCTTTTCGTCCACGGTAAAATCCGGGCTAATAGCGCTCGGTATCGTCTCCGGCATCACGGCACCGTCCGCTGCCGGCCCGATCATGCAGCCGACACTGTCGATTCCCACCAGCACGGCGGCGCCGACGGTCACCCCGATCCGCGACGAATGGGCGGGCGGTAATGACCGTCAGTTCTACGGTGACAATTGGAGGTGGCGCCGCCATGACGGCCGTCGCTACTGGAACCATGACAACTGGCGCCGCGGCAACTGGGATGGCGGAAATGACTGGCGTTGGCGTCACGGTCGCCATCATTATCGCGGCGGCCGCTATTACGATGATGGAGCGGCCGCGCTCCTGGGCCTAGGGCTGGGGCTCAGCCTCGGCAGCATGTACAACAACTACAACTACTATGACAGGCCGGCGCCGCGCCGCTATTACCGCGCAGGACGGCTTTCGAGTGCCCATGTCCAATGGTGCTACAACCGTTACCGGTCGTATCGCGCCTGGGACAACACGTTCCAGCCTTATAACGGCCCGCGCCAGCAGTGCTGGTCGCCCTACAGCTGATCTGCAGCCACTTACCGACAGAATAAGGAAACGGCGCCACGGGGCGCCGTTTCCGATTCAGCTGTAGACGCTGTCTGTCTTGGAATGTGCTGATTTCGCTCAGTTTTTCGCCTTGTCGACCAGCTTGTTCTTCGAAATCCAGGGCATCATCGCGCGCAGCTTGGCGCCGACTTCCTCGATCTGGTGGCTGTCGTTCATACGGCGGATGCCCTTGAAGCGCGACATGCCGGCGCGGTATTCCTGCATCCACTCCGAGGTGAACTTGCCGGTCTGGATATCCCTCAGCACGCGCTTCATCTCGGCCTTGGTCTCGGCGGTGATGATGCGCGGACCCGAGACGTATTCGCCCCATTCGGCGGTGTTCGAGATCGAGTAGTTCATGTTGGCGATGCCGCCTTCGTAGATCAGGTCGACGATCAGCTTGACCTCGTGCAGGCACTCGAAATAGGCCATCTCAGGCGCATAACCAGCTTCCACCAGCGTCTCGAAACCGGCGCGGATCAGCTCGACCAGACCGCCGCACAGCACGACCTGCTCGCCGAACAGATCGGTCTCGCATTCCTCGCGGAAATTGGTCTCGATGATGCCCGAACGGCCACCGCCGACGCCGCAGGCGTAGGACAGCGCTAGATCCAGCGCATTGCCCGAGGCGTCCTGGTTGACCGCGACCAGGCACGGCACGCCGCCGCCCTTCTGGTATTCGCCGCGCACCGTGTGGCCGGGGCCCTTGGGCGCGATCATGACGACGTCGACCGTCGACTTCGGCTCGATGAGGCCGAAATGCACGTTGAGGCCGTGAGCGAAAGCGATCGCCGCACCATCGCGGATGTTCGGCGCGATCTCGTTCTTGTAGATGTCGGCCTGCAGTTCGTCGGGCGTTGCCATCATCATCAGGTCGGCCCATTTGGCGGCATCCGCCACGCTCATCACCTTGAGCCCATCGGCCTCGACCTTCTTGGCGGTCGCCGAGCCGACCTTGAGACCGATGGCGATCTCCTTGGCGCCGGAATCCTTGAGGTTGAGCGCATGCGCCCTGCCCTGGCTGCCATAGCCGATGATGGCGACCTTCTTGCCCTTGATCAGATTGAGATCGGCATCACGATCGTAATAGACGCGCATTTTGTCTTCCTTCCCGTTTTATGAATCAGCCTTACGGCCGGTTTTTGCTCCGAAAAGAGCGAGAAACTGCTGCGTCGCCCGCGCGGCATCGCCGCCGATCGCCGCCTCAGTCAATTCCAGCCGGTCGCCGAGCAGCAGACGGATCTGCACGTCGCGGGCGACCAGCCCGAAAAAGGTACGGAATGCCGTTTCGGCATCCGAGAATTCCAGAAGTCCGGCCCGCCGGCCGGCTTCAAGCACAGGCTTCAGCCGCTTGGCCAGCGCGAAGCGGCCATTTTCCAGCACGACGGCGCCAAGGTTGTCCTTGCCCGAGCCGGCATGACCGACCGCAACCCTGTTGAGCGCGATCGAGGTATCGCTGGAGATTACTTGGAGCCAGTCGGAAGCGAAGCGTTCGAGGCTTGCCGTCAGCGAGGCGAGATCAAGCCCCTTGCCATCGACCTGCGCCACCCGCACCTTCGAGGCCTGCCATTGCACTGTCGCCGTCAGCAGCCCGTCACGATCGCCGAACCATTTGTAGAGCGTTTCCTTGGAACAGCTCGCACGGCGCGCCACGGCGGTCATGGTCAGCTGATCGCCCTCCTCGACCAGCAGCCGCAACGCCGCGTCGAGCACGGCCTTCTGCCGCTCTGTCAGCGCTTGGCTGGTGTCGATCTCGGGTACGATGTGCAACACGCTCTTCTCTCGGCAGGTAAGGCCGGCCGGTTATTTCGGCAAGCCGTACCGTACGTTACGGTTCGCCTGATCTATGGCGTATTGTTTTGGGCCTTGCAAGCCCTATTTCTTTCTGGACGGCGGCGGCTTGCGCGGGGAAAGAAGATGCTGATCGGATTGCTCGCCTTGACGGTTGCCGCCGTATTCTCCGGCGCCGCGATTTACGTCGGCGTCGCGGAACAGCCGGCGCGGCTTCGTCTCGACGACAAGGCACTGCTGCAGGAATGGCAGCCTTCCTACAAACGCGGCGCCGCCATGCAGGCGTCGATTGCCATTGTCGCCTGCGTTCTTGGCCTGATTGCCTGGTGGCAGACCGGCGGTCTCGCCTTCCTGGTTGGCGCGGTGTTGATCATCCTGCCCTGGCCGTGGACGCTGATCGCGATGATGCCGACCAACAGGGTGCTGGAGGCGATGGATGCAGGCGCCGTCAATCCGCAAGCCAGGCCCCTGATCATCAAATGGGGCAATCTGCATCTGGTTCGCACGGTGCTCGGTGTTTTGTCGACGCTGGCGTTTCTCTGGGGCAGCCATCCGGCTTGACCTCGCCGAGCCGGCTCGGCGCCGTGGCATCAGTCCGCGATGGGCGGATGGCGCAGTCGGCCAAGCAGTGCCGAGACCATGGTCAACTCATCTCCCGAGAGCTTGGCGCCGACCAGTTCGGCGATCGACAGTCCGTAGACAGCCCACATTCGACGCCGCGTCTCGCGGCCTTTGGTGGTGATGCGGATGGTCTGGCCACGGCCGTCATCGGCCACCGGCAGCTTCTCCACCAGCCCATCGGCCTCGAGCCGCGCCAGCAGCCGCGATATGTTGTATTGCGCGAATAGAGTGCGCTCGATCAGCTGAAACGGCCGCAGCCCGCCCTCGCCCGCCTCGGCGATCTCATGCAGCACGTCATACCAGGCAAGCGGCGGCAGGCCGGCGGCCTTTAACGCCTCTTCAGCGCTTTCCACCAGCTGGCGCGAAACGCGCATCAGGCGGGCCCAGGCCTTGATGGCTTCGGGCGAAGGCATGGCTGTCTCGGTCATGGCCCAGCATAGGCAATAGATGCAATTGCATCAAGCTTGACGTTCAATGCATATGCATTTACATAGATGCAAGTGCATTAAATTATGGAAAGCCAGTCCAATGAAACACGAAATCCGCGAACTCGCCGACATTGGGGCGAGTAAAATGACCGACAAGCTCATTCTCGTCAGCCACCATCTCTGCCCCTATGTTCAGCGCGCCGCGATTTCACTGGCTGAAAAGGGCGTGCCGTTCGAGCGCGTCGATATCGACCTCGCCAACAAGCCGGACTGGTTCAAGGCGATTTCACCGCTCGGCAAGGTGCCGCTGCTGCGCCTGCAGCGAAATGGCGAGGAAACGGTGATCTTCGAATCCGCGGTCATCCTCGAACTCCTCGAAGAGACGCAGGCCAATCCCCTCCACCCCACCGACCCCTATACCCGCGCCCGGCACCGTGCCTGGATCGAGTTCGGCTCGGCCACGCTCAACGCCATCGGCCGGTTCTATTCAGCGTCGACCGAGGCCGGCTTCCTGGCCGAATCCAGCGCGCTGTCAGCCATGTTCGATCGTCTCGAAACCGAACTGGCGGACGAGCTTGGCGGACCCTGGTTCGCCGGCGAGCACTTTTCGCTGGTCGACGCCGTTTACGGTCCGGTCTTCCGCTATCTGGACGCCTTCGACCGGATCGGTGATTTCGGCATCCTTGACGGTAAACCGCTCGTCCGCGCCTGGCGCCAGGCGTTGAGTGAACGCCCGTCGATCAAGCACGCCGTGGCGCCGGGCTACCCGCAAGGCCTGCATGCCTTCCTGCGGGCGAAGGGATCATACCTTTCGAGCCTCATCCACCGAAGCGATCCGGCCATTTCGCCTCTGCAAGCCCGATCCGCTTGAACGGATCGATCACCGTGCCGGCCACCATCGAGGCGAGGAACCGCGGTGCCGGCGGAATTTTTGCCACCGTCGCCACCAGCCTGTCGCGGATAAAGGGAAGCGTCACGGAATCCGACTGGTAGAACGGCGTGAACGCCAGCGACAGCGCCTGGAAGATCCGCACATGCCAGCGGCGCGCCTTCGCATAGGCTTCAAGCGCTGCCTCGACACTCGCCGTCCTCGCCAGCGCATGGCTGAGCGCCGCCGCGTCGAGCAGTGCCATATTGGCCCCTTGCCCGAGCTGCGGGCTGGTCGAGTGTGCCGCATCGCCGATGATGGCCAGCCGCCGGCCGGCCGGCCATTTCATCGTGTGGTGGCCATAGCGCGCCAGCGAGAGCTGGTCGAAATCCTCGACCTGGCTGGTGAACGCCTCGCATTCGGGCCACAGCGCGACCAGCCTCTCCTTCCAGGCGTCGAGACCCACTGCCCGCACCCGCTCGGCATCGGCCGGCTTGAGGCTCCAGAAGAATGCCACCATCTTTTCAGCGCCCGGCTCCGGCCGGCCGATCGGCAGCACGCCGATCATCACGCTCGCTTTGTCGTAGCGTTGCAGCAGCGCATGCTCGTCAAAACCTTCGCCGCGCCAACCGAGCGAGGCCCAGAACGCGCCATAGGTAAGTGGTCGTGGCTCGCCTGGAGCGCTTGCGCGTCGCAGTTTCGAGCGCGAACCGCCGGCGTCGACGACCAGATCGAATGGCCCCGCCCTTCGTCCGTTGCCACGGATCAGCGTTGCCCGTTCGCCCGTCTCCAGCGCCTCGACTTCAACGCCGGTTTCGATAGCGATCGCCTCGCGCTGCGCTGCTCGATAAAGCACCCCGAACAAGGCCGCCCGATGCACCGCCAACCCGAAGCGACCGCCATGTTGCGCATCATAGCGGACGTCGAGCACGGTACGACCTGTGTTAGCGTCGGCGCCATGCAGGCGGTCGATGCGACTGCCCAGCGCCAGTATGTCGTCGAGCAGGCCAAGATCGGCCAGCACCGTCAGCCCGGTCGGCTGCAGGATCAGTCCGGAGCCGACCGGCTTCGGTTCGTCGAAGCGCTCGAAGACGGTGACCCGATGCCCGGCACGCTTGAGATAGAGCGCCATGGCCAGCCCAGCCGGGCCGGCGCCCGCAATTGCGATATGGTATGAAATCTCGATGCCCCAAGCCTGATTGGCGAGGACAATCCTTCAGCCGTCGGGCGAAATCAAGTTGCGGCTCCGGGCATTGGCCGGCTCAACCTTGGGCGGCATCAAAATCGGCGCGCGCTATCCGCACCGCATCGTGGTTGAGTTCGGCCCATAGAATCAATTGATGAAAAGCGCCGAACATCGAGCGCCCTAGATCGGTCAGGCTGTATTCAACACTCGGTGGTTTGGTCGGGAACACCTCACGATGGACATAGCCATCGCGCTGCAAATCGTGCAGCGTCTGGGTCAGCATGCGTTGCGAAATATCGGGCACCAGGCGCCTCAACTCGCCGAAGCGATAGGGTCTTTCAGCCAGCGCCATCATCAGCAGCGATCTCCATTTGCCGCTGACGCCCTGGATGACATCGCGGACCGGACAATTGGCGAAATTGCCGTCCCCGCTCATCGCCTTATAGATCTCCATCTTCGATTTCAGATTGATGACCTTGCCGTCCATGGGTGGTTCCCTGCCTGTGCCTACCTCCCGAAAAACTGCCTTCTTTACGGCGGTGGGTCAATTCCTATTTTAGTGCTGGTCTCTTTCCGAGACTACCACTCGATCCGCCCTTGCGGCGCAACGTCAGGATCCCCCATGACCGAAACCCTTCTCGTCACCGGCGCCTCCGGCCAGCTTGGCCGCGGCGTCATCCACTATCTCCTGGACACGCACAAAGTTCCGCCGGCAAAGATCATCGCCACAACACGCAATCCAGAAAACGTGGCCGATTTGGCGGCACGCGGCGTTGTCGTCAGGGCCGCCGATTTCAACGACGCGGCTTCGCTGGAAACCGCATTCAAGGGCGCCGACAAGGTGCTGATCATTTCGACCGGCGATCTCGATCTCAAAAGCGGCAAACGCCTGAAGCAGCACGAAAATGCAGTCGCCGCGGCCAAGAACGCCGGCATTTCGCATCTGCTCTACACTTCGATGCCCAATCCCGAGCCAGTTTCGCCCGTGCTGTTCGCCAACGATCACTACAGCACCGAGCAGGCGATCAAGGCGAGCGGCATCCCCTACACGATCTTCCGCAACGGCTGGTACCAGGAGAATCTGTTCATGGCACTGCCGCACGCGATCGCCTCGGGACACTGGTATACGTCCGCCGGCGAAGGCCGCATTGCGCACGGCGCACGCGATGACATGGCCGCGGCGATCGCCGCCGGCCTCGCTGGCGCCTCAAACGAAAGCAAGACCTACACGTTGACCGGCCCGCACGCCTACACCACGGCCGAAATCGCCGCCCTGGTGAGCGAGGTCACCGGCAAGCCGCTCGATGTCGTGCAGGTTCCGGATGAAGCCTTGACCGAAGGCGTGAAGGCGGCCGGTGTCCCCGAGGATTTCGCTGACGTCGTCGTGTCCTTCGACGCCAACACGCGCTCCGGCCGCATCGCCATGGTGACCGACGCGATCGAGAAACTTTCCGGCAGAACGCCAAAGACGTTGAAGCAATTTCTCGAGGCGAACAAAGCAGCCCTGGCGGGCTGAAGCGGCGTTTTCGCCGGGCATAGTCCTGAGATGCCTGCGCGGCACGGACCCCCACCCCTAACCCCTCCCCACAAGGGGGAGGGAGACTTCCGTTGGTGCTGACCTAGGCGAATCGCCTGTCTTTTCGGTGCCAAAGAAGAATTAAAGGCACGCGGCAGCGTTCCCTCCCCCTTGTGGGGAGGGTTAGGGTGGGGGTCTTCTTCGCAAGAATCCATATGCGATAGCCCTGCCCTCGTGGGGGATGTCCGGCAGGACAGAGGGGGGCGCGAAGGATCGCGGCAGAGCCGCTTTTATTCCGAGCCGGTCAGATCGCCACCTGTGTACCGATCTCCACCACACGACCGGTCGGGATCTGGAAATACTCCGTCGCGTCGGCCGCCGTGCGCGCCAGGCCGATGAACAACCGGTCCTGCCACACAGGCATTCCGGAATTGGGCGAGGCCTTGAGCGAACGCCGCGACAGGAAGAACGAGGTCGTCATGATGTCGAACTTCCAGCCTTGCTTGCGGCAGATCGCCAGCGCGCGCGGGATGTTGGGCTGCTCCATGTAGCCGAAGGTCAGCGTCACCCGCATGAACAGCTCGTTGACCGTCTCCATCTTGACCCGGTCGCTGTCAGGCACCACTGGCTGCGGCGCCGTCACCACCGAAAGAATGACGTTCTGCTCATGCAGCACCTTGTAGTGCTTCAGGCTGTGCATCAGCGCGGTTGGCGCGCTGAGCGGATCGCTGGTCAGGAACACGGCGGTGCCGGACACCAGCTGCGGCTTTTTCTTCAACAGATTGCCGGCGAGGAAATCGAGCGGGATCTCGTTGCGGCGGGTCTTGTCGAACAGGTAGCGACTGCCGCGCACCCAGGTCCACATGGCCATGATTATAGCGAAGGCCACCGCCAACGAGGCCCAACCACCCTCGAACACCTTGACGATGTTGGAGGCAAAGAAGCCTATATCGATGAACATGAACAGCGCCGTCAGCGCGATTGCCGGCCAGAGGTTCCATTTCCAGATGCGTGTCATGATGACGAAGAGCAGGGTCGTCGTCACCAGCATGTTGCCGGTCACCGAGATGCCATAGGCCGAGGCCAGCCTGCTGGACTCGCCGAAGCCGACGACCAGCATCATCACCACCAACGCCAACAAGAGGTTGACGCGCGGCATGTAGATCTGGCCGGACTGTCTCTCCGACGTGTGCAGGATTTCGAGGCGCGGCAACATGTTGAGCTGCACCGCCTGCCGGGTCAGCGAGAAAGCGCCTGATATGACCGCTTGGCTGGCGATGACGGTCGCGGCGGTCGCCAGCACGACCATCGGGATCAGCGTCCAGCCTCCGTTCATCTCGAAGAATGGATGGCCGACGACTCCGCCATTGGCCAACACGAATGCGCCCTGCCCGGCATAGTTGAGCAGCAGGCAAGGAAACACGATCGCCAGCCAAGCCAGCACGATCGGCTTGCGGCCGAAATGACCGAGATCGGCATAGAGCGCCTCGGCACCGGTGACCGCGAGGAAGACGGCGCCGACGGTGACGAAAGCGACGTCGGGCGAATTGATCAGGAAGGCGGCGATATAGTGCGGACTGATTGCCCACAGGATTTCCGGATCGGCGACGATGTGATTGAGACCGGAAAGGCCAATGGCCAGGAACCACACGGCGGTCACCGGGCCAAACACCAAGCCGACACCACCCGTGCCGAACCGCTGCACCGCGAACAGTATGGCCAGAATGACCAATGTCAGCGGTACCACATAAGGTTGGAAAGCAGGCGTGACGACATTCATGCCCTCGACCGCCGACAGCACCGAGATGGCCGGCGTGATGACGGCATCGCCGAAAAACAGCGAGGCCCCGACAATGCCGATGGCGAGAATGATCGCCGAGCGCGTCGGGAAGCTGCCGCGCGCCAGCGCCATCAGCGACAGCACGCCGCCCTCGCCGCGGTTGTCGGCGCGCAGCACGAACATGATATATTTTACTGTAACCGTGATCGTGAGCGACCAGATGATCAGCGACAAAACGCCAAGGATGTCGCCACGTTCGGCGACATCGCCGCCGGACGAGGCGTGCAATGCTTCGCGAAAGGCGTAGATCGGGCTGGTGCCGATATCACCATAGACGACACCGAGCGCGCCCAGCATCAGAATCTTGGTGCTGTGCTGTTCGACCTCTGGATGGCTCGATTGTTCGACAGATTCTGCCTCAGTACCAGCATTGGTAAGGGCCATGGACGACACTCCGATAAGCGCGCGGTGCTCTACGCTTGCTGCGATGCAATATCAAGTGCCGTTGGGTAATGGCTGCCATCTCTGTCGCGCGAGTCTGCCATCGCTACCACCCGCAGGCCTTGAGAAATCGCCCCACCGTGCCGGCCATGCCATACTCCAATGCGTCGGCTGTCAACCCATGTCCGATCGACACTTCGGCCAATGCCGGAATGCGCTTGGCAAGCGCAGGCAGATTGCTGACCACCAGGTCATGCCCGGCATTGACCTGAAGCCCGGCGGCAAGCGCGGCATCGGCGGTTTTTCCCAACCTTTCCAATTCCTTGGCTGCTTTGGCGGAATCCGAATGACAGCTTCCATACGGACCCGTATAGAGCTCGATGCGGTCGGCCCCGGTATCGCGCGCGGCGGCCACGCAATCGGGGTCCGGATCGGCAAACAGCGACACGCGAAAGCCTCCCTTCTTCAGGCGTTTGACGATCGGAGTGAGGAACGCGGCCTGTGCCGCGAAGTTCCAGCCGTGGTCGGAGGTTGCCTGGGCCGGATCGTCCGGCACCAGCGTCACCTGTTCGGGCTGATGCTTTTCCACAAGTGCCAGGAACTCCTCGGTCGGATAGCCCTCGATGTTGAATTCCGCACGCGGAAACTCGTCGTCGATCAGCGACCGGATCTCAGGCAAGTCGGAGTGTCTTGTGTGCCGCTCGTCGGGGCGCGGATGCACCGTCAGTCCGTGCGCCCCGGCCGCGAGCGCAATGCGGCCGAGGCCGGTGACGCTGGGCCACGGCAGGTCGCGCCGGTTGCGCAGCATGGCGATGGCATTGAGATTGACGGAGAGTTTTGCGGGCATGGCGATGGCCTCGGAAATCATTCGATGCGCCACCTATAATGCCTTTGACGGGAACAGACAGGGGGTTTCGGGTGTTCCAAGAACTGAAGAATGAGTCCGGGAAAGGACGCACCCATGAATTTTCTCGATGCCGTGCCGGCGATTCGCCGTGTCGAGACCAACCGTGACGACCTTTTCGCCATCGACGTCGTCGGGCACGTTTCCGCGGCCGATGGCGAAAACCTTTTCGGGTTGCTGGAGGCTGCCTATGCCCTCCACCAGCGCATCGACGTACTGGTGCGCCTCATCGACCACGAGGGCGTCGACTGGGCCGATATCGCGGACGAGACCCTGAAGCAGGGCGCCATTCATGCATTGGAACATGTCGGCCGTTGCGCGGCGATAGGCGAACCGGACTGGATAGCGGACGCAAAACGCTTCCTGCCGCCCTCACCGCCTATCGAATTCAGACACTTCAAGGCGGAAGACGAAGCCGCCGCCTGGCAATGGCTTGCTGCGCAGCCTGTCGGGGAGCGATAGCGTCCGATTGCCTGCTACCTGACGATCGTCAGCCGCTCTGCCGCCCGCGTGATTGCCGTGTAGAGCCAGCGCTGGCGGGTTTCCTTGAAGGCCCAGCTTTCATCGAACAGCACGATCTCGTTCCACTGCGAGCCCTGTGCCTTGTGCACGGTCAGCGCGTAACCATAGTCGAAATCGTCGAAGCGCTTCTTCTGCTGCCACGGAATATCGGCGTCGGGATCCTCGAACGCCGCCTTGAGCAGCTTGATCTTGGCGACACCGCGATCCGGATCGTCCTCTTCCGGTGACACCAGCAGATTGATGCCGGGCTTCACCGTTTCGCGCGACGAGGTCATCACCTTCCATAGCGAGCCGTTGAGCAGGCCCTTGGCCGGATCGTTGCGCAGACAGACCAGTTTGTCGCCGGCCTGCGGATAGTCGGCATTGAAGCCTTTGAGTTCGCGCAGCCGCTGATTGTAGCGGCGCCGCGTGCGGTTGGTGCCGACCAAGACCTGGTCGGCCTTCAGCACCAGCTCCTGGGTGACGTCTTCCTTGCCGATCACCTGCGCCGTGCCGTAGTCGCCACGCATGAATTCACGGCCCTCGCGCACATCGAGCGCCAGCCGCAGGATCGGGTTGTCGCGCGCCTGCCGGTGGATTTCAGTGAGCAGGAAATCCGGCTCGTGGTCGGTGAAGAAGCCGCCCCCCGAGATCGGCGGCAACTGGCCGGGGTCGCCGAGCACCAGGATTGGCGTGCCGAAGCTCATCAGGTCGCGGCCAAGCTGCTCGTCGACCATCGAACATTCGTCGATGACGACCAGTTTCGCCCGCGTGATCGGGCTCTGCCGGTTGAGCGAAAAGGTCGGCGACATCGACGTCTTGCCGGTGACCTCGTCCGACACCGACTCCTCGCCCTTCGGCCTGTAGATCAGCGAATGGATGGTGCGCGCATTGACCGCGCCTTTGGAGCGCAGAACCTGTGCCGCCTTGCCGGTGAAGGCGGCGAATTGCACCTGGCCGTCGACATGCTCGGCGAAATAACGCGCCAGCGTCGTCTTGCCGGTGCCGGCATAACCGAACAGCCGGAACAGCTGCGGCTTTCCGGTCTTTAGCCAGCGAGCAACCGCTTGCAGCGCCTCGTCCTGTTGGGGAGAGAATTCCATCAGCGCGAGAGACCGGATTCGCAAGGGAAAGACAAGACAGCCATCACCACCATCGACGGGTCGGGCGCCTCAGTGCCGCCGACAGGCTAGGCTATCAGGGGCAAATCAGAACGTAAAGAGAACGCACGATCTCGCCAGGGCAATCGGGTGAGTTAACGCGTGACAAGGGGTTTAGGAGCTGAATCTGTCGAGAGCATCTGATTCTTTGAAGGATGCTTTGGATGGACGATGTGGCTTGCGATGCCGGTGCGTTGGCGGAAACGGTTGTTTTTCTGGGTCATTTCAAGGATCTGC